>JBGTSH010000180.1:0-21014 GCA_041940405.1 Polyangiaceae bacterium
TTGCCGACGGTGGACGTCACGGGCCCCGAAGGCCCTGCCCCGCCTTGCGCCGTGCCGCCCGTGCCACTCGTTTCTCCATCACCACACGCAGCTGCCGAGGTGAGAGCGAGCAGGGCCGCCCCGAAGGTCGGGGACATCGTGGGACGGTGCGAAGAGAGCGCCATAACGCGAACCTCCGGCGCCTAGGCTACACCGATCGGGCGCCTCTCGTCAGCGGCCGGCTACTCGAGCAGCAAAGTCCCCAAGAACGTCACCGCCCCGAGCTGATCGACGGCGCGCCTGACCGATCGCGCGTCGCTGCGCCGCGCGAGGACCGTCATGACGAAACCGTCGACGCTGTCCGAAATCATGTTCACGTCCGCGCTCTCGAGGACCGGCGGGGAGTCGACCACGATGTAGTCGTAGCCGGCGAGCCGCAGGCGATCGATCGCGATCGAGAACGCGATGGGATCGATGAGCGGCGGGTACTTGTTCATCGGGTTGATCGCCATCACGTGAAGCTGCGGCAGCACCTCGGCCGCGGTCCACGGATCGAGGGGCTCTGCCTTGTGGCGGAGCAGTTGCTCGTTGAAGCACACCGGCGGCATGAACCCGAGCGTCGAGGCGATCGACGGCGCGCGCAGGTTCGCCTCCATCACCAGGACGCGACCGCGCGCGCCTTCACGGAGCGAAGCGGCGAGGTTGATCGCCGAGATGGTCTTGCCCTCGCGCCGCGACGGGCTGGTGACGCCGATCACCTTGGGATCGCCCTTGCCTGCGATCCTGTGGCGGAGAGCGCGGTACGCGTCGGCGCGGACGGAATACGGGTCCTTCAGCATCGCGAGGTGCGGGCTGAGGTCGTCGTTCATCTTGACCGGCTGAACGTCGAGCGGCGTCTGCGGCAGGGCCGACGCGCCCTCGGTGATCACCGTCTCTTCGACGCTGGTCGCCGGCATCGCGCCCGGCGTGCGGCTGCGCACCGAGACGGGCGCAACTGCGCCCCCGAACGGCACCGTTGCTTTGATGCTCGAAGACGAGCGACCCGTCGAAGAAGGCGGGAGAACGTCGGCCACGGCGGCCGACAGATGCATCACGCGCGCCAGCGTCTCTTCACGGACCTGCGGCGACGGCCCGACGGTCCTCCAGTTTTCGATGATCGACCGCAGCCGCCGCGCCTCGATGAGAAGCGCGCGCGCCGCGGGCTCGTTGGCGAAGTTCGCGAGGCGCTCGATCAAGCCGTCGACCTGACGCTCGACGGTCGGCACCTGCTGCATCGTCATCGTCGTTCGCATCGTCATCGTCGCCACAGACCTCGTCGGCCCGCGCGGGGAACGACAGCAAGGATGGGTGCGATCCGCGCAAGATCCGCCTCTTCGTAGATGCGGCGGTCGAGCAGGGCGCGCAGGAGCGCGACGATCATCGCCAGAACGAAGGACAGACCGCCGGCGATGATCACGATGAGCGACTTGCCCGGCGGCTCGGGGCGCGTCGGCATGAACGCCGGGTCGAGCACGACGACCTGATCGGAGTACCCGCCGAGCGACGAGCTCGCCTCGATCTGCGCGCGGAAGTAGTTCCGTTCGAGCTGGGTCATCTGATCGCGAGCTTCGCTGACGTCACGCGAGAGGCGCGCCCAGCTCGTCTCGAGACCGACGATGCTCGTCGCCTCTTCGGTCGCCGGGGCGGGCGCCGCCGACTTGTCGTCCGCCGCCTTGGTCGACGCCTTCTCACGCTGGGCGATCTCGGCGTCGATCTTCCGCTTCTTGTCCCGAAGCTTTTGCTTGGCTGCCTCGGGATCCAGCTTTGCGCCGGCCGCGGCGGTGTTTTGGAGGCGCGACGCCGCGACCTTCGCCTCGGCGTCTTGCAGCGCCTTTTCGGCCGCCGCGACGCGGTTCTTCGCCGCGATGACGTCGGGATGCTGATCGGTCAGCGTGTTGCGCTTGGCGTTCAGGTCGGAGCGTGCGGCGGACAGCGCCGACTCGGCCGAAGCACGCGCTGCCTCGGCCTCGGGGTCGGCCGGGGCGTCGGACGTCGCGTACACGCTGGTCTCGCCGGCGATGGCAGCGTCGAGACGCATGCTCTGCCGGCGGAGCGCGTCGAGCGACGAGTCACGCATTCCGTCCTTCGCCGCTTCGCGCTCTCGTGCGCGGACGGCGACGCCCGACGCGCTCGCGTTCTGATCGAGCGCGAACTCGGGGTGCTCGGACAAGAACTGAGCGAGCTGCCGTTCCTTGCTCTTCAGCTCGGTCTCGGCGCGGGTCTTCTCGGCCGCGAGGAACTCCGTCTGGACCTTGGCTTGCTCGACACGCAAGCGCTGGTTCTCTTCGATCAGGGTCTGGGCGAGCCGCGCGGTGACGCGCTGGACCTGCTCGGGATCCGGGCCCTTGTACGCGATGGCGAACGTATCGGTCGATCGCGCCTTGAACTGGATGTCCTTGCGAAACTCTTCGATCGCGTCGGAGACGCCCTTTTGCTGCTTGAGCTTCTCGTAGAGCGCGAGCTCGTCGATGAGACCCTCGAGGCGCCCGCGCGCCTTGAGCATCTCTTCGAGGCGCGCGCCCAGCGTGAGGCTCACGCCACCGCGCTCGTCGTTGAGACGAACGCCTTGGCGGTAGATGACGATGGTCTCCGACCGGTAGCTCGGCTTGCGGAGCACCGCGAAGCCCACGCCGGCCATGAGCCCGATCGCGATGATGAGCGCGCTCGGTTTCCAGTTGAAGATGGCCCGGCGAAGGATCCCGAGCAGGCGAGCGAGCTCGACCCCGGCGCCTTGTTCCCGGTCGGTGCTCGACGAGCTGTATTCGGCTTCTGTGGCCATCGCGAGCTAACTCCTAGCATTTCGCATAGCAAAGGTTTTCACGAGCCCCAAGGGCTTGAGGCGCATTCGCGCGACGTCTTCTTCGGCATAGATGCGCGGGTCGAAGGCACCCACGCCCATCGCGACGACGGGCAAGAGCCCGAAGAACGCGAGAATGATTGCACGTACGAGGACGAAGGTGAGGTTGACGGGTTGCTTCGCCGCGCCCCAGTCGACGCGCTCGTACTGAAGGGCCAAGCTGACCTTGTCCGCGCTCGACTCGAGATCGAGGCGGCGCTTCGCGTTCTGCGCCTCGCGGAGGCGCGCCTCGGACGCGACGATCGCGCCGTCGAGACCGGCCGCCTCGACACGGAGCTCGCCGCGACGCCGGGGGCTGGCGGTCGGGTACTCGTCATCGACAGCCTCCATCTCGCGATGAAGGCGTGACAGCTCCGCCTCTGCGTAGCTGACGGCGTCGGTGCGGACGCGCTTCTCCATCTCGAAGCGCTCGCGCCGGATCTCTGCGTCGCGCTGTACGACGAGCTCGCCCAGGTCGCGCGCCATGGCGAGCGCCACCTCGGGCGTCGACGCGGAGAAGCTCACCGCGATGCGCGCCGACCGCGGCGCTTCGCCGCCGTAACGCTCGCGGTTGAACTCGTTCTTGTACACGTCGACGTCGAGGTCTTCGCGGAAGGACTCCAGCGCGAGGCGCGGGTTCTTGTTCATCATGTCGGGCCGGTACCGGTGCTTCTCCATCAGCGCGAAGAGCGTCCGATCGGTGAAGACGGCGTACCAGACGTAGTCCGAGAGGCGAGCGTTGGTGTGCGCGTTGCCGACTTGGGCGTCCTCGCTCTCGGTCGCAGAGAGGACGACGGTGGCAGGGTAGCTCCGCTGCTTGCGGAACTCGCGGACCGACAAGAGCGCCGTCAAGAGGACGGTGATCGTGAGGACGAGGAGCCTTCTGTGCTTCGCGCGACGGAACAGCCGGCCGACCTCGTCGACCACGCCGAAGAGATCGGGCTCACGCTCTTCCCAGCGGAGGCGCCGTTCGCGGATCATCGCGCCTCCACTGCCGCTCGGAGCGAGCGGGCGAGAACGCCGGCGCTGTCGCGCCAGGTACCCCGGCCCGAGAGCCTGACAATTTCGTCAGGATTGAAGGACTTGCTCAACGTCGCGTCGAGGGCGACCTCGAGCGCATCGACGTCCTCGGGCGCGTGGAGCTCGCCCATGGCCGCGCTGGTGACCATGTCCGGGATGCCGCCGACGCGGCTCGCGACGACCGGACGACCGGACGCGATCGCCTCGATCACCACGTTCGGCGTGCCCTCGGCATAGCTCGGCAGGGTGAGCAGCGTCGAAGCGGCGAGCCAGTCCGCGACGCCCTGCATCCCGACGTTGCCGGTGAGGATCACGCGGCCGTTCATCCGCTCCGCACGCTCGCGGCATGCCTTCGTGTCGTCGCCGTCGCCAACGAGCGCGAGGTCGACGTCCGGGTGGCGAGGCGCAAGGCGCTCGAACGCTTCGAGCAGCTCGTAGACGCCCTTTCGCTTTTCGAGCCTGCCGACGAAGACGAGGAGCCTTCGGTCCGGATCGCGACCGAGGGCGCGGCGAACCTCGCGAGCGTCGCGGATGAAAAAGACTTTGTCGTCGACCCCATCTTGTACGACGTCGACGCGGCTTCGCGGCGCGCCGAACGCTACTGCGGCATCGGCCAACGGCTCGCTGACCGCGACGATGCGCGCGGCCTTTGGGAACGCCCAGCGGATCCACCGCCCGGGACCGGGGAGCTTGGCCCCGACGTTCATGTCACCTCCATGCAATTTGATCACGACCGGCAAGCCCAGCGCTTCGCCAAGCAAGAGCGACGCCACACCGTCGGGATACGCAAACGGGGAGAGAATCACGTCGTACGAGCCGCGCAGCTTTGCCACGGTGGGCGCGACAGACGCAGCGTAGATGGGCGCGTGCGCGGCGAGAAGCCGGGGGATGTGGAGAAATCGCGGGTGCTCGACCTCGAGGTCGAGGAACGAGTCGCGCCGGGGCACCGCCGAGAGGCTCGCTGCGCGGGTCTTTCCGGTGAAGCGCGAAGCGCCCGGAAACCACGGGATGGGGTTGACCACGCGCACGGACCAACCGAGATCGCGCAGCGCCGCGAGTTGCTTCAGGTTGTAGGGCCCGAAGGTCGGCTCGGCGCGGTTCGGAAAGATCCGCGTCAGAACGAGGACCCGCATCGAATCTTGTTCCGGACCCGCCAGGGGACGGACCATGGGCATTGCCGGGGATCAGGCGCCCGGCAGGCCCGGGAAGACGCGGTGAAGCTGGAGCAGCTTGAAGATGGCAAGCGGCTGATCGCGTACCCCCGCCACCCTCACCTCGCCCCCGTACCCTCGAACACGCTTGAGCAACGACACCAGCGCGCCCACGCCGGAGCTGTCGATCAGCCGCAAATGGGACAGATCGACCGTGATGCTCTTTCGTCCCTCGCTGACGAGCTGATCGAGCACCGGGCGCAGCTCGGGGGCCGTCAGCGCGTCGAGCGTCCCATCGATCTTGAGGAGCGTCTCGTCACCGCTGTCCGTTCTCGTATGGCCCATAGATCCGCCTCTTGGGGTACCCCACCCACGGCCCGGGGTCCACCCGTCGTCCCCGTGCCCGTGCCCGTGCCCGTGCCCGTGCCCGAAATTCTCGTCTTTCGCCCAATTCAGGGTGGCGCCGAGCGCTTCCGTCCCGTCCCGGGCTGCGTCCGCTTGACCAAGGTCAGCACGTTGGGCGGGCCTGCCTGGTAGAGCAGCTCATCCACGAAGGACCGGATGATGAAGAGGCCCATCCCCCGCTCCGGCATTTCTTCGGGCAGCTCCAGGTACTGTCCGGGATCGAAGACCCGTCCGGTGTCCTTCACCGCGAGCCGCAGCTCCACCGGCACGACACCCTCGGCGGAATGGGTGATCGTCACCTCGATGTCACCGGCCGGGACGCCCTCGTAGCCATGGAGGATCACGTTGTTGAACGCCTCGCTGAAGGCGCTCACCACCTCTGTGGCAAATTGCTCCGGGTCGCGCGCATCGATCAGCTTGCAAGCCCCACCCACCACACGCACCGCGATGTCGCGGTACTCGATGGAGCCCGGGACCTTCAGGGTGATCACACGCCGAGGCTACACGAGCGGCACGCTGTTCGCCTATAAAGGCGCCGTGCTCTCGTCCGTTCGCTTGGCAAAACGTGCGGTCGACCTCTTGGGCGGTGCCGCCCTGGCTTGTGTCGCGGCCCCCCTGGCGCCCGCCATCGCGCTGGCGATCTGGCTCGATGACCCGGGCCCCATTCTCTACAAGCAGCGGCGCGCCGGCATGCTCCGGGGCTTCGAGGACAAAGACGGCATCCCGACGCCGTCCTTCGAGCTCTTCGACATGTTCAAGTTCCGCACGATGCGTGTCGACGCCGAGAAGCTGACGGGCGCCGTGCTCGCGAGCGAAAACGATCCGAGGATCACGCGGGTCGGGCGCATCCTGCGGAAGACCCGGCTCGACGAGCTACCGCAGATCGTCAACATCCTCCGCGGCGACATGAGCCTCGTCGGGCCGCGTCCGGAACGCCCCGAGCTTCTCATCAACCTCGCGCTGGCGATCCCGTTCTTCGAGGAGCGAATGCGCGACGTGAAGCCCGGGCTCACCGGCCTCGCCCAGGTTTCGCTCGGCTACACCGGCCGCGCGTTCGAAGGCAGCGACGCGTCGAAATTCGAGGACACGCTCCTCAACCCGTTCGACCTCCCGGAGGCCGAGGGCGCGCAGGCCGACGACATGCGAATGAAGCTCCTCTTCGATCTCGCGTACGCCGCCGCGCTCGAGACGCTCGAGAGCTTCCTCGCGATGGAGCTCAAGATCATCGCGATGACCCCGTGGGTCATGATCAAGGGCGTAGGGCGCTGAGGTGCCGGCGCGGCGAAGCGTCTTCGGAGTCGCCGCGACGCTCTGTCTGCTCTCCGGTTGCAGCCTCGCGCAGCGAGCGTGCGCGGAGAAGCCGGGACAGACGCCGCTCGTACCGCGCTCGAGCTCGAGCGGGTCGCCGCTCTCGCTGCCCGACGTTCCGTTCCAGAGCACGACGACCTGCAAGCACGACGGCAAAGGCACCGACCACCCGGTCGGCCCCGGCCAGAAGTACGAGAAGATCGGAGACGTCCCCTGGGAGCGGCTCGGCCCCGGCGACACCGTCCGGATCCACCATCGCCCCGAGCCGTACCGTGAAAAGTTCATGCTGAGCGGCGTCGGCCGGAAGGACGCGCCCATCCGTGTCTGCGGCGTCGCCGGAAACAATGGCGAGCTCCCGATCATCGACGGCGAGAACGCGACGACACGCACGACGATCGACTTTCCGTACGACGGCCATCAGCCGCGCGGCCTCATCATCGTCGGCAAGCAGCACGGCGCACCGTGGCTGCAGCAGCCGGAGCACTTCGTCATCGAGGGCCTCGAGCTGAGGAACGCCGACGCCGGGAAGACCTTCGTCGACAAGAAGGGCGAAAAGACGCCCTGGGCCGAGAACGCCGCCGGCATCTTCGTGCAGCGCGCGAGCCACGTGACCATTCGCGGCTGCATCATCCACCACAACGCCAACGGCCTCTTCGTCGGGGGCGGCGGTGCCGAGGAGCTCACGAAGAACGTCACCATCGAGGGCAACTACATCTACGCGAACGCGAGCACCGAGAACTGGTACCAGCACAACGTCTACAACGAGGCGTCGGGCGTCACCTACCAGTACAACCGCTTCGGTCCGCCGCGCGCCGGCGCGCAGGGAACGCTCGGCGGCAACATCAAAGAGCGGAGCGCCGGCGTCGTCATTCGATACAACTGGATCGAAGACGGCGCGCACCTGATCGACCTCGTCGACTCGCAGGAAGCGCGCGAGCCCAACGTGAAGGACCCGACCTTTCACGAGAGCTGGGTCTACGGCAACGTCCTCGTGCGTGGACCGGTCGCCAGCGGCTCGATGGTCCACTACGGCGGCGACAGCGGCATCTTGGAGACCTACCGCAAGGGCAAGCTCCATTTCTTCAACAACACCGTCGTCATCCTCAACGCATCCCACCCGGCATACGCGGGCACGTCGATCTTCGAGCTCTCGACGAACGAGGAGCAGCTCCTCGCAACGAACAACGTGTTCTTCACCGAAGCCAAGAGCGTGATGAAGCGTGAGGTCACGCTCCTCGGCGCACGGGACGGCGTCGTATCGGGCATCGCCGAGCTGACCCAGAACTGGCTCTCCGAGGGGATCACGCCGCAGCAGAGCTTGAAGGCGGAGCAGAAGGCCGAGGTGAAGGGCTTCGACAAGAGCCTCGTCGGCAGCGATCCCGGCTTTACGGATATCGCGAAGCTGGACCTGTCGCCGAAGGGCTCCTCGCCGCTGAAGGGCGCCGGTTCTCAGCCGGCAGAAGCTCATCCGATCGACAAGCAGTACCTGCTCCACGGCCGAGGCGAAGCGCGGAGCGAAGCCTCGGCGCTGTCGTTGGGCGCGTTCGCGCCTCGCTGAGCCTCGTGCCTTCGCGGCCGGGTCACTGCCCCTTGAGCCGCAAGAAGAGCTTGAGGGCGACCGGGAAGCTCAGCGTCGCCGCGCCGATGAGGAGCTTCTCCGACAGACCGATGCTGACCTTGAAATTCGCGTCGTGGTGGCGGACGACGGCGTAGAGCGCTCCCGAGAGCCCCAGGTAAATCCAGAGCACCTGGTGGTAGGTGAACGACAGGAAGAAGCTGCCGACGGCCACGCCGCAGAAGGCCGCGAGCAGCGCCATCGACCAGGTCGCCGCGACCTTCGCCTCCTCGGACCCGGTGTAGCGTCTCATCACCGACCAGCAGATCTTGAAGGAGATGTACATCATCGAGAGAAACAGGAAGAGCCCGAGGACGCCGGTCTCCGACAGCGCCAGCAGGAACGAGTTGTGCGCCGTCAGGTGGTGGTGGTTGCCGAACTGGTCGTAGCCGACACCGAAGATCGGATCGCTCTGGAACATCTGCATGCCGGCAGACATGACCTCGGTCCGCTCGTTGGCTGAGTCGCTCGCCTCATCGCCGCTGCGGCCGCCGAGGACCACGAGCGGCAAGGCCAGGATGCCGCCGGCGATGACGCCCTTCATGCCGAGCTTCTTTACCGAGTACGCGCCGACGACCGCCAGGAAGACCAAGAGGCCGCCGCGTGACTGCGTGAAGATGATCGTGTGGGCGACCGCGTAAAAGCCGATCAGCAAGAGGCCCCATCGGAAGAGCGTCGACTGGCGTTCGACGCGCGCGAAGAGCGCGGGCACGGCGGCGCCGCAGGCAAGCGCCACCTCGTTCGGGTCTTTGAGCACGCCGCGGTAGCGCACGCGCCCGCGCCCGACGCTCACCGTCCCGAACAGCCCCATCCGCTCGCACTGGTAAGTGGCGCCCGGCTCGGCGTCGCCCTCGGAGCACTCCTCGGCGCGCTGGCATGGACGCCCGTCGGGGCGGAGCGCCTCCATCGTGGCGCCCTCTTGGACGGCGCAGCCGAGCGGAGCGAAGCCCTGGTGAAGACATACGCCGGTGACGAAGAGACTGGCAACGAGCAGCGTGCCCATCACCACCTCGAACGAGCGGAAGGTCTGGACCGCCGAGCTGATCGTGAAGAACAGGATCGTCACGATCACGAGCTCGATCGCCGCCTTCACGAAGCCGCCGCCCCCCGCCTTGAAGAGGTACGTGACGAAGCACCACGGCACGAAGATGAGGACGTAGGGCCAATGCGGCGGCGGATCGAACTTGGCGTGTCCGAGGCGGAGATCGAGGATCAGTCCGAAGACGGCGAGCCCCAGGAACGCGTAGAGGAGCGGTACGCCCTCGAGCCCCGGGATGAACTCCTGCGGCTTGATGTAGATGAGCAGGATCAGAGCGGCGATGCCGGGTACCGAGAACATCTTGAACTCAGGGCTCGTAGGCGCCGATCGCCGGGCGGGTCGACTTGGCGCGCGTCTCGCCGGGGGCTGCCTTGCCACGCGGCGGCTCGAGCGCCGGGAACGCGAGCGGGTTCGGGAAGGCGAACTTGCCCTCGCTCGCGGTGTTCGAGGTGCCGGCAGCGACCAGCGGGCTGCCGCGACCGGGCCGGAAGTCCTTGGTGCCGACCCCCGCGAAGACAGAACGACCGCCGAGCTTCGTCGCCTTGAGCGCGCTCGACGTCGTCGACCCCTCGGGGAACCAGTTGTTCTGACCCGAGATGACCGGGCTGCCCGACGCCCACTTCACCTCGTCGTCGCGGAACAGGGTGACGCCCGACTTGCCGCCCATTTGGTAGAAGGCGTTGTTGAAGAGCTCGACCGACTCGACGCTGCCGAACAGGCGGATCGCGCCGACATCGCCGTTCATGATGATCGTGTTGTTGACGAAGCGGTAGCGCCCGCCCGTCTCGCCGGTGCCGTCGCCGCCGATCCGGATCGCGTGGGTGGGCCCCGTCTTGAGGAGCACGTTGCCCACGATCTGGCTGTCCTCGCGGGCGAGCTTGGGATCCTGACCGTCGGGCCCGATGAGCTCGAGCTCGTGGTACATCGCGCCCTCGATCCAGTTGTAGAGGATCTCGTTGCGCTCGGCCCGGCTCTTGACGTTGTTCCCGCCCGCGCCGTCGTGGATGTACGACTGCACCAGGCGAAACACCGACCCGGGGTGCGCCTTCTCGTCGGTCGCGACGTAGATCGGATGGTTGTAGGTTCCACTGCCGGACCGGGTGACCTCACAGAGCTCGACCGTGAGCGAGCCGGAGTCGGTGTCGGCGCCGAGGATCCCCTGCTGCGGGCAATCGCGAACGAGGCTCAGGCGCAGCGTGATGTCGTTCGCGTGGTGGAAGAAGCAGCGCTTCGCGCCGCCGGTGATCTCCAGGTTCTCGAAGACGTAGTGGTCGCCGTTCGCCTCGATCGTGTTCTGTCCGCCGGAGATGACAGGTCGCTTGCCGTCCTTGAGCACACCTCGAATGGTGATCTTCTTCTCGGCGGTGCCGCCCTTCTCGAACTTCACGCCGCCGACGTACGTCGTGCCGCCCATGACCTCGACGACGTCGCCGGGTTGAAGGAGCCCGGCGACGGCGGTGAGCGACGGATACTGCCCGCCCGGCTCGACGCGGTACGTCGCGCCGCCCGAGGGGTTCGGCCTCGGGCCGGTCTTCGCGCCGACGCTGCCCGAAGCAACCGGACTCGGCGGCGGGGGAGGCGCCGCCGTCGCGCTGAGGTCCGGCTCGGTCGTCGGGAGCGAGGGGAGCGCGGCGAGAGAGTCGGGGTGGCTCGGGACGACGTCGCCGCTGCCGTAGTCGATCGCCGGCGTGCAGGCGAAGATCGCGAGCAGCAGAGTCCACGCTCCACGCCGCGGCGTCATGCAGCGCCCCCGGCGGCGCGCTCCCGGAGGTACGCGAAGGTTCGCTCGAGCCCGTCACGTGTCGAGACGATTGGAGAGAAGCCCAGGCTCTTGAGGCGCTCGTTCGTGAAGCGGTTTCCCTGCCACGAAGTGCGCGTCTTGTACGGCGTCAGGATCGCGGGGAGCTGACCCTTGGAATAACCGTGGTACCAGGCGACGCCCGCCGAGAGCGCCATGGCGATCGGGAACGGCATCGGGAATACGCGAAGCTTCTCGACCTCTTTCTGGTAGCGGCGAAGGTACTCGTCGCAAGTGACGAGCTCGTCATCGAGGACGTTGTAGGCGTCGCCGTCGAAGTTGGCGCGCTCGGCGGCGACGCAGATCGCCTCGGCGCAGTTGTCGACGTACGACAGCGGAAGGAGGTTCTTGCCGCCGAGGAAGAGGAACACGCCCGGCAGGCGCAGGCCGACGCGCGCGCTCATCGCGCCGCCGCCCGGACCGTAGATCACGCCGGGCCTGAGGATCGCGACGCGAACGCCGTGCTCCTTGCGATAGGCCTCGAAGAGCTTCTCTTGCTTGAGCTTTGCGTGGGAGTAGTGGTCGCGGCGCTCGGGGTGCGGCTCGAGCGGGGTCGACTCGTCGAGGAGGTGACCGCGCGGAAGGTCGGCGACCCCGTAGACGCCGAAGGAGCTGACGAGCAGGATCTTGGGCTTGGTCTTGCTGCGTACGACCGCCTCGAGAAGGTTCTTCGACGACACCACGGTGCCGAGGAACATTTCGGCAGCCTGGCCCGAGAGCGCTGCCGCGAGATGGTAAATGACACCAACGTCATCGAGGAGCCGACCGGCCTCTTCCGGCGAGCCGAGGCCGCCAAAGGCGACCTCGACGTCGGCGCCCGGGTATCGGGCGAGGACCGCGTCGAGCCTCTTGCGCTCGCTTCCCGGCCGCACCAAGAGGCGCAAGCCGGGCGTCTTGCGAGCGAGGAGGCGCTCGACGAGAGCTACGCCGAGGAAGCCGTTCGACCCGGTCACCAGCCGCTTCACGACGCCGCCTCGCGCGTGGCCTCTTCACGCGACGTCTTGTGCTGGCCGAGCTGCTCGAAGATATCGTCCATCATCCGAGCCACGCGCAGGATGTCGCGCGTCGAGATGGGGAGCGGGCCGCCGGTCTCGATGCTTTCGTAGAACCGCGAGATGAGGTCGCCGAGCCCTGCGAAGAAATGGAAGCGCGAGCCGGCGAAGCGGCCGAGGTTCTTGGTGCCGGCGCGGAGATACTGCGCGGCGCTCTCGAAGGCGGGGACCAGGCGGCCGACCGCGCTCGGGATCGTCGGGGCGCGATCGAGCGCCACGGTGCGGTTGTTGAAGTCGGCGTGCGCGGTGTTCTTGGTCCCGTAGACGCGGACGAAGTGACCGACAGGCCGGGCATGCGCAGAGAACGTCAGGTACGCGGTGGTTCGCGCGCCGCGCACCACGACGCGCAGCTCATCCATCAGATCGTCGCGCGCGTCGCCGTAGCGCTTCTGGCGGCGAGCCGACCCGAAGGCGTGGACCGTCGGGCGGTCGTCGTCGATGAAGTCGACGAGCTTGGCGATCGCGTGATCGATGGTGTTGTGGAAGAGCTTGCCCGGCAGCGCATGGACCCAGTGCGCCGGATCGGCGAGCAGCGCTTTGCCGAACGCGCCCTCGAGGTTGTAGCCGTAGAACGTCTCGACGTGCACCGGCTCGCCCAGCTCGCCGCGAGCGAGGAGCGTCCGGAGCTCGTTCATCGGCGGCTCGAAGTGGTACGAGTAGCCGATCGTCAGCTTCTTTCCGGCGCGCTCGACGGCGTCGACGAGCTCTTTGCTCTCCTTGTAGGTGAGCGTGAGGGGCTTCTCGACGAAGACGTGAGCGCCGGCCGCCACGCACTGCTTCGCGAGCGGCAGGTGCGCGCCGGGAGGCGTCGTCACGTGCACCACGTCCGGCTTCTCGCGCGAGAGCATGTCGGTCAGGCTCTCGTACGTCTTCGGGATCGCGTAACGGGTCGCCAGCTGCTCGGCCATCACCAGCTCGCGATCGCAGGCTGCGACGACGGTCGCGCGAGCGCCGAGCTTCTGAACCTCTTCAACGTGACCGTCGGCGATCTTCCCGCAGCCGACGATCGCCACCTTGAGCGTCACCAGGTCACCTCCTGCCGGCCGCGAATGTAGCGGACGAAGCCCTCGACAGCCGCTGTGTTGAGCACGACGAACGTCCTCGCGAGCTTGCCCGGCGCGCCCGCCTTGGGACCGAGCAGAGCGAGTACGGTAAAGCCGATCTCGCCCGCGAGGAGCGCGCGCATCGCGGTGCGCTCGACGAAGGTCCGACCGAAGAGCGCGCCGTGGATCGTCCCGACGGCGAGCCCGCCGAGCAGCGCCGGCCCGGCGAGGCGGAGCAGCTTGTGCGAGAACGTCTCGAGGAAGATCGGGTTCTTCGTCGGCGAGAGAAGGCCCGGCAGCTTCTCGAAGAGCTGGAAGTTTCCCGCGAGCGTCCGGACCTTGCGGCCCTTCTCTCGGTCGTCCTCGAACGCGTCGTCGAGCGCGACGGCCGACTCTTCGAGGAGGAGCTTCTTGCCCCGAAGGCGGAGGCGGAGCGGGATGAACATGTCGTCGAGGATGACGTCGTTCGGAACCTCCCCCAGGTCGCCCGCGCGAATGGCGTAGAGCGGACCGGTCACGCCGACCATCCCGCGAAACCTCGCCTCTTGCTTGCGAATGAAGTTTTCGTACTTCCAGTAGAAGCCCGCTCCGGTTCCGCCGACGAGCTCGAGGTTGCCGGACACGCAGCCGACCGACGGATCGGCGAAGTGCGAGACGAGATCGCGAATCGCGTTCGGGCTGAGCGGCTGGCGGATGTCGGTGAGGACGAGGATCTCGCCGGTCGCGCGCGGCCGGAGCGTGTTGAGCGCCGTAGGCTTGCCGAGGCGCTTGTCGCCGCGAACGAGGGTCACGCCGCGATCGGCGAAGGCGAGGACCTCTTCATCGCTGCCGTCGGTCGACGCATCGGAGTAGACGAGGATCTCGAGCTTGTCCTTGGGGTAGTCCTGCTGGACGAGGCTCTCGAGCTTCTTTCGTACGTAGCTCTTCGCGTTGTAGACCGGGATGAGCACCGACACGCGCGGCTCGAAGCCGGTGTCCTTTGGATGCTCGCCACCGAAGGTGCGCGCGAGCGCCGCGACCAGGGCGGGATACCCGACGTAGGTGTAACCGAGGAGGGAAAGCGACGCGAGCGCGAGCCGCGACATCGTCCCAAGGGGTACGGCGGGAACCGAGGCGCGGCAAGGTCTCGATTGCTACTTCTGCGGCCGTGCATGAGGAAAAAACCGTGGCAAGTAGGCCATGGCGTGGCCGCCTGCCACTTGCACGCGCGTAGCGGATGGGTGAGGTCTCGACCGAGATGGCGACGCTCCCTTCGTTCGACGACGTCCTCGGAGCTCGCGAGCGCCTCGCGGGCCGCGTGCTCACGACGCCGGTGCTCCGCGTCCCGGCGCTCGACGCGCTCGCCGGGGCCGAGCTCTACCTCAAGTGCGAGAACCTCCAGCGGGTCGGCGCCTTCAAGGCGCGCGGCGCGATGAACGCGGTGCTCGCCCTACCCGAAGAGCGAAGAAGGAAGGGCGTCGTGACCTTCAGCTCCGGCAACCACGGCCAGGCCGTCGCCCTCGCTGCGCGGGAGCTCGCGATCCCGGCGTGGGTGGCGATGCCGTCGGACGCGCCGGGCGTGAAGGTCGAGTCCGTCCGCGCGCTGGGCGCAGAGGTGATCTTCGCCGGCAAGACGTCGGCCGACCGCTACGCCGAAGCGGTTCGGATCGCCGAGCGAACCGGCGCGGTGATCGTTCCGCCGTTCGATGACGCTCACGTCATTGCTGGCCAAGGCACCGCGACCCTCGAGCTCCTCGAGGCCCACCCCGACCTCGACACCGTCGTCGCCCCGGTCGGAGGTGGCGGCCTCCTCGCCGGAGCGTGCATCGTCGCCGCGGCGATCGGAAAGGGAACGAGCATCGTCGCCGTCGAGCCCGTGAGCGCCAACGCCCTCCAGAAGAGCCTCGAGCGCGGCGAGCGGACGCGGGTCGAGCCCGGACCGACAATCGCGGACGGCCTCCGCCCGGTCGAGGTCGGCGAGCTCAACTTCGAGATCGCCAAGCGCCACGTGAAGCACGCCGTCGTCGTCGACGATGTCGAGATCGAGCGCGCCGTCGTCAGGCTCCTCTTCTCCGGCAAGGTGCTCGTCGAACCGTCAGGTGGCGCCGCCCTCGCCGCAGCGCTCGAGCGAAAGATCCCCGGCGAGCCCAAGAAGATCGGTGTCCTGCTATCGGGCGGAAACGTCTCGCCCAGCGTGCTCACCAAGCTGATCGAAAAGCACGCCGCAAGCTGATCGCGATCAGGCCAGGCGCCTGGGCCCGGTGATCGAATCCCACGTGAGGAGCTCGCCCGAGGGCCCCGTCGGCTTCGGATGGATGACGAGGTGCGTCCGCGCTGCCTTGGCGTAGTGCTCGTCGTCGCCTTCATCCTCGGACCAGGACCCGAGGTTCACGTACGTTGCTGCGCCTTCTTGCACCGGCACGCGCTGTGGGACGTGGGTGTGCCCCATGACGACGAAGGCGGCAGGAAAGATCTGCGCGAGGTGCGACGCCCGCTCGGCGAGCTGCTCTGCTGGACAGACATGACGCTGCTTCGCGAGGTACCGATGCGTCAGCACCCAGGCGCCGAGGACCAGCGCGGCGGAGAGAGCGAAGTAGCCTGCTCGCAAGCCGACCAGCGCGAGGATGACGAGGGCGAGCGACGCGGCGAGCCCCAGCGCGATTCGATCGAGGAGCACGCTCGCGAGGATCCCGCGGATCGACTTGGTGATCGGCGGAGCCTGGAGCGCGAGGAGCGCTCGCAACCTGCCGACGCCGATGCGCTTTGCTTCGGCGAGGAGCGCGATCCGCCGCTCGTGCTCGCGCGCGAGCGCGCGCGCTGCTTCCGAGAAATGCTCGCGGCGCAGGCGGAAGAGCTCGAGGATCGCGCGAACGAAGCGGAGACCGACATCGACCGTGCCTCTCAGCCCGAGCCTCGCGCCGAGCGCGAGGTAGTCGAAGACGCCCTTCTTCTCGTGCCCGTGCTCTGTGAGGCCCGGGGTCGGTTTGACGACGTAGCGCAGGAACACGTCGCAGAAGCCGCGCGCCAGACGCCCCGGGAGCGACGGAGAGAGCGGCGCCATGATGTGCTCCATCGCGCAGAACGGATCGTACTGATGACCGTGCTCGACGTAGATGACGTCATCGACGTAGTAAAACCACTCGGCGTGCTCGATCCGAGAGAGGAAAGCCGTCTCGTCCTCGATCGGCACGCGATGACGAAGGAGCACTTGCGACAGCTCCTCACGCACGGCCTGCCAGTGCAGCTCGACGTCGTGGTTGCCGTGCACGAAGGTGATCGCGTGCCCCGCGGCGACGAACCTCCCGAGCGCACCGAAGACGTCGGCGTGGCGCTCGGCCACGAGGCGCATCTTCACGCGGGCGTGATCTTCTGCGCTGCCGAGCCCGTGCGCGCGCTCTTCTTGCGTCGGCGGCGTTTCGACCTCGGTCGTGTCGGCAGGGATCGTCATGCCGATGAAGTCGATGAAGTCGCCCGCGATGACGAAGCGCCACCTCTTTCCCGCGGGCTTCTGCGCGCGGTAGTGCTCGATGAGGCGCACGAGATCCCGATCGATGCTCGGCGAGCGCTTGGGCGCGGAGCCGCTCAGATCACTGCCGAGGTGCACGTCCGAAAGGACGAGCAGGCTCTCATGCTGGACTATGGACCCCGAAGAAGACACGGCGATTACCGGTAAGCATGTCCCACGCCGCGTGACTGTCGAGTCACGTTTCTGTCAAAATTGGGTGTTTCCGACGCCTTCCAGGAGGCGTCAGACCCGCGCTCGAGGCTGTCTTGACCGGGTTGTCGCGGTGGCCACCGCGCCGGCTTCCTCCTCGGCGTCACGCTCGGCTCCGAGGGCGAGGTCCGTCCCGACCTCCGATTGCGAGTGCGCCTCGGCTCGCTCGTGGCGGCCCGCCGCGGTCGTCTCGGTTACCGGCGCCGACATGAACAAGGGGAGCCGCCCCTCGGTGCTCTGGTCGAAGCGCTTCCGTTCGTACCAAGGTCGGAAGAAGGTCAGCGCACCGATGATGTAGGCGGCGGCGAGCAGGAGACCGAACGCTGCCGTGTTCGCCACCTTGGTCGTCACGTGAGGGTAACGACCGATGAATGCGACGGGGTTGGGCCCAGGCGTCACGCGTAGGGTGAGCTTGTCGGCGCCGCGCTTCTCGTACGCCTCGTACGCCTCACGCGGCACCTCGACCTCGGCGCTGCCGGCGCTGCCGGGTGGGACTCTGTAAGCGACGCGTAGGAGGTTGTGCTCGACGGCGTGCCCTCCGTACTTCGTCCGAACCCAATCGCTCCGCGTCCGAGCGTCGAGGACGCGACCTTCGACGACGACCCCCGACCAGGCCGATCGATGGAAGTCGGCGAGGGTGCCCACGTGGAACGCCAGCGTGAACACCAAGAGAGCGAGCGCAGCCACGCCGTGGAACACGATGCGCGTCGCGCGATCCGACCCGAGCGGACGGATCGACAAGAGAAGCGGCTGCCCCGGCAGGCCACGCATCGCGAGGGGGCGCGGACCGTCTCTCATGCCCGCCACGCCGCCTCGGTACGCCGAAGCGGCCGCGGTCCCGCCGCTCCTCGGCCGCATCGCCCCCACGACCCAGACCTCGTCGCCCTCGGAGAGCGTCGCGCGGCACACACGGCGAGCGACGCCGACGATCTCGACCTCGTCGAGATCGTCGATCAGGCGGGTGTTGTCGTCCGGCTCGACACGAACTCGAAGGCCGGACGCGGTCTCGACCTCGAACGGGTCCATGCGGACCTCGCGGCTGACCTCGGTCCAATCCGTTCGAAACCCCCGCCTGAGCTCGACCTCGGTTCCGACCTGCTCGATGGCGACCTCGACCGGCGCCCGGTCCTCGGCGCTCGCAACGATCTTGCCGCGCAGGACCGCGGGGCCGGGCCGTCCTGAAAATGCCTTGTCCGCCGCCTGGGCCAGCCGTTGCCGAACCCTGAGGTGCCGGAGCGCGTTGAGCGCTGCCACGAGCGTCGCCCCAGGAAACAGCACCACCCCGAACACGATCACGATGGCGAGCGATGCTGGGAAACCGAAGATACCCGGCACGACGCGAGCGTACATGACGGCGCTCGTGCTAGGACGATGGCCGTCGTGGATCCGCACACGAGAGACGCGCCTGAAACGCCGCCCGAGGGGACCGTCCGCGGTCCGAAGAGCTGCATTCTTGCCGCGCTCATCACCGGCGTCCTCGGGTTTGGCAGCATCGGCCTCGCCAAGTGGATGGTCGAACGCCGCAACGCCGACCTCATCGGGGCGGCAAAGGACCTGACGGCGCTCATCGAGCGCGCAGCCACAGCACCGGGCGCTGCGGCGCTGGCTGCCGCAGGCTGCGAAGAGGCGATCGTCCTCAGCGTCGACGATCTGAAGAAGATCGCGCAGCCCCTCGCGGATGCCCGCGCGAGCCAGCGATCGAAGGCGCCGGAGAACGTCGACCTACGAGCGGGTGAGGACCCGGTCGTCGTGTGCGCCACCAAGGCCGACGTGGCACCCCCCTGCTCGGAGGTCGCGACGATCTACACGAAGAGCGCGAGCCCGAAGGCGCCGTACGTCGTGACCGTTCAGAGCCCGAAGGGCGAAGGCTGCTCGGAGCGGTTCGACGTCTCGGGTGCGTCGCTCGGCACCGTTCAGAGCCCGAACGTCCCGCTGCTCGTTCAGCCGCGCTGATCCCCCGAGCGATCAGCCGCCGCCCGAGCCGCGCGTCGCGATGCGCTCTTCGGCGCCGGTGATCCCGCGCCGAAGAGCAGCAGCGGGCGCGGCGTCGTCGAGCTCGACCCCACCGCGACTTCGGCGAACGCCGAGCCGAGAGAAGAGCCCGTCGAGGTCGACGCCGACCGCTCGCTGCGCGTGCGTGTCGTAGAGCGGGCGAACGATCGGCTCGGGGAGCGCGGCATCACACCGCTCGATGAACCTCGACGCGGACCAACGAACCGCGATGTTGCCGCCGGCGTCCATCGTGCCGCGCAAGCAGTCACGGAGGCTGAAGCGCGACTGGGTCTTTTCGCGGATCGCGACGTCCGCCAAAAGCCAGAAGATCGCGCCGCCCCAATACGTCCGGCCCCAGCTCGACGTACCGTCGAGCCCTCCGTCGTCCTTGGCCGGCAACCCCTGACGCATGTCGTAAAACCACTCGGCCCACACCTGCTCGGCAGAGAGGAGACCGCGCTGCGCGCGCGCGACCGGCTCGACATAGGTTGCGAGCCCTTCTTCCAACCAGTTGTGACGCGCGTGGAGTCCCGGCATCGAGAGGTGCACCACCTCGTGCGTCATGATCCAATCCTGCGCGAAGGCCTCGGGGGACGTCTCTGCTCCGACTCGTACGAGGATCGAAGAGCCTCCGTTGCCGAGCGCGGTGCCGTGGCCGACGCGTTCTCCTGGCTCGACGATCACGAAGACGGCGGCGCGCTCGACGGGGAACTTCCCGAGGTAGCCCTCGACGCTCGTCGCAGCGGATCGAACCCAGGCCTCGACGCCATGGTCGCCTACCTCCGGGGTGAGGCCGGCGATCGCGAGATCGATGCTGCCGCTCTCGAGCGCGATGCGACGTCGGCGGAGCTCGCCGAACGCGGCGTACGGCGCCTGAGGCAGATCGGCGAGGTCGGCAGCGTAGCGATGCTCGCCGCTCGAGAGGAGGCCGCTCACGTGCTGGACGCCGTCGGGGACGCGCACCGAGAGCTCGAACGTGCCCGCTGGCTTTCCGAGCGGATGCAGCAGCCACGTCGTCGGCGGAGCGAAGAGCGCACCGCCTACCTTGCCGGCGAACTCGGGGTTGTCGAACGCGTCGGCGATCCCGGAGAGCGAGATGCGGTAGCGGATCGTGCACGCTTCGGTGCAAGCCGGGATGCGATAGAGCCAGCGATCGAGCGCGAAGGCCGCCGGCCTGCCGCGCGCGTCTTGCACCGCGAGCCCGGTGACGTAGGCCTCGGCTCCGGGCTCGAGCGCGATCTCGTCGAAGCCGCCGCTCGTGCGCACGACGACGTCGAGCTCACCGGCGTCCGTCCACGTCGCTTCGTACGACGCCGTCGGCTTCGGCGCACGATCTGCGGAGCGCACGTCAGTCGCTGCAGCCGAGCACCCCATCAAGAGCACGGCGCAGAGGACGTGGTGCTGCATCACGCGTTAGTATGACGCGCCCAATGGCTGACACCATCGTCCAGCGCCTTTTCGACCAAGCCGACCGCCGGCCCGACGCCCCTTCGATGTTCGAGAAGCGGGGCGGGGTGTGGCGATCCATCAGCTACCGGAGCCATGCCGACACGGTCAAAAGGATCGGCCGCGCTCTGATCTCGCTGGGATTCGAGCCTGGCGACACCGTCTCGCTCCTCGGTTTCAACCGCCCCGAGTGGGCGATGATGACCATGGGAGCCATGGCGGCCGGGGGCGCTGGGGCGGGCATCTACACCACGTCGTCTTCCAGCGAGGTCGCCTACATCGTGGGCCACGCCGCCTCGAAGGTCGTCTTGGTCGAGAACGTCGAGCAGTGGACCAAGGTCGAGAAGGAGCTGTCGAAGCTCCCCTCCGTCGTGAAGGTGGTCTTCATGCGCGACGCCGCCGAAGTCGCTCACGACAAGGTGCTCGGGTGGGAGGCCTTCCTCGCGCTCGGCGACGCCGTGTTCGATCGCTTCCTCCACTCCTGGTGGCCGGATCGGACCCCGCGGCCCTTCGAGCGGCTGTCCGGCGCCACGAGCGACGCGGGTGGACGCGCCCGGCTACGCGTCCCTCCCGCGGCGAGCGACCTGCTGGTCCGTG
>JBGTSH010000181.1:0-20958 GCA_041940405.1 Polyangiaceae bacterium
TGGATGATGCCGCAGGCCCTCGTCGGCGGTAACTCGTTCATCCTCAAGCCCAGCGAGCAGGTGCCGCTCGGCTCGCTGCGCCTGGCCGAGCTCCTGAAAGAGGCCGGCCTGCCCGCGGGCGTCTTCAACGTCGTCCAGGGCGGCAAGGACGTCGTCGAAGCCCTCTGCGATCACCCCGACATCAAGGCGCTCGGCTTCGTCGGCTCGACCAAGGTCGCCAAGGCCGTCTACGGCCGCGCTTCGATGGAGGGCAAGCGAGCGCTCTGCCTCGGCGGCGCGTAGAACCACCTCATCGTGGTGCCCGACGCCGACGTCGAGCTCACGGCAGAGAACGTCGTCGCGTCGTTCACCGGCTGCGCCGGCCAGCGCTGCATGGCGGCGAGCGTGCTCGTCGCCGTCGGCAAGGTCGATCACATCCTCGACGCCATCAAGACGCGCGCGGCGAAGCTCGTCACCGGCACCGACATGGGCCCGGTCACCAACCAGGCGAGCGTGGAGCGCATCCGGGGGTACATCGACAACGCCGAGAAGAGCGGCGCCAAGATCGTTCTCGACGGTCGCGGCCAGAAGGGCCAGGACGGGGGCTACTGGGTCGGTCCGACGATCATCGACGGCGTCGATCCCTCGTCGCCTGCCGCCCGCGAAGAGATCTTCGGGCCAGTCCTCAGCGTCGTCCGCGTCGAGAACCTCGAGAAGGCAATCGAGATCGAAAACTCCAACCCGTACGGCAATGCCTCCTCGGTCTACACGACGAGCGGACACGTCGCGCGCCGCGTGATGGAGCGGGTCGAGGCGGGCATGTGCGGCGTCAACGTCGGCGTCCCCGTCCCGCGCGAGCCGTTCGGCTTCGGCGGCTGGAACGACAGCGCATTCGGCCACGGCAACCTCACCGGCTGGGACGGCTACCGGTTCTTCACGCGACAGCGGAAGATTACGAGCAAGTGGGCACTCCAGAAGGATGCGACCTGGATGAGCTGATCAAGCGGCCGGTGACCTTGTAGCCTCGGCTCCATGCGATCCGGCCGCCCTCTCGTCCTCGCCGCAGTTTGCATCTCTCTCGCAGCCTGCGGCGACGACGGCGGTGGTACCGACGGTGGGGGCGGCTCCGCCAGCAGCACGACGACAGGCAACGGCCCCGGGCCGACGACGACGACCGCGAACGGAACGCCGACGACCTCGACGACGGCCAGCGGCATGTCGACCAGCACCGGCATGAGCGGCACGAGCTGCGCCGCGTCCAACTTCACGCTGTGCGTGGACTTCGAGGGCGCGGCCGACGGCGAGTTCCCCACCGGTTGGGGCGCGCGCGGCGACGAATGGGGAGAGGGCACGATCGGCGTCGCCAGTGACGACGCGCGGCTCGGGATGAAGAGCCTCAAGGTCGACGGCGGCAACAACGGCCAGCACTTCATGGACTACAAGGGCGACCTCGGGGCCCTCGCGAGCCATCATTACGGTCGTGTCTTCATGAAGGTCGCCGTCCCCGCGCCCTGGCCGTCGGGCGGCGTCCTCCACGCCGACTTCATCGAAGGCCTCGGCCCCGGCCCGGGCGGCAGCACCCACAACGTCCGCTGGGGCGTCGTCGAGAACACCGAGATGATGTTCCAGTGGATCTACAACGTGCAGCCCTCGAACGGCGACCCCGAGTTCGGCGAAGGAACCGACTACGTCTACACGTGGAGCGGTGCGTGGCAGTGCATCGAGTGGACCTACGACGAGCCCAGCCAATCGGGCACGCTCTGGATCGACGGCGTCGAGATCCCGATCGAGCCCGGCGCCGGGCACGCCGCCGAGATCCCCGTGTTCGAGAGCCTCGGCGTCGGGATGGCGAACTACCAGGACGCGGGCGAGGGCTTCACCGTGTGGTTCGACGAGCTCGCCTACGATGACGAACGCATCGGCTGCGAGCTCTGATCTTGCCGCCGTCGATGGTCGCCAGCTCGGGCACCTTCACCCTGGCGGAGGTGGTCGGCCTCTTCGCATTCTTCATCGACATGGCGCTCGGACCGATCTCGGGGCTGGTCGTCCTCGCCGGCGTCCTGATGGGAAACAGCGGGCGCGGGTGGGCGATCGTCCTCGGCGTCACGGCGGCGCTCAACCTCTCCGTCTCGTCGGCGATCCTCCTCACCGTCGGTGACGGTCTCGCACCGATCGGCTGGGTGATCGTCGTCCAGGCCGTCATCTCGGCGGCCTTGCTCGTCGTCGTGATGCGCCGACCGTGGCGAGCGCTGGTCTTCGGGCGGCGCAGCGCGAAGAGCTAGCGCCCGGCAGCGATCTCGGCGTCGATCGCGGCGATCATCTCGTCGGCGACCGGCTTGCCGGTCAGCTCCTTGAGGCGAATGAAGTCGGCACGCGCCTCGCGGTAGCGCCCTTGATCGAACAGCAGTTGCCCGCGAACGTGATAGGGCCCCGGGTGATTCTGGTAGAGCCCGATCGAACGGCCGTAGTCGGCAATCGCCGCCTCGACGTTCGCGCGCCTTTCGTCCCCCTCGGCAGGCAGGTTCTGGAGCGCCAGGCCGCGATGAAAGAAGTACTGCGCCTGGTTCTCGGGCGGCTCGCCGAGCTCGAGCGCCTTCGTGTAGTCGGAGATCGCTTCCTTTAGCCGGCCCATCTTCTGCAGCGCGAACGCGCGCTGCGCGTACATCGTCACGTACCGCTGCCGGAAGTGATCGTCGATGGCGATCCCTTCGGTGAACTTGGCGACGGCGGTCTCGAGATCGCCGGCTTGGATCGCCTCGTCGCCTTCGTTGTAGAGCGCCACCAGCTTCTGGAACGCCCCCGGGATCGTGTGCATCGGTCGGTCGCTCATCGGCTGCAGGATAGCGACCGGAGACACTGCCAGAAAGCGCCTGTGACCGCGTATGCTGCGCGACGATGGTGGTGGTGCGAGCAGCCTCTGCGACCGGGGACTTCGTCCTCAGGCTCGCCTTCTTCGCGCTCGCTCCGTGGGTGTTCCTGTTCTTCTCGCTGCTCGTGCCGGTCGGTGCGATCCTGTTCAACCTCGCGCTGACGCTGCTCGTGTTCTTCATCGCCGAGGCGTACCGCGCGCACATCCGACGCGGCAGCATCGCTTACAAGCTCATGCGGCGGCAGCTCGCGCTCGCCGACTTCTACCGGCGCCGGCCGCCGCGCCCATTCATCTTTTACCTGCTCTATCCGCTGCTCGCGCCGTATTGGCTGCTCACGCGCGACGGCCGCTCCGAGTTCCGGCTCTTCCGCCGCTTCCTGATCGCGAACGCCGCGCTCCTCGCGATCTTCCGCGTCGTCGAGTACCAGCGCTGGTGGCAGCCCGACATCGGGCTCTCTCCCTTCCTCAAGGCGTCGGCGCTGATCCTGCTCTTTCAATCTGCCTTCGTGACCGCGTTCATCGTGCCGGTCATGGTCACGGTCGTCGACGCGAAGCTCCACAAGAAGCGCCGGCGCCTGACCGTGTACGCGACCGTCTTCGCGTTGAGCGGCGCCTTCTGCATCCTGGCGTATGCGGTGCAGCCGCCCGGCGTCATGACGCCCGCGCCGGTCTGCGCTCGGATGCGCGAGCGGAGCGTCGCCCAGCCGGAGCGCGCAGAGGAGGTGCAACGCCACGCCATCGAGGCGGCGCTCGCCGTCCTCCCCGAGGGTAAGCGCACCAAGAAGAAGACAGGTGAAGAGATCGGCGGGCCGCCGCTCGACAGGGCGCGCGCGGAGCTCGGCGCGTTCTACCGGGGGCAAGAGGTCGATTGCTTCCGCGTCTTCGCGATGGCCGACGGCGAGGCCGAGATCGTCGTGCTTCGAGGCGACAGCAAGAAGAGAAAGACGAACCCGATCTGGATGGCCCTCAAGGCCGAGCGCCAGGCGACCCGGGTCCTGGATGACGCCGCCGAGCTCCCCGGTGGGGAAGGCGTCCTCGACGACCTCACCAAGCGCTGACCGCTGTGCCGGTGCCGCTTTCGGGGTCTCGGACTTTCCTCGCCTGCGCGGCGGTGCTTAGCTCTGGCCCAGAAACACCATGATGACCTCGCAAGAAATGATCGATCTGTGCACCAAGCACAGCCTGTTCTCCTGGTCCGCCACCGGTAAGGTCGACCCGATCCCGGTCGCCCGCGCCGAGGGCATCTACCTCTACTCGCCCGAGGGCAAGCGGTGGATCGACTGGAACAGCCAGCTGATGAGCGTGAACATCGGCCACGGCCACCCGAAGGTCATCAAAGCCATCCAGGATCAGGCAGCTACGCTCGCCTATGCCTACCCGGGCATGGCGACCGAGATCCGCGCGGTGCTCTCGAAGCGCCTCGCCGAGCTCGTCCCCGGCGACATCAATACCTTCTTCTATACGTTGGGCGGAGCCGAGGCGAACGAGAACGCGATCAAGGCGGCGCGCCTCTTCTCGGGTCGCCACAAGATCATGACGCGCTACCGCAGCTACCACGGCGCGACCCACGGCGTGATGAGCCTCACCGGCGATCCGCGCCGCTGGCCGAACGAGCCGGGGATGGCGGGCATCGTGCGGGTGATGGACCCCAAGCCGTACGACTACTCGTTCGGCCAGAACGATGACGAAATCGTCAGGAACAACCTCCAGTACGTAGAAGAAGTCATCCAGTACGAGGGCCCGCACACGATCGCCGCGATGTTCATCGAGACGGTCACCGGTACGAACGGCATCCTCCCCCCGCCGAAGGGCTACCTGAAGGGTCTAAAGGCCCTGCTCGAGAAGTACGGCATCCTCCTCGTCTGCGACGAGGTCATGTGCGGCTGGGGCCGCACCGGCAAGCGCTTCGCGTTCGAGCACGGCGACATCGTCCCGGACATCGTCACCATGGCGAAGGGCCTGACGAGCTCGTACATGCCCCTCGGCGTGATGGGCGTCTCTGACAAGATCGCCAACCACTTCCGCGACAACGTGTTCTGGGGGGGCCTCACCTACAACGCCCACCCGATGAGCCTCGCCGCGGCGAACGCCGTCATCGACGTCCTCGAAGAAGAGAAGCTGATCGAGAACTCCGCCAAGATGGGTGAGGTGATGACCGCGCACATGGCGAAGCTCGCCGCGAAGCACAAGTGCGTGCGCGAGCACCGCAACATCGGTCTTTTCGGCCTCCTCGAGCTCCGCAAGAACTCGAAGAACGAGCGGCTGGTCCCCTACGCCGGGTCGCACCCGGTGATGGCCAAGCTGGGCAAGTTCTTCAAGGACGAGGGTCTCTTCACCGTGCTGCAGTGGAGCACCGTGATGTGCAACCCTCCGCTCACGATCAACGAAGAGCAGATGACCGAAGCGTTCGGGATCATCGACCGCGGTCTCTCGATCGTCGACGAAGTGTTCGAGGGCTGATCAGAAGAGCGGGAGCAAGAGGCTCACGAGCTGGTCCTTCGCCGCCGCGGCTCCGATCGCGACGGCGAAGAAGCCCATGACGAACCAGCCGGGGAGCCGCTCCTTCTCGTCGTCGTACGGGATGCCGCATGCGACGATGAACGCTGCACCCGCGGCGAGTCCCGCGAAGAGGTGCATGTAGAAGGGCTTGGTCACCCACGCCTCACCCTCGGTGTAGAGCTCAGCCAGCGAGCTGACGCCCATGAGGAAGTTGCCGCCGAACACCACGAGGAGCACGAGCGCCGTGGGGCGGGGCCATCGTGCCAAGGCTTGAAGAAGCGGATTGCCGGTGTACTTGCCGTCCTGGGAAACGAACTTGTAGGCGGCTGCCCGGCTGCCGTGCTCGATCGCCCGAGCGGCCGGGGCAGGCTGCTTCGGAGGCTCCGCCCGCGAGACGGTGACCTTGGGCTTCGGAGGCTCGACCAGCGTTTTGGGCGGCTGCGGCGCCGGCGCACGGTAAGGAGCGTCCGCCTGGGGAGGCGGCGGAAAGAACGGGACCCTGGGCGCTTCCTTCGGCTCCACGGTCGCGTAGTACGGCGCCGCGGCCGGGTTCATTTCTTGTCGAGCGCAGCCTGCGTCATGAGAACGAGGCGCGGCGCCTCTTTTGCGAGCACTTCGAGATCGATCGTGCGCTTGGTGCGATAGACGAAGCCGATCAGGTGATCGTCTTTGCGCCAGAGGACGACGGCGGCTTGCTCCTTCGTCATCTTGGTCGTCTCGATCCCATCGAGCTTCTTGAAGCCGACCTTCACGCCGTCGACGACCTCGACCTTCGGCATCTTTCCGATCGCGTCGTCGACCTCCTTCTCTTTGCCGGGCTCGACCTTCTGGTAGATGGGCTCGATCGCGGTCTCGTCGTCGACCGCCTGGTTGAGGACCTTGGCAGCTTCGACGGCGACCGGTGCGAGTTGTGCGCCCTTCTGCACGTAAGCGAGCGCCGGATCGCCGCCCTCTGCCTGCTTGGCGATCCAGCTCGCGGCCGCCTCGCTCAGCGCCCCGGAGTCGGTCAGCCCGAAGAGCTCCTTTTTGACCTTCGAGATCCCCTTGTCGACCTCACCCTTGGCTGCCGACGCGAGTCCGTCGGCCTTTGCGGTCGCCGCAGACGCGAGATCCGCGACCTCTTTCTTGGGGTCACAAGCGACCGCGGCCGCGATCACGAACAGGATCGCGGCGTGGTGAGGACGGAGGCTCATCGGCTCACGGAGGAGGAGGCGGGGCCGGCGGCTCGGGCGTGCCGCCCTCTTTCTTCTCGTCGTCCCAATCACCGCCGCCGATGTCGGTCGCGCCGGTGCCGCCGATCGACCCGAGGTCGGGCATCTTGAGGCGCTGCTTCACGCCGCTCAGCTTCTCGCCGACCTCGTCCTGGCCGCGGCCGATCTCGCCATCGATCTTGTCGTCGACGTTCTCGCCCGAGGGGCGGCTGTAGACGAAGTAGCCCTTGCCGTCGCGCTGGGCGGCCGGGCCGACCGCACCGACGGTGTACTCGGACCAGGTGAACTTCAGGACGTTGCCCGTGGCCTCACCGTGGAGCTCACCCCACTTGTCCTTGGCCGGGCGCTCCCACTTCCCCGAGACGGTCTTGCCCTCTTGGACGATGTGGAAGTAGCCGTAAAGTTGATCGAAATAGACGCCGGTCCAGTCGGCCCCCTCGGGCATGTCAGCCGGCGTGACGTTGGCCGTTTTGGGCTTCGTGCCCCCGCCGCTGCAGGCCAGGGCCCCGAGGGCCACCGCGGCGACGAAACCCGCGAATGCGCGACGCATCAGCATGAGGGCGGAGGTTAGCACACGGGCGCGCCCCAGGTGTCATGCTTGCTAACGCCCGGTTTTCGCCCCCACGGGGCCGCCCCTCCTCGGTAGAGAGCGCGCGAAGCGCTCCGTTTTTCGGCCCACGGGCCGCGAATTGGCCCCTAAGCGCGATACATGCCTACAATTGTGGAGTAGGCCGACCTCGAGTGTCCCCTAGAGGGCCGGTCGGTACGTTTCCAAAGGGCTGCCCTCTTTGAGCCTCGTCGAATCCACCGGAACCATCGAGACGATGTGTCAAGCCACCGGCGTCCGGGTGGGCGACAGCGTCAAGCTCGTGTTCCGCGCGCTCGACGACTCCGAGCCGCCGTACACGGTGAAGATCATCTCGCCCGAGGGCAAGGTGGTGGTGGAGCGCGTCTTGCGTGAGCTCCCGACCGGCAAGCCGCAGAGCGCACCGCCGCTGTCGTTCACGGCGCCCGCCGAAGGGGACTACAAGGTCGAGATCTGGCAGCTCTACGGGAAGAGCCGCGGACAGGCGACGCTCCGGGTGGCGGCAGCCGAGACGGGCTGATAATCCGTTACTCCGTAAGCTCCGGTGGGCTCGAAAGTCCGTAGGGTCAGATCGCCCGTCACGGAATAACGTCTCACGGGAACGTTGTTCATCAGCCGGCTGTCCTCCGCTAAGGCCCTACCTACGACATGCACGACGTCCGCGCCCTGAACGAGCTGGTCGCCCGCGAAAGCACCTTTCTCAACGACCTCATGAGTGAGGTCGGCAAGGTCATCGTCGGGCAAACGTACATGATCGAGCGCATCCTGATCGGCCTGCTCTGCGGCGGTCACGTGCTCCTCGAAGGCGTCCCGGGTCTCGCCAAGACCCTCACCGTCCGCACGCTGTGCGAAGCGATCGGCGCGAAGTTCTCGCGCATCCAGTTCACCCCCGACCTGCTTCCGGCGGACCTTATCGGTACCGTCATTTACAACCACCAGAAGGGCGAGTTCACCTCGAAGCTCGGTCCGATCTTTGCCAACCTGGTGCTGGCCGACGAGATCAACCGCGCCCCCGCCAAGGTCCAGAGCGCGCTGCTCGAGGCGATGCAGGAGCGTCAGGTGACGATCGGCGACACGACGTACCCGCTCAAAGAGCCGTTCGTCGTCATGGCGACGCAGAACCCGATCGAGCAAGAGGGCACCTATCCCCTCCCCGAAGCGCAGGTCGACCGCTTCCTCCTGATGATCAAGGTCGGCTACCCGACGCGCGCCGAAGAGCGGCAGGTCGTCGATCGCGCGCTCGTGGCGCAGGCGCAGCACGCCAAGAAGGTGATCGAGGCCGAAGCGCTCCTCCGCGCGCGCGACGTCGTCAAGGACATCTACGTGGACGACCGGATCAAGGACTACATCGTCGAGGTCGTGTTCGCGACGCGCGAGCCCGCACAGCGCGGGATGCGCGACCTCGTCGGGCTCATCGAGTACGGCGCCAGCCCGCGCGCGAGCATCGCCCTCGCCCTCGCCGCTCGAGCGCACGCGTTCTTGCGACACCGAGGTTACGTCACGCCGGAAGACGTGAAGGCCGTCGGCGCCGACGTCCTCCGCCACCGCGTCGTGCTCACGTACGAGGCAGAGGCGGAGCAGGTCAACGCCGAGCAGGTCGTGCGTCGCGTCTTCGAGGTGGTCGAGGTCCCGTGACCGCGCCTCCGGGATCTCCGGGCGCCCCTCCGCCCCGCGGCGCCGGCATGCAGGCGCGGCAAGCTCCGCCTGCCGCGATCCCGGCCGAGATGCTCAAGGAGCTGATGCGGCTGAAGATCCGCACCAAGCACCTGGTCGCGGATCAGCTTCAGGGCGCCTACTCGTCGATCTTCCGTGGCCGCGGCCTCTCCTTCAGCGAGGTGCGGAGCTACCAGCCCGGCGACGACGTTCGCTTCATCGACTGGAACGTCTCGGCTCGCATGAACGACGCCTTCGTGAAGGTGTTCGTCGAAGAGCGCGAGATGACCGTCATGATCGTCGTCGACGCCTCGCGGTCGAGCGCGTTCGGAACGCGCCGCGCTCCGAAGGCGCAGGTGGCCGCAGAGGTCGCGGCGCTCTGCTCGTTCTCGGCGACCAACAACAACGATCAGGTGGGGCTGCTCCTCGCCACCGACGTCGTCGAAAAGATTCTGCCGCCTCGCAAAGGCGACAAGCAGGTCATGCGGGTCATCCGCGAGATCCTGGGGCACCGTCCGATGTACCAGGGCACGAACCTGACGGTCGCTCTCGAGACCCTCGTACAGGTCACCAAGCGGCGCAGCACCACGTTCCTCGTCTCCGACTTCTTCGCCGCGGGGTTCGAGCGCGCGCTCGCACTCGCAGCGGCGAAGCATGATGTCATTCCCGTCATGCTCGTCGACAAGCGCGACGAAGAGCTGCCCGACGTCGGCCTCGCGTCGTTCGTCGACGCCGAGACCGGGGCCGAGGTGCTGGTGGACACTTCGAGCGCACGTGTCAGAAACCACTACACGACCACGATGCGAGCCTTCCGAGCCGAGCGCGAGCGCCTCTTCAAGCGACTGGCGCTCGATCACGTCATCGTGCGCACAGAAGAGAGCGTCGTCGGGCCGCTCCGCAAGCTCTTCGACCGGAGGAGGCGCCGCCGCCGATGAAACGGCTGAGGGCTCTGGGCATCATCGCGCTCTCTACTGCGACCGCGTTCGCGGCGACGTCGGCGCTCGCCGATCGAACGGCGCCGACGACCGTCACCTGCGAGGAAAAGATCCCCGAAGGCGCGACACGCCCGAAGCTCGAAGAGAAGTTCCCCGGCGAGGCCGTCGCCGGCCACGAGGCGCGCCTCGAGATCGTGGTGCACCACGGCGGCGGCGAGACCGTGCTGCCCAACGGCTTCAAGATCGTCCCCGGGAGCGACGTCGAAAAGGCGCTCGCCGAGGCGGGCTTCGCCGTGGCCGAGTCGAACGGCGGCTCGCCGCCGACCGTCGAGCGCAACGACACCGCGACCGAGGTCACGACCAACGTGACGATCCCGCTCGTGGTGCTCCCGACAAAGTCGGGCAAATCGAGCCTGACGGTGCCGCAGCTGCCCATGGCGATCGCCCGCGCGAGCGGCGAGACGATGACCGTGTGCACGCAAATGCACCTCCTCACCGCGAGCGATCCCACCGCCGGTGAAGAGGACCCGAAGCCGCACCCGAACCCGCCGCCTCGCCCGCAGATCGAGGACTGGCCGTTCATGAAGCACCTTCTCATCGCGATCGTCATCCTGTTGATCCTGGCCGCGATCACCGCTTGGTGGGTCCGGCGGCAGCTCAAGAAGCCCGTGCCCACGCCCGATGCTACCCGTCGCTTGCCGTGGGAAGAGGCGCTCGAAGAGCTCGACGCGATCCGTCGCTCTCCGCTCCTCGTCGAGGGTCCGTACAGCGAGCTCTATGATCGCGCGAGCGACGCCGTGCGAAAGTACCTGGGCGCTCGCTACGGCTTCTCGGGTCTCGGGTTCGAGGGGCTCGAGACGACGACCGACGAGATGATGACGCTCCTCAAGCGGGTGCGCCCCGGCGTGCCGAAGCTCGATGTCGTGCGCTCGTTCCTCGAGGAGTGCGACCTCGTGAAGTTCGCGCGCGTCGAGCCGTCGCGCTTCGCTTGCGGCGACGCGCTCGAGAAGGCCGAAGACATCGTGCGCTCGACCATGCCCGCGATGCCCGCGCCCGGCGAGGCAGCGGCCGCGCCTCGTCCCGGCGATCCGCCGCAGCCGCCGCCTCCACCTCCGCCCGCGCCTCCCCCTCCCCCGCCTCCGGAGGCGCACGCACAATGAAAGTTTTCCTGCGCATCCTCGGCATCCTCGGCGCCTTCATCGTCCTCTTGGCGATCGGTGCCGCGTACCCGGCGATCGTCCACGGCAAGGACCTGCAAGAGGCCGTCTGGCAGCGTCCCTACTTCGTGTGGGGCCTCTTGGCCGTTCCGGTGGTCCTGCTTCTCTCGACGCTCTACCAGGGCGCACGCCGGCCGCACATCATGCTCGGCACGGTGTTCCCTCTCGCGCGCGGTCCGCGCGGGATTCGGGCCTACCTCAAGGACCTCCCGGGCATCGCGCGCGCCGCCGCTCTGGTCTTCCTGGTCGCGGCGATGTGCCGGCCCGTCTCCTTGAAGAAGGACGAGCGCACCGAGGACAAAGGCATCGACATCGTCATCGTGATGGATCTGTCAGGATCGATGAAGGCCGTCTTCGACGGCGATCCGGAAGATCTGCCCAGCCGCCCGAACGTCGGCGCGAACCAGCGCATCACCCGCCTCGAGACGGCCAAGGTGGTCGTCAAAGACTTCATCTCGCGCCGCAAGAGCGACCGCATCGGCGTCGTCGTCTTCGCGAAGCAGGCCTATCTGCTCTCGCCGCCGACGCTCGACTACCAGCTCTTGACCAAGCTGGTCTCGAAGCTCACTTTGCGCGTCATCGACGAGTCGGGCACGGCCATCGGCGACGGCCTGGCAACGGCGGTCTCGCGCATGCGGCACAGCGACGCCACCTCCAAGGTCGTCATCCTGCTGACCGACGGCGACAACAACGCCGGCAAGGTCGCTCCGGAGTATGCCGCACAGCTCGCGACCGAGAAGGGCTGCATCATCCACACGATTCAGATCGGCACCGGCGACGAGGTCGACGTCGAGGACGGCACCGACTGGCTCGGTCATCCGCGCTACGTCCGCCAGCGCTTCCCGGTCAACCCCGAGCTGCTCCAGCGGATCAGCGACCAGACCAACGGCCAGCACTTCGTCGCGACCGACGGCAAGGCGCTCACCGACAGCATGCACAAGATCCTCGACTCGCTCGAAAAGACGCGGTTCGAGGCGTCTCGGTCGAGCTTCTCGGATCTGTTCCCGCTCCTGCTCGTGCCCGGCGTCGCGCTCCTCGGCCTCGACGTGCTCTTGCGCGTCCTGTTGCTCCGGAGGTTCCCGTGACCTTCGCAGCACCGCTCTTCCTCCTCGGCACGCTGGTCGCGCTCCTCTACGGCGCCGTCCTCCTCGTCGCGGGTCTACGGAGCCGCGCGACGCGCGCCAAGTTCGGCGACGAGGGCCGCGTGCGGGCGCTCATGACGCACGACCCCTCGAAGCGGCGTGCGTTCCGCGGGGTGTTCTTGGTGATCGCGACGGCGCTCGCGTTCGTCGCGGCCGCTCGTCCTCAGTACGGCGGACAGAAGGTCCTGGTCCCCGCGACCAAGGTCGACATCATCATCGCGCTCGACCTTTCGAAGAGCATGTACGCAAAGGACGTCGAGCCTTCGCGCATCTTCCGAGCCAAAGCCGAGGTCGCCGATCTCGTGCAGGCGCTCCCCGGGGTGCGCTTCGGGGCGGTCGCATTCGCGGGCGAAGCGATGAGCTTCCCGATGACCGCGGACGGTGCCGCCATCGCGCAGTTCTTCCGGGGGATCGAGCCGAACGACATGCCTGTCGGCGGCACCTCGCTCAGCCGCGCGCTCGACGCTGCGCGGGATCTGTTGAACCGCGACCCGAAGAGCAAAGAGCACCGCCGGTTCGTGATCCTGATCACCGACGGCGAGGACCTCGATGGATCGCCGGTCTCGATCGCAAGGTCGCTGGGCGACGACGAGACGACGGTCCACGTCGTCCAGATCGGCGGCCGCACCTCGGAGCGCATCCCCGAGATCGGCCAAGACGGTGAGGTCCTCGGATGGCGCCGGGACGAGCGCGGCGACTACATGACGACCGAGCTGACGGCCCGCGGTGAAGCGCAGCTCGCCGCGATCGCCAAGGCGACGCCCGGTGGGCGCGTCGTGCGCGCCGAGAAGGGTCGCACCGGCATCGAAGAGATCTCGGCGGAGCTGAAGGAGGCGTTGAAGGGCGGCGAGTACGCCGAGCACTACGAAGAGGTGTTCGCCGACGTGTACGAGTACCCCCTCGGCCTGGCGATCATCTTGTTGCTCCTCGAAGCGCTCATCGCGGACGCGCCGCGGTTCCGCTTCACCCGCAACAAGCCGCCGGTGCGCCCGGACACGCGGCCCATGCCCTGGGCGAGGAGGACGACGTGACGTCTTCGCCGAGACTGAAACGCACCGCCGCTCGGTGGTTTTCCCAGCCCTGGGTCCTGCAGAGCTTCTTCGCCGCGTGCGTGCTCGGGATGCTGGGCCACTACGGCCTCGGCTGCTCGGGTTGGGATCCGCGCCGTCCGTTCGAGCGCAACAACGCCGATGTCGACCGCGCCATCGAGAAGATCGAGGACGGCGAGTACGAGGGCGCGCAAGAGATCCTCTCGGACTACCTCGGCGGCGGCATCTGCAAAGAAGGCAAGATCGAGCTGACCGACAAGGCCCGAAAGAAACACGACGGCACGTTCGATCTCGGTCTCGTCCTCTTCTACCTCGCGGAGAAGTACGGCCGCCGCTTCGGTGACGAAGAGCCGCCCGAGGGACAAGAGGACGACCCCGCGCAGGTCGAGAAGCGCGACCTCGAGGTCAAATGCGGCCTCATCGTCGCCGTGGGCATCGCTCGCGATCCGCAGGTTCCGGTCGATCTTCGCGCGCGCGCGATGTACCTCGCCGGCAACCTCGAGTTCTTGCGCCGGAACTACAAGGACGCGCTCAAGTACTACGAGGAGGCGCTGAAGCTCGTGCCCGGCGTACCGGAAGAGCAAGGCGGCGACGCCATCGGTCGTGACGCGGCGTGGAACCGCGCGACGGCCCTGCGCCGCCTCGAGAAGCAACAGGACGCGGGTCAGGACGGCGCAGAAGAGCAGCCGCAGCCGCAGCCGCAGCCCCAGGATCAACCGCAAGACCCGCGCGGCCCGGACGCCGACGTCGACGGCGGTGGCGACGATGATGGCGACGCCGGCAACGACGCCGGCGACAAGGAGAGCGATCAAGCAGGCGACGGCGGCCCCGACGGCGGACAGGACGCCGGCCCGGACGCCGGTGGCAAGACGGGCGATCAAGATCCCGACGCCGGCGATCGCGACCCGCAAGATCCGCGGGATCCCCAGAACCAAGAGCCCGAGCCCGCGGAGCCGGGCGGCCCGAGTGGCGCGCAAGGCGACCGTGTGCTCGATCAGTTCGAGCAAGTGCCGACCTACCAGCAAGAAGACGCAAAGAAGCGGTCGGAAGGCCGCAGGCGGAGTATGGAGGACAAGTGAAGCGCGAGCTTTCCTGGCCTAAGAGGACGCTGGTCCTTTTGTGCTGGCTCGCCCTCGCGGCGCTGGTCGTGGTGCCGCCGGTGGTGGCGCGCGCCGACGCGCCCACGGTGACGACCGCCGTCAGCGCGCGGAAGGTCGAGGCCGGCGAGCCGTTCTCCCTCGTGCTGACGGTGTCGAGCGAAGAGCAGCTCTCGGGGTTCTCCTCGCCGGCGTTCGCCGCGCCGACAGGGATCAGCGTCAGCGGACCGAGCACCCAGACGAGCACGCAGACGCGGATCATCAACGGGGTTCGCGCCGACAAATCGAGCCTTCGGATCACGTACACGCTGACGGCCCACGCGCTCGGGACGATCACCCTTCCGTCACCTTCGATCCAGCACAAAGGCGCTCGGCTCTCGGGTCAGCCGGTCACTGTCGAGGTGGTGCCTGCTACCGGCGGGTCGGGCAGCGGCGGGATCGGCGCCATCGGCGGCCCCGGCATCTTCGGCGCTCCGGGCATCGCGCCTCAGCTGTTTCCTCCCGGCCCGCCCGACTTCGACGACAACGCGCCCGAGGACGACTCGGCGAGCGCACGCGAGCTGAAGCTGCCGAGCGGCCCGGATGAGATCGTCTTTCTCCGCGCCCTCCCGGACAAGGAGAAGGCCTTCGTCGGCGAGCAGGTCACGCTCAGCGTGTACCTCTACTACCGCGACGCCTACGAGATGACCGAGCGGCACGACGCGAAGTACAAAGACTTCCTCCGCTTCCCGCTGCTCATGGATCCCGGGGCGACGACGCCTGTGATGACGACCGTCGGCGACAAGCGCTACGGCGCGCGCCTCGTCGACCGGGTGGCGCTCATCCCGCTTCGCGCCGGCAACCTCTCGACAGGCTCGATGAGCGCGCGCTTCAATGGCCGAAAGATCGGCGCGCGCGTCCTCAAGTCTTCGAACGACGTGACGATCGAGGTCGTCGAGCCCCCGACCGACGGCCGGCCCGCGGGCTACACGCTCGGCAACGTCGGTCGCTTCAACCTCACCGGCGCGGTGACCCCGCGACGCGTGAAGCAGGGCGGATCGATCGGCGTGGTGCTCACCGTCGATGGGATCGGCAACCTGCCGAGCCGGCTCGACACGCCCCAGCAGAAGGGCGTCATTTGGCTCTCCCCTCGGACGCGCGACAACATCACGACCAAGGGCGGCCGCATCGGCGGCAAGCGAACCTTCGAGTACGTCGTTCGGCTGACGAGCGCCGGGACGACCGACCTCGGAACGGTGGAGCTTCCGTTCTTCGATCCTGCCGCCGGAAAGTACGAGACGGCCAAGTTCGTCCTCGGCAATGTCGAGGTCGAAGAGGCACCGCCCACGCAGGCCGAGGTCGACCGGGCCCAAGATCAGTCCAAGGGCTCGGACGATCCCCTCTCTAAGCTCCCCGAGCCCCACACGAGCCTCCTGCCCTTCGAGAAGCGCAGCCAGCGTCTGTTCTCACCCGTTCAATTGGGGTTGGCCTTCGGCGCCGCGCCTGCGCTGGCGCTCCTCTGGATGGGCTTCGCCAAGGCGCGCCAGGCGTCCAAGAACCGCAAAGACAGCGGCTCCGAGCTCAGGTCCAAGGCGAAGGAAGCCATCGCGTCTGCAAAGAAGGCCGACGCGTCAGGCGCGCCGCGCGACGTCTTCGCGTCGGTCGAACGCGCGATCGCGCTCTTCCTCGAGGCGAAGACGGGCATCAAGGTCCGTGGGCTGCGCCTTTCCGAGCTGCCGGAGAAGCTGACCGCCGCCGGCGTCCCGGCGGAGCTCGCGGAGGATGCCAAGAACATGCTCGAAGAGTGCGAGGGCGGTCGCTACGTCCCCTCGCCCGATCCCGGCGCCACGCGCGAGCTCGTGAAGCGCGCCGCGGCGTTCGGCAAGAAGCTCGGGGCATGAAACCGGGTCTCGCGAACGGGTGGTGGGCCGCGCTGGCCTTCGTCGCCGTGGCCTCGATCGCCGGCGCCGCGCACGCAGATGACAATACCGTCCTATTCGAGCGCGCGGCCGCGTCGCTCGCCGGCGGCGACACGACGAGCGCGATCCGCGACCTCGAGACGCTCGCCGATCGCGGCTTTCTGCACCCCGACGTCGCGTACAACCGAGGCCTAGCTTATGCGCTCCGCGCGCGCAGCGGACAGGGGCAGCCGGGCGACCTGGGGCGCGCGGCTGCAGGCTTCGAAGAGGCGCTCGCCCTGCGGCCTTCCGATCGCGACGCGGCCGCGGCGCTCGACCGCGTCCATGCCGAGGTCGCGCGGCGCCGCTCCCGTCAGGACAAGAGCGACACGATCGTGCGACCGTCGCTCGATCGTGTGCTTCTCCGGCTCGTCGCCCCGGCGACCTGGGCTGGCCTTGCCCTGTTCGCTTCGGTGACGTTTGCGGTCGGGATGTTGCTGCGGCGGCGTCCCGAGGGGCCGGTGCACGTGGCGGGGTCGGTCCTCTTCTGGCTCTCGCTCGTGGCGCTCCTCGGTCTCGTGCCCCTCGCGTTCGGTTCGGGCTGGCTCGAGCAAAACCGCGGCGCGGCCGTCGTCGTGGCGCCGGCGGTCACCTTGCGAGACAAGAGCGGAAAGCCGACGGACGCGCCGGAGGTGCCGGAAGCCGCGCTTCTGGAGCTCGGTGAGGCGAAGGATGGCGAGATCCTCGTGCGATGGGGCTCGTACGAGGGGTGGGTCGAACGTGGGAGTGTGCGGCCGCTGGCGCAGTGAGGTAGGGTCAGCCTCGTGTGGGTTCGACGCGCCGCCATCCGTCCCGTACCGCCGTTCGCGCAGGTACCCCCGCACGTGCTCTCGCGCATCGAAGAGGAGCTCTCCGAAGAGGGTGACGCGACGCGCGCCGAGCTCGACAAGGCCTTCGAGCGCTTCGAGGCATCGCAACCTGCCCTCTCGGAGCGGATCGGTGAAGCGCTCGGCAAGCTGAAGGACGAGACGGCGCTGGCGCTCGGCTACTTCCTCACGCTGGCCGTGTGGCTCGGGTTCGAGCGGACCTTCCTCGAGGACCTCGAAGAGGTCACGTCGATCGCGCTCGGCGGCGTCGAAGAGTCGCTCCAGCTCGACGAGGAGATCCGCATCGCCGATCCTGCCGAGGTCATCGACTCCGATGACGTCATCGCGATGGAGCAGCCGCACCTGATCCGCTTCGTGCACGAGCACGTGGACGCCGCGCTCGAGGCGCATGCCGAGAACGTCGACGTCGACGACGTGCACGCCATCTATCGCGTCGTCCTCGTCGAGATTCTCGCGCTCTCGTACGCCGTGAGGCCGCCGAAGAACGTCGACTACGCCGGCTCGACCGAGTTTACGGCGTAGGCCCGCGGGTCAGCCGGGCATGCCGAGCGCGCGTCGGGCGTTGTGCCTTCTCCGATTTTCTCATTCCCGGTATCCCGGGAATGCGGGACCCGCAATCCCGCAACACTGGGAGCTCGAAAATTTTGGGGGCACCCCTCCCCGCGGCAGATTGCCCGCGACACCATTCCGCCCGCATGTAGCTGCGAAGCGAGCTCCTAGTCGCGGGCACGTGCGGGCAGCGAGATGACAAAGCGAGAGCCAGGCGCGAGGCGCTCGTAGCTGACGGCGCCGCGGTGCGCTTCGACGAGCGCCTTGACCAAGAGGAGGCCGAGCCCTGCCCCGCCCTCTTTGGTGCTCTCGCCCGACCAGAGTCGCGCCTCTTCGAGCCCCGGACCATCGTCTTCGATGGTGACGGTGGCGCCCGCACCGTCACCGCGTGCCGTGAGTCGCACGGTGCCGCGCCCCTCGGTCGCTTGCACCGCGTTCTGCACCAGGTTGGCGATCACCGGCGGAAAGAGGACCGGATCCACAGCGAGCTCGAGCTCCGCCGGGTCGACGTCGATGTCGATGACGGCTTCGTCAGGAACCGCGACGCCCGCGAGACCGTCATCGATCAGGCGCCGCGCGGCGACCGGATCTGCCTCGAGCTCGCCGCCCCGCGCGACGTCGAAGAGGCGCTGGACCAGGTCCTGCGCCGCGCGGACATTGCGCTCGGCACGATCGATCTGCTTCGCCCGGTTCTCGGGATCGTCGTTCTTCTTGGCGAGAAAGAGCGCCGAGGCGGAGACCGCCAAGAGGTTCCTCAGCTCGTGGAGCGCCCCGGCGGCCAGCGCGGCGGCGACCTCGGGCCTGATTCGGGTCATGCGGTGTCCAGGGTACCCAAAGCCTCCGCCGCGACACCAGGCGAACCGAGCACCAGACCAAGCCTGACGAGCTGTACCGGCGCAGCTTGGCCGATGAGCACCTCGGCGATCTCGCTCGGCTTCGCAGCGCCGTCGCCGCGGATCGTGGCAAACGCGTCGAAGCCGACGAGATCACCGACGAAACCGGCCCGGCGCACGGCCGCCATCGCTTCGCCATCGAGCCGGGTGACCGTCTCGAGGAAGGAGCGGACGTCGACCATCTTGGCGAGCCCCTTGATCTCGCGGCGAATGCGCGCGTCGGGCGCGGCGAGCACCGCCTGCGTTCGGTTGTCGATCCAGACGTCGGGGTCGAGCCCGCCGGCGAGATCCGCGGCGACGCTGCGCGCGAGGACGATCGCGTAGCGTGCTCCGCGGACCAGCGACGAGATCCTGGGCGCACCCGGAGGCACGCGCAGGGCGCGCAGGAACGTCAGACCGTCGGGCGAGCGCGCGGTCATCTCGCCGGCGAGGCGGGCGAGCGTCTCCGGATCGAGGCGCGATGCGATGCGGACGTCGACCGCCTCCTCCAAGCTCAGCACGCCGAGCGAGAGCGCGGGACCGAAGGTCATGTCCGGCTTCGGATGGAAGCCGCGCGTGTAGGCGACCTCGAGACCGACACGGCGGAAGACGCGCGGGAGCTCGCGGATCAGATCGAGGTGGCCGAGGAGCGCCATGGGGCCTGTCTTCTCGAAGAACAGGCGGATCCAGTGGCTCTCGAGCGCTGCAGGCCGGGGGGCGGCCGGAGTCGGCTCGGGCTCACGAACGACAGGCAGCGTTCGCTTCTCCGCCCCCAGTCGCTCGAGGAAGCTCACGCGCTCGGAGCGCATCTGGGTCATGTCGCAAGCGACGCCGCAGTCGTAGCAGACGAGGCGACGCGAATCGGCGACAGCGTCCTCTTTGTTGGTGTGGTGGACGAACATCCCGGCGGCCTTGCCGCACGGAGGGCTGAGCCGGCTCTGCAGCGACTTTCTGTACTCGCGCGCCAAGAAGCCGTCCTCGAGGCCGACGTCGATGTGACTCCACGGGAGGCGCGCGCTGATCGGCAGCGTCCCGAGGTACTTCGCGGTGTCGATGCCCTCTTCGTCGAACGCCTTCTTCCAGATCTCGAGATCGAGCTGGTCGTCCCACGAGTCGAAGCGCGCCCCGGCGCGGAACGCGCGCTCGAGCGCGCCGGCGAGGCGGCGATCGCCGCGCGCGAAGACGCCCTCGAGCACGCTCGCCTGCGCGTCGTGCGTCTTGAGACGGAGCGCGCGGATCGGGCGCGCGCGATCGCGCAAGATGGCTTGCTTGCGATCGACCTCGGCGAGCGAGTCCATCGCGCACCATTGGAAGGGCGTGTGCGGCTTCGGGACGTGGACCGAGACGCTCACGGTCACCTCGGCCGGCTTGCCGCGGCCCGCCGCACGCCTGCCCACTTCCAGAGCGCGCGCGCCCGTCTCGACGATGCCGGCGACGTCCTCGTCCGTCTCGGTCGGCAGACCGCAGATGAAGTAGAGCTTCATCTTGCCCCAGCCTCGCGAGAACACGCGCTCGGCGGTCTCGAGGAGCTGTTCCTCGGTCACGTTCTTGTTGATCACGTCGCGCATCCGCTGCGTTCCCGCCTCGGGAGCGAACGTGAGGCCGGTCGCGCGGACCCGGCGCAGCTGATCGAGCAGCTCCGGCTCGAGGCCGTAGGCCCGAAGCGACGAGACCCCCAGCGAGATCTTTCGCTGCGCGAGCTCGTCGGTCACCTTCTTGATGAGCGGCGAGATGCACGAGACGTCGGCCGTCGAGAGCGCGGTGAGCGACACCTCATCCTGACCGGTCGCCTGCACCGCCTCGAGCACCGTGTCGACGATCTCCTGGGGATCGCGCTCGCGCACCGGGCGGTAGATCATGCCCGCCTGACAGAAGCGACAGCCCTCGGTGCAGCCGCGCGCGACCTCGATCGACAGGCGGTCGAAGATCGCCTCTGGCCCGCCCGTCGGGCTCACCGCCGGGAACGGGTGCTTCTTCAGATCGACCAGCGACCTGTCGATGGGAAACGGCAGAGCCTCATCCTTCGGGCGCTGCACGACCTCGAGGCCCGTATCGGAGTCGACCGCTACCTCGTAGAGCGACGGGACGTACACGGCGCCGAGCGTGGCGAGCGCGCGCAAGCGCTCGGAGCGCATCTTGCCCTCGGTCTTCAGCCGCTTCCAGGTGACGGCGATCTCGGTCGCCTTCTCTTCCCCGTCGCCGATCACGATCGCGTCGACGAACGGCGCGAGCGGCTCGGGGTGGGTGGCTACCGGCCCGCCGGCAATGACAAGCGGGTCCTCTTCGCCGCGATCGCTCGAGCGGAGCGGAACGCGCCCCAGCTCGAGCATGTTGAGGATGTTCGTGTACGTGAGCTCGAACTGGAGCGAGAACCCGATGACGTCGAAGTCGGCGAGCGGCCGCTTGGACTCGAGCGAAACGAGGGGCAGACCGCGGGCACGGAGCTCTGCCTCCATGTCGATCCAAGGCGCGTAGCAGCGCTCCGCCAAGGTGCGCGGGTCGTCGTTCAAGATCCCGTAGAGGATCTTGAAGCCCA
>JBGTSH010000182.1:0-20888 GCA_041940405.1 Polyangiaceae bacterium
CCGCAAACCGGGTGAGCCGCCGCCGACGCTCATCGACTACTTCCCGCCCGACTTCTTGCTCATCATTGACGAGTCGCACCAGACGATCCCGCAAATCGGTGCGATGTACCGCGGCGACCGCGCCCGAAAAGAGACGCTCGTCGAGCACGGCTTTCGTCTCCCGAGCGCGCTGGACAACCGCCCGCTCAAGTTCGAGGAGTTCGAGAAGTACTGCAAGAAGGTGCTCCTCGTCAGCGCGACGCCCGGCGAGTGGGAGCTCGAAAAGTCCGGCGGCGTCGTGGTCGAGCAGATCATCCGCCCGACAGGCCTCGTCGATCCCGAGATCACCGTCCGCCCGGTCGCCGGTCAGGTCGACGATCTGCTGGCTCGCATCCGCGAGCGCGCTTCGCAGGGCGAGCGCGTCCTCGTCACCACGCTCACCAAGCGCATGGCCGAGGATTTGACCGAGTACTACACGGAGCTCGGCGTTCGCGTGCGCTACCTCCACAGCGACGTCGACACCCTCGAGCGTGTCGAGATCCTCCGCGACCTCCGCCGTGGTGAGTTCGACGTCCTCATCGGCATCAACCTCCTGAGAGAGGGTCTCGACCTTCCGGAGGTCTCGCTGGTCGCGATCCTCGACGCCGACAAAGAGGGCTTTCTCCGCAGCCCGCGTTCGCTGATCCAGACGATCGGGCGCGCGGCCCGAAACCTTCGCGGCCACGTCGTGATGTACGCCGACAAGATCACCCCTGCCATGAAGAACGCGATCGAGGAGACGGACCGGCGGCGCACCATCCAGAGGGCGTACAACGTCGAGCACGGCATCACGCCCGCGTCGGTCACCAAGGCCATCCTCGATCTGTCGCCGACGTCGGGCACCCGCGACTACATGACCGTGTCCAAGACCAAGGTCGACGCGGCGACGGTGAAGCCCGAAGACGCGGCGAGCGTGCTGGACGTGATCGAAGCCCTTCGCCAAGAGATGTTCGCTGCGGCAGAGGCGCTCGACTTCGAACGCGCCGCCAAGCTGCGCGACCAGCTCAAGAAGGTGCGCGGCGAGCTCGGTGAGGACTCGCCGCACTCGGCCCCGGTGTCGTCGGCACCGCGGGTGCGCGGTGGCGCCATGAAGGCGGGCAAGCCGCCCGCGCGGCGCGGAGCACGCGCGGCGCGCGGCCGCTCTCGATAGTGCGCCGCGAGCGTCTGGCCACGATCGCAGTTTGCGCCGTCGGGCTCGTCGCGTTCGCGCTCGTCCGCGCGTTCCACCCCGTCCAGACGCTCGGCAACCCCGACATCGCCGGCATCCTCTACAACGCCGACCTCTTGAACGACGGGCTCCTACCCTACAAGGACTCGATCGATCTCAAGCCGCCGGGCGCGTTCTTCGTCGTCGCGGCGGTCTTTCGGCTCTTCGGCCGCGACATGCCCGCGCTTCACGCGGCGTACGGCCTCTTCGTGCTCCTCGGCGCCGGAGCGATCTGGGTCGCAGCTCGCGCCCTCCATCCCCAGCGATCGCTCGGCGTGCCTGCAGCGGCGACGGCGCTCTACGCCTTTTCGATCGCGATGTTCGACATGAACTACTCGTCTTGGATGGCGACGCCGTACGCGTGGAGCTTCGCGCTCTTGCTTCGCGGCTTTCGCTCCGGAAGCGCCGTGTCGCACGCCGCGGCGGGCGCGCTCGCGATGGTCTCCGTCCTCTTCAAAACGCAAGCGGTCGTTCTCGCGCCGCTCTTCGCGCTGGTGTGGCTGTGGGCGCGACGTCGCCGCCTGAGGGGAGCGAGCTTCGGCGCTCCGCTCGCGTGGCTGGGCGGTGCCACTCTCGCAGCAGCGCCGCTCTTCGTGCTCTATGCCGCGAACGGTGCGCATCCCGAGCTCGTGCGAGGCGTGTTCCCGATCGGCGAGGCGCTCGAATACACCGCCCGGATGGACGACCGTGCCAGCATCTGGGAGCCGCTGGCAGGCTTTGCCAGGCGACAAGCAAAGGCGTTCGGGCTGCCATTCGTACTGATCGTCGCCTGCGCGATCGGGCTGGTGCGCGAGCGCCGCGCCGGGCGGACGCCGGATCCGGTCGCTCCGCAGCTCCTCTTCTACCTGACCAGCGCGTGGGGATGCGGAATCGGCGGCATGCGCTTCTATTTGCATTACCTGCCTCAACTCCTTGCCGCGGTGGCTCTCCTCGCGGCGCACCCCGCCGCATGGTCCTGGCTCGCGACTGCGGCGGGCAAGGGCGCGAGCCGGACGGCGCGCGTGCTCGCAAGCCTTCACGTGATCGTCCTCGGCGGAGGCCTCCTCTTTGCCGCGGTTCAGATCCCGCGCGGCAAGGCCAACGTGGTCGACCACAAGGGGATGCGCTCCGCGATCGAGGTCGGTGAGCTCATCAAGAGTCGCACCGCGCCCGACGACCGCGTGCTGTGTTGGGGGTGGTCGGCTTGGCCGGTCTACTACTTCGCGGACCGTCGCTCGCCCTCGGCCGTCTTCAAAGTTCTCGGCCAGGTCACCGAGTTCAACGGTGACGTTAGTCATCCTAACGGAAACGTCATTCATTTCCGATCGGGCCCGCTCGCCGACAGGTTGCTCTCGGACGTCGAAGCGTCACCGCCGGCTTTCGTCGTGCGCGCGACGCCGTTCTTTCCGGGTATCGTCAACGAGCCACTCGACGAGTTCGAGCCGCTGAAGCGGATTTTCGACGAGCGATATCGTCTGGTGAAGCAGGTGGGCCAGCTCGGCGTGTACCAACGCATCGACTGACGACCGAAGAAGCGTCGGTCGCGAGACGATTTTTTTCCCCAGAAGTGAGGCAAGAGGCCCTGTGGACGCGTGTGGCCAAATCCGACCGTGTGAGCGTTTCGCGACACATTCCACGCCTTTGGAAGACGCGCGGTTGTGGACAACCTGGGGCGATCCTTGTGGGAAACGATGTGGATAAAAATCTTTAAAAATCATGCACTTAGCCCTTGCGAAGCCGGGTCGAGGTTGGCATACTGCGTCTCGGTTGTTCGCGGCACATCGAGCCGCACGACTCACATCACGTCCCGCAGCATCGGAGCGCTGCGACCCGCCGAGGCGATAGCCGAAGCAGGTCGAGCCCCGACTCTCCCGAGCCAACCGCGTCGCGGCGCCGAGAGGTCGAGGTAAAAGAGGCGATTCGCTCCCACGTCGAAACCGAAAGGCAGAGACTACGGGGAGCACCCCTCGCCAGAGGGGGGAGCGGCGGGCGGCACCTCGGGCACGCTGCGGTGCGGTCGCTCCTTCGCGGGACGTCGCATCTCGGTGGGTCCTCGTGGTTGGAAGCCGACCGACTCTAACGATCCGGTCACCTTCCCTTCGGAGCGCGCAAGCACTCCGACGCCACGCGACATCGCTTCACCGCGATCGAGCGTGGGCCCGGCCCTTGCGCCAGCTGGCGCACGGCTCACGGTATCTTTCGTACCGCGGGCCACGCAGGGGCGACCACGGGGTGCTCGGCGACGACCCGACGATCTCCGCTCGCAGAAGCGAGCCCAACGGAAGGAGACGATCGGGCGGGCGCCGGTCGGCGACGAGGCTAAACCCCTCCGAGCCGCTCGCATCAGCGAGCTCGTTTCGTACCTGGCCGAGGGCGAAGCGGACTCCGCGAGGGTTGAGCGTGAAGCAAGGTGGTGCTCGCGGGTGATGCAAGAAGACAGATGCGGTCGGAGACGACCCGCCTCTCCTCCGGGAGAGGATGGCGTCGTGGAAGCCAAGTGACCCTCGGTTCCGAATGGAAAGGGCACACGCGGCAGCCAGCCGGAGCGAAAGCGCCGGTCCTCGGATCCGCAGAAGGCGAGATGACGAATCCTGAGGGCGTATGGAAGCGCTCTCGCGGGTCCGCCATGGCGTAGTGGTTGCGTGGCATCGCAGCTGCTCCGCACGTCGCAGGATCGTGCCAGGGAATCGCAATCCTGAAGGCACGGGCCGAGCGCTCGCCATGAGGTGAACGAGAGGCAAGATTCGATCGAAACAACGCCTCCGCCGCTCGCCTCGGGGCTTCGACGTTCCAACGTCGGGTCCCGCCCGGGGGTTCTGCGCAAGCAGGGCCGATGAACCGGGTGCTTCGAACACCCAGCGGGTACACGCACAGTCTCATCGTCTGCAGATCTCGTCATCGAAGTATCGGGCGCATCCCACTGCGAATTCGGGAAGCGCTAGGAGCTCTCGGGCCCCGTCCACGTGCGACGACGTGCGGGAAAACCAGGAGAGCGCCGAAGTCGGTGCCTTGGAGTCGGTGCACACCCTAACCACTGGATGTTCATCGGCTCTGACCTCTCGGCAACGAGGGGCTCGAGCGAGATCAGGCACGCGGGTCCTGCGAACCCACGCTCCTAAACCGAGCGTGGCGGAGCAGGGCCCTCCGGGTGAGGCGGCCTTCGGGCCGGCTCGGTCACGACGGAAGATCGGGACCGGGCACACTCTCACGGCGTAGCGTGCCAGAGGTGCACGTCAGGCGCAGGCTCTCCCAGCCCCATGCGGGCGCGGAGCAGTCGCGGGCCTCTGGTGGAGCGTACCGACGTCTCCCCCATGCTCTGCGCAGGACGGGCTACCGAAGTCACCGGCGCGAATAGCAAAGGTGTCATCCTTCGGCGGATAGCGCGCGAACGCTCCGCCATCGCGATGAAGACGAAGAGGATGCGTCGATGCCTCGAGGACACGCCCGGCCGGGCACCTCGAGGGCAGGGCTCGCGCGATCGAATAGATCGTGCAGGACTTCCGGGTCCTTTTCGAGCCAAGTGAGCAGCCCGCGCGGGGCCGACCTTTCGAGGTCGACCCCGCGTCGTCATTTTGTGCTTCGTGATTGCGGCTCCAACGAGCTCACCGAAGCACGGCAAAAGAAAAGCGGCCGACGGAGTACCGCCGGCCGCTTCGTGTTTTCAGGTTTTTTCAGACGGACAAAATAGGAAGCGCCTGCTCGACGGCGGGGGGGGGAACCGTCACAGGCGCTTGCGGAGTCGTATTACACGTCGCGTGCCATGCCCGAACCAGCGCGCTTCTAGGCATTTTGGGGTCGTGAGGGGCTCAAAGCATTCAACTCTGCAATTTCACCGATGCAGAGTTGGAAGAGATGCGTCGAGCAGGAGGTCCGACATCGTCGCCGTGCGTCAAAACTGATCGTTGGCGATCAGAACTGCCCGTAGACGAACGGCACGGCTTCGGTCGAAGCCGCTTGGCGCAACAAGAGTGCGACCTTGAAGAGCAGGGCGGCCTGCACGAAGGCGGGGGCTCGGATGAAGGCGTCGCGTGCGGCGTGGGTGAGCCTCCGCGGCATCCACTGGAGCACGAGCGCGCCGGCGATGGTCAGGACAATCCACGGCGTGAGGTTCGGCGTGAAGGTCGAGAGCTGGGTGAGCTGCCGGAACATCAGTAGCGCCTTGTCGAGCGGCGCCCGGATGAGGACGAAGGTGAACGTCGTGAAGACGAACGTCACCGCGACGGCAGCCAGCCTCCGTGGATCGAGGCCCGCGTCGCCCACGTCGCTCGGGCGCTTGCCCCGAAGGTCGTAGAAGAAGTGGGTCGCCGCGACGGCGAGACCCTGGACCACGCCGAACAGGACGTAGCTCCACGCGGCGCCGTGCCAGATGCCGCACACCACCATCGTGATCCAGACGTTGATGTACTTCTTGCCGTGGTCGGCGAGGTAGAGGCCGCCGAGCATCAACGCGGAGCTGCCGAGGAACAGCAGCATGTTGCGCGTTCCGTGGGTGGGGTTCGTGTCCACGACAGCCAGGCCCGCCGTCGCGATGGTCGCCGCCGCGCCGATCACCGAGATCGAGATCGCCGCCATGATGCGCCGCCGCCGTCGTCCGCCGTCGTTCGGCTGGATCGGGCGCATGTTCCGGCTGCCACCGAGGGGGATGTAGATGTAGTCGCGCAGCCAGCTCGAGAGCGAGATGTGCCAGCGCCGCCAGAACTCGACGAGGTTCGACGACTTGAACGGCGCGTCGAAGTTGATCTTGAGGCGGTAGCCGAGGAGGAGCGCCACGCCGATGGCGACGTCGCTGTAACCGGAGAAGTCGCAGTAGATCTGGATCGCGTAGCCGAACATCGCCGCGAGCACCTCGACCGACGAATAGCTCGTCGGCTCGGCGACGACGCGGTCGACGAGGTTGATCGCGAGGTAGTCGCTGATGACGACCTTCTTGATGAGGCCGACGACCACCAAGAAGACGCCTTCTCCTGCCGCCGTCGCCGTGAGCGCGACCTGACGCTCGAAGAGCGGAAGTAGATCCTTGCCGCGGATGATCGGTCCGGCGACGAGGTGCGGAAAGAACGCGATGTACGTGACGTAGTGCGCGTAGTTCCGGCTAGGCGGGATCTCGCGCCGGTAGACGTCGACCACGTACGACAGCGACATGAACGTGAAGAACGAGATCCCGATCGGCAGAGGCAGACCGAGGCGCACGTCGGGCGCACCGAGCGCCATCGCCTGCTCGACGAGGAAGTCCCAGTACTTGAAGACCAGGAGGAGCCCCGCGTTCATCGCGATGGTGACGTAGAGCGCGCGCTTTCTGAGGGTGGGATCTTCGTGGCGTCCGATCCACAGCGCGAGGCCGTAGTCGATCGTCGAGCCCCAGAAGATGATCGGGACGAACTTCAGGTACGGGGCGTTCTTGAGGAGCGCCGCCCACGGTCCGAGCGTCTGGACGTCGTGGAGGAACGCGGCCGAGAAGACGTCGAGGCCGGCGTAGAAGAAGTAGCTCGCCGTCGCCAGGAAGGTGAAGCGCGCCCGTGGCCAGCGAACGAGCAGCCACGAGACCGTGAAGACGACGAAAAAGAACTTCGCGAACGCGAGCGTGTTGAACAGCATCGGGGCCCGCCGGCGCCCATGTGTAACACCAGAAAACCGGGGCGGCGAATTCGAGCCGATTGCCGAGGCTGGGACGCCACGCCGCTGGATGCGCTCTCCTCCTGATTTCTCCCCCCCAACCCCCCTCAACTTCGTTGAGGGGGGAGCTTCATGCTACGAGTCGGCTCGACGTGGCAGCACAATCCCCCTTCGAGCAGCCTCCGAAAGACGAGGCGGCGTTCGGCGAGCTCGTCTCGACCGAGGTCAAGGACGATCGGGCGACCGGCCGCGCCGAAGACGGGAGCCGGCTCGTCTCGCCGTCCTTTCCCATCGCGCGCAAGGTCGCGGTGCTGGGCCTCTTGTTCGGCGCGCTCCTCTTGATCCCCTATGGGCCGGGCCTTCTCGAAAGGTTCCGTGTGCTCACCCCCGGGGTCTCGCTCTTCCCGAGGGGCGCGGACGAGTCGGTGGCGAACGTGCCCGCGCCCGTCGAGACCGTTGGTGAGGCGGCGCTTCCGGGCCCGACCGACGACCAGCAGTCGCGCGCGGCCGAGCTCGACGCGATGCCGAACCAGTCCAAAGGTCCCATCGCAAAGGCTGCTCAAGAGCTGCCGATCCCGCCGAGCCTCAAGGAAGGCAAGCCTCCTATTCCGATCGACGACCCGACCGGCAAGGCGCTCGAAAAGTTCTACGAGAAGCTGCTCGCCGTGGAGCAGAAGCAGCCGGGACAGATCGCGCGCATCGTCTACTACGGCGACTCGATCGTCGCGTCCGACTTCATCACGGGCAAGCTGCGGCGGCTCTACCAGTCGCGCTTCGGCGACGCCGGCCACGGCTACGCGCTCGTCGCCAACGCGTTCCCGGGCTGGTTTCACATCGACGTGTCGCGAAAGTCGAGCGACCAGTGGAAGACGTCGAGGTGCATCGGCCCGTTCGCCGAGGACGGCCTCTACGGTTTGGGTTGCGTGAGCTTCGTCGCGCGCAGGCCCGACGAGTGGTTCTCGATGGGGACCGCCGATCGCGACGAGTGGGGCCGCAGCGTCTCGCGGTTCGAGCTCGAGTACCTCGAGCAGCCGGGCGGCGGCGACGTCGACTTCATCCTGGACGATCAGAAGCACTCGTCGCTCTCGACCGAGGGCCCAGAGAAGAAGGTGAAGTACCACACGGTCTCGGTCACCGACGGCGCGCACAGGCTCGAGGTTCGGACGACCACCGACAAGGAGACGCGCCTCTTCGGGATGCGGATGGAGCGGGACGTGCCCGGCGTGACGCTGAGCGCGCTCGGGATCACCGGCGCGCGTGCGCGCTTCCTCGACAAGCAGGACGACGCGCATTGGGCGGCCGTGCTCGCGGGAGCCAAGCCGGATCTCGTAGTGCTCGCGTTCGGCACGAACGAGGTCGGCGACGGCCGCATGGCGTTCGACGAAAACGGACAACTGTCGAAGGACCCGATGGGTGACTACGAACGGAACCTCGACAAGGTGATGGAGCAGGTCGAAAAGGCCTGCCCCAACGCGAGCTACATGCTCGTCGGCCCGCCGGACATGGCGTCGAACGACGCGAGCCAGGGAAACGCCAAGCCGATGGTCGGCATCTACGCGAATCACCAGATGAACGTCGCGAAGAAGCGCGGCTGGGCGTTCTGGCACCAGCAGAAGGCAATGGGCGGCCCCGGCTCGATGTGGAGCTGGGTGCAAGCCGGCATGGGCAACAGCGACATGATCCACCCGACCGGCTCGGGCGGTAACGCGCTCGGCCAGATGCAGTACCTCGCCGTGATGGAGGGGTACGAGAACTTCAAGGCGTCGAAGCGCTGAGAGAGTAGAATCGCCCTCATGCGAAGGGCGGCTTGCTTCTTCTTGGCTTCGGTGATCGCGAGCGCGCTCGCGTGCAGCGACGACTCCGAGGAGCCCACGGGCTCGGGCGGCGGGACGACGACGGTCACGACCGGCGGTCCATCGACTACGGGGACGATGACGACATCGTCATCGTCAACGACGTCGAGCTCGACGAGCACGAGCAGCTCGTCGAGCACCGGCACCGGAGGCGCCGATTGCCCGGACGTGACGTGCCAGGTGACCTGCGACTACGGCTACTGGGACGACCTCGAAGGGTGCCAGACGTGCGCGTGCGCGCCGCCGCCCATCGAGCTGTCGACGCAAGGTGTCCCCCACGACAGCCAGTACGTCGCGATGCAGACCGTGGCGGACGAGTTCATCGGCGGGATCAACCGCTGGGTCTTCGACTTCACGTGGACCTACGACAACCCTGGAGCCTCCGACGATGCGGTCGTGGTCGAAGCGACGGTCCGCTTGATGCGCGACGGCGACCCCTCCTACGAGCCGACCGAGACCAACGCCACTTGGTTCTGGCCACCCACGCAACAAGAGACCCCGCTCGAGCCGATGGACGGCGCGTACACGCTCTACGGCTTCGGCATCATCAACGACACCCTCGTGCCGGTGAGCGGCTGGCTCTCCATCCGGCGCGTCAACGACGTCTTCGAAGGCGGCGTCGTGCTCGAGATGCAAGGTAACGGCGCGGCGGGCGCGGTGCACGCCGCCGGCCCGTTCTCGGTCCCTGTGCCTTGATGCGATGAAGAAAGAGAAGCTCGGGCTCGACACGCTCACCGTCCACGCCGGCGAGCCGCGACCGCGGATCGAGCGCGCGGTGGTGATGCCGATCTTCCAGTCGGCGACGTTCGCGATGGACGGCGACGCCGGCTACCACGACATCCGCTATGCGCGGCTCTCGAACACGCCGTCGCACGAAGCGCTGCAACGCAAGCTCGCGACGCTCGAGGGCGGCGAGCAGGCGCTCGTCGCCGCGAGCGGGATGGCGGCGATCTCGAGCGCCCTCTTCTCGCTCCTCAAGCCCGGAGATCACGTGCTCGCCGTCGAGGGACTCTACGGCGGCACGCACAGCTTGATCGTGCACGACCTCGCCGATCTCGGGATCGAGCACACCTTCGTTTCGCCCGACGACGCGAGCGCATGGGCCGCCGCGGTCAAGCCTTCGACCCGCGTCTTCTATGCCGAGACGATCACCAACCCACTCCTCCGCGTCGCCGACCTGCCGGGCATCGCGCGCTTCGCGAAAGAAAAGAAGCTCGTCTCGATCGTCGACAACACCTTCGCGACGCCTGTCCAATTTCGACCTATCGCACACGGCTTCGATCTGGTCGTGCACAGCGCGACCAAATACCTGAACGGTCACTCCGACGTCGTGGCCGGTGCGGTCATCGGCCCTACCGCGCTCGTCGAGGCAGCGAAGCGGAAGCTCGATCATCTGGGCGGGTCGCTCGACCCGCACGCTTGCTTTCTCCTCCATCGCGGGATGCGGACGCTCGGGCTTCGCGTCCGGCACCAAGCAGCGACGGCGGCTCGGCTGGCGGCGGCGCTCGAGAAGAACCCCCACGTCGCACGCGTCCACTATCCGGGCCTCGCTTCGCACGCCGATCATGCGCGCGCACGGGAGCTCCTCACCGGCTTTGGCGGCATGCTGGGCTTCGAGCCCAAGGGCGGCATGGCCGCGGCGCGCCGCGTCCTCGATCGGATCACGCTCGGCGTGGACGCACCGAGCCTCGGCGGGCCCGAGACGCTCGTCACGCTTCCCTCGAAGACGAGCCACGTAGGGCTCACACCGGAAGCGCGACGTGCGATCGGCATCGCCGACGAGCTCTTGCGCGTATCGGTCGGTTTGGAGACCGCCGAGGATCTGATCGACGACTTCGAGCAGGCGCTCGCCGGCTGACTACTGGCACTTGCCGCCGACGCAGCGGACCGGCTGCGGCGGCGCGCACGGCGGAACCGTCAGCTTGCAGCCTGCTTCGTTCCACTTCTTGCACTCGGCCGCCTCGACGAGCGTGCTCGCGCGATCGACGGCGCCTTTGCCGACGAGGTTCACCGAGGTCGAGCACGCGTCGAAGCAGCTGGCTCGCACCTCGACGCGAACGCAGTCGGTGTCGGCGCTGCACGCGAGGTTCTCTTGGACGACCTTGGTGACGCGCGCCTTTGCAGCTTCGGTGGAAGCGTTGCAGTCGCCTTCGGGCATCCCCACCGATGCAGCATCGGGTTGGGGCTCGGCGGCGCAAGAAACGGCGCTCAGCACGGCGATCAGGAGGGTCGGTCTCATCGGTCGCGTTCTTTCGTAGCCAAGCTTCGTTCGAGATCCTCGGGCGTGTCGACGTCCTCGAAGCTCCTGAGGTCGGGATCCGCGGCGGCGATCGTACCGTCGCTGAGGAGCTCTTCGCGCGTCACGCGGCGGACATCGAGCGCGGCAGCGAAGGCGCGCATGCTGCGCTCGCCGCGCGCTACGAGCTGCTTGGCGATCACCGCCGTCCTCACCGCGTACACCGCGCAGAGGAGCTGGTCGGTTCCCGAGACCGGGATCGCTGCGTCGTGGCCCTCGGCGAGCTCGAACAGACGCGCCGGCACCGCAGCGATCAGGTGTGGGTGATCCGTTCCGCAGACGAACGCGAGCTCGGCTCGATCGGCGAGGGCTTCGAGGGCGCGCGCGACAGCGACCAGCGGCCCCTCGTGGCTCTGTTCGTCGCGAAGAAGCTCGAAAGGGAGGCCGACCTTCGGGAGCGCCTGATCTTTGGACGCGACCGCGAGCACCGGATGCGCGACTCGCGAGATAACCCTGATGGTTCGCGCGAAGAGGGTCTCGTGAGGCACATCGCCCCATGGAATCGAGGCCTTGTCTCTTCCCATGCGCGCCGAGCGCCCTCCTGCGAGCACGATGGCCGCTCGCGACGGTCCTGATAGGCTCGGTTCGATCATGGCGGCGCTCGCAATCCTCGGTGTCCTCGGGCTTCTCTATCTCCTGTCGGGCCTCCGGCAAATCGACCAATGGGAGACGGCGCTGAAGTTCACCCTGGGGAAGTTCTCGGGCCGCGTCGAGCCCGGGCTCACCATGATCTTCCCCTGGATCCAGAGGCTCAAGCGCGTCGACATGCGTACGCGCAACCGCGACCTGCTCCGGCAGATGGTCATCACGCGCGACAACGTGACGACGATGGTCGACGCGGTCGTCTACTACCGCGTCCTCGACCCCGAGAAGGCGGCGCTCGCCGTCGAGAACTACGAGGCCGCGGTCAAAGACCGCGCAAAGGTCGTCCTCCGCGACGTCGTCGGCGAGACGCCGCTCGACCAGCTCCTCGCACACCGCGAAGAGATCGCCGCCAAGGTGCGCGCGCAGGTCGAGACGGTGGTCAACCAGTGGGGCCTGCACGTGGAGCTCATCGGTCTTCAGGACGTCCAGCTGCCGCCGCAGATGCAGGAGAGCCTCGCGAAGGTGGCGATCGCCGAGCGCGATAGGAAGTACGTCGTCATCAAGAGCCAAGCCGACGTCGAGAGCGCAAAGAACTTCGCCGAGGCGGCAGAGATCCTGTCGAGCTCGCCGGGGGCGATGGAGCTTCGGCGGTTCGAGACGCTCGCCAATCTCGCGCAGAGCGGCGCGACCAAGGTGATCTTCGATCTGGCCAAGCCCTTCGACGAGTCACAAGGTCAGGCGAGAAAGATCGCAGCTGCGACGGCCGAGGCTGCGCAAGACGGCCCGGTCGCGCGCCCCAAGCCGCCTGCGATGATGATGCAGCAGACGCAGGCGCAGGCGCAGGCGGAGTACGAAGCGCAGGCGGTGGCTGAAGCGCAGGCCGAGGCCGAGATGGTCCGGGCGCGGCGCAAGCTCTGATGACCGACACGACGTTGGGCCCGGACGCGACGAGGGCGCTCGTCGCGGTCGCGGCGAAGCTCCTCGCGGCCAAGGGGCAGACCGATCTTGCAGCGATCGTGGAGCGGAGCGCGATCTCGATCGTTCCCGGATCCGAAGAGTGGCAGGTCGGCAGCCGCGTCGTCGAGGCGCATCGCCTCGCGCTCGAGGTCGGCGCTGACGATTTCGTCAGGCTTCGCGTGCGCGAGCGCGACCTCGAGGCGATCCGCTGGGCGATCGGCAGCGCCGTCCGCTCGGGTACGACCGAGCTCGCGGAGCTCCTCGTGGTGGCGCGGCTCCCTTACTTGGAGCAACCGTGGGCGACCGCGTACCGCACCGCGCCGCCCGCCGTCGACGACGGCGCGCCCGACCGCGTCCTTCGTGCGGCCGCCGAGCTGGCGATGGCGTACGGCCTCCCGCGGGTCGCCGGCGCCCTCGAGCGTTCGATCCTCGAGGCCTTCGACCTTCCGAGCGACGAGCTCGCGCAGCGCCGCTTGGTGTTGCGGATGACGCCGAGAGATCTCGCGTTGGCCGAGCGCGACGCCGACCTCGCCGAGCAGCTCCAGCGTTGCCTTGTCCACGCTGGCACCCGGGCGTCGGTCCGGATCGTCACTGTCGAGCTTCGCGTTCGGCCGGAAGCAGAGGCGACATGAGGACTTGCACGCTGTAAGCTCTCGCGGCGATGCGGAAGGCCGCCGGCGAGAATTTCACGATCGACCTCGAGCACGGCGTCGCCGTCGCTCGGGTGTTCCGGCGCACGGATCTCGACGCTGCCACGACAGACTCGTTAGCCGAGGCGCTCCTCATGAAGGCGCGCACGCTCAGCGTTGCCGAAGGCGTGGCCGGCATGGTCCTCGATCTGCGCCGTCTCGGCGGCGCGGTGAGCCCGAAAATCGAGCGAATCTACGGCGAGCTCTGCGCTGTGTGGGAGGCCACCGGTCAGCCGATCGCCTTGCTGGTAGGCGATGCGGTCCAACGCATGCAGCTCACGCGCGTCCTTGCCGATCACGCCCCGCGCTTCGGAGCGCTCTTCACCGACCGGGATGAGGCGAGGCGTTTCGCTGGTGCCTCGGCCGTGAGCCCGGCGACCAACATCCGCGACCTCGGTCTCGACCGGCCCTCGCGGCACCGCGGCTGACTTCAAGGCTGCCGGGTTGACCCTGCGCCGTTCGTTACGCGGTGCGCGATATCGAGGCGGGAGGCCTGTCGAAAATCAGGGCGAAGCGCCCATGTATGTGTCGGCGTGTTCCTTGCTTGAGAGCCCGTAAGCACCGATAGGTGCGAATTCTTTTACGCAGTTCCGTCGAAAAGCTGACGAACTGTTGCCGCGGCGCAGTGACCGAGGCAAAGGAGCCACCAGCTCGCATGGACTCCGTGTTGACGCTCGACGACGAAGGCCTCCGGGACAGCGCGCCCGAGGTCCCCCAAGCCTCCCCCTCGGCCCGGACTGCTGCGAAAGCGCCGGCACGCGAGGGAAAGGCGCTGATCGAGGCGACCAAGCCCTTCGCGCGCGAGAACGCGCGCGAGAGCTGGCGGCACCTGTGCACCGTGATCGCCGTGCTCGCTGCGGGGATCGCGACGGCGGCTGCTGCGCCTTGGTGGCCGGTCCGCTTGGCGGCCGCGATCGCCGCGGGCCTCACCATCGTGCGGCTCTTCATCGTCTACCACGACCACATGCACGGAGCCCTGCTCAAGGACTCCAAGCTCGCGAACGCGATCCTCTCCGTCTACGGCGTGCTCGTGATGGCACCGCCCCGCATCTGGCGCGAGACGCACAACTATCACCACGCGCACACGGCGCAGATCGTCGGATCGCACATCGGCTCGTTCCCGGTCGTCACCGTCGAGATGTGGAAGAAGATGCAGCCGCGCGACCGGCTCAAGTACCGCATCGTCCGCAACCCTCTGACGATCCTGCTCGGCTACGTCCCGATCTTCATGATCGGGATGTGCATCAACTCGCTGCGCAAGTCGGTCTCGAAGTACTGGGACTCGGCCGTCGCGCTCTTCGTCAACTTCGCGCTGACCGCAGGCCTCATCTACTTCTTCGGCTTCACCACCGCGTTCTTCGCGTTCCTTCTGCCGCTGATGGTCGCGTGCGCTTCCGGCGCGTATCTCTTCTACGCGCAGCACAACTTCCCGGAGATGCACCTCCAGCCGCGGCACCAGTGGACGTACGCCAAGGCTGCCCTCGAGTCGTCGAGCTACATGGAGATGGGGCCGGTCATGCAGTGGTTCTTCGGAAACATCGGGTTCCACCACGTGCATCACCTCAACCCCCTCGTTCCGTTCTATCGCCTGCCCGAGGCGATGGACTCGATCCCCGAGCTGCAACAGCCGGGCGTCACGTCGCTCGCGCCCTCGGATATCGCGGCCTGCCTCCGGCTCAAGCTGTGGGATCCGCAGCAGGGCAAAATGGTCGGCTATCCCTGAGCGCTATCGCTACCTCGGCGCTCGCGGTTAGACTCCCGGCCCGTGGATAGCGCCCTTCAAAGAGAGCTCCGAAAGAGGATCGAGGCCTTCGTCGTCGACCTCGAGGGTCTGGTGCGACGTGCGGCGCTGCAAGCCGTTGCCCAAGCGCTCGGCGGAGGTGGCGCAGTGCGCGCCGCCCCGCCGCAGGCGAAACGCCGGAGGGGGAAGGGCGACGCGAAGCCAGCCAAGTCAGCCGGGCCGAAGAAGCGCATCCGACGCACGAACGCGGACCTCGAGCGCACGGCCGAGGCGATCTTCGATTACGTCACCAAGCACCCGGGGCAGCGCGCCGAAGAGATCAAGGCGGCCCTCCGCATCGACACTGCTCAGTGGGCGCTTCCGGTGAAGAAGCTCGTCGACGAGGGGCGCGTCACCACGAAGGGCGCCAAGCGCTCGACGACGTACGTCGCCAAGTAGAGCTACTCGAGCGACGAGACCTTCTCACCGGCCTTCTCGACCTTGGCGAGCTCGACGAGGTCGGGGCGCGGTTTGTCCTTCCAAATCTCGGCCGACCAGTCATTGAGCGCGAGCGAGACCTCTTTCGCGGCGTCGAGCTTCTTCAACGTGACCTTGTAGGAGGTGATCCGCAGGCTCGTGCCCTCGGGCACGAGACGCGTGACCGTGGCGACGGGGTCGGCTTTGTCGCCGAGCACGAGCGAGAAGAAAGGCAGGTCGAACAGCACGTCGCGCGACCCCATCGTGGGGCGCCACGCGATGAGCCGCTCGGCCTTCACCGCTCCGTCTTTGCGCTCGTTCATGACTTGGAGGACCGTGCCCTCTTCGCCGACCTTGGTGAACATCACGCCGCTCGACATGTCGAGGCCGGCCTTCTTCGGCAGCTTCGCCAGGAGCAACGGCCCGTTCGCGTGGGTCTGGTAGAGCTCGAGATCGGTGTCGTCTTCGTCGCGCTCCCAGGTGACGAGCGCGAAGCGCTCGCCGAGCGCTCGGCGTGTCACGACCGCGATCGGGCGCCGGCCGTCCGCCTGTTTGATCTTCATGAAGGGCGCGGTCGAAGCCGGCTCGCCGAAGGTCTCGCGGCGGGTGACCTTGCCGTCCGGGACCAGGCCGGCGAGCCACGCCGCCTCGAAGTAGGACAGCACCGGCCCGACCTTGAGCGAGCCCCCCTCGGTCTTCGATTCCAGCCCCGTCGCTTCTGCGTACTTTCGCAGGAAGCCGGCACGAGCCTCGGGCGCCTCGACCTGATGGGTGACGAGGGGCTCGGCGATCGATGCGACCTTCGGTTCGCCGTTTTGCGCGCTTTCGGGGCGCGTGCCGCCGGTCACAGGACCGTTTTCGGCTCCCGATGCGCACCCCGCCATCACGACGACGATCCCCAGAGCCCCGAGCCGACGCATCATGGCGAGCACCGTAGTCGGAGGCCCAACCACCGCCAACTGGTCTAGAGGTTGGTCTTTCGTGCCATACTGCCCCTGGCCCATGGGGGCAGACGAGCGCATCGAAGAGTTCGACACGTGGTCGCGGGGGAGGGGCCTCGTCGCGCGCGATGTCGATCGAAAGCGGATCGTAAAGGAGCTCTTCGATATCGCAGGGCCGGGGCCCATCTCGAAGGACCACATCGACGCGCTCGTGAAGCGTTACCGCGAGGGGCTCGTCGGTGCTCACAAAGTCCTGCTCGCGCGGCGCGTCGGTGAAGAGGTCCTCTCGTGGCAGGACGAGAGCGGCGGACCGAGCGCGGTTCCTCCTGCCGGCGGAGTCGGCGAAGAGGCCGACTTTTCTGAAGCGCTGCGCGATCTGGTCAGCGATCGGCCCAAGTCCCGACCGCCCACCGCAGCAGAGAAGCATTCGTCTCGGCCGCCCGATCCTCTCTCCTGGAAGCCGCCGCCCGAGCGCGGCTCGGCGCGTCCGGTCGAGCGCACGTCCGCGCGGCCGCCGCCCAAGGCGGACGCAGTCGAGCTGGGATTCGACGAGTTTCCGGAGCCGCCGCCCATACCGGGCCGTCTCGGTCTCGACACCAGCAAAGACGAGCTCGCAAGCTCCTTCGATGGAGAGGAAGAGGAGTGGCGTGCCCCTCGCCGCGGGCTCTCCGACAGGCCCGAGCGGTCCGAGGGGTCCGATCGCCCGGCAGCACGAGAGCCTTCGGTGCGTCCGAAGGAGTCGGCGCGGCCAAAGCCCTCTGCACGGCCGCTCGACTTGGCCGGTGACGCGTTCGCGCTCGATGACGAGCCCAAGCGCTTTCAGGCGGGCCGGAGCAAGCCACCGTCGACCCGCCCTCCCCCCGGCGCGTCGTCGCTCCCCGACGTCGAGGCTGATGCTCGGGGCGTCGACCCGGAGCGCCGCCGTCGCAACGAGGACCTCACCGACTCGATCGCGCCTCCTCCGGTCGCGCCGGCCGCCTATCCGATCGGAGAGATCACGACCGAGCGCAAATTCTCGCTCGACGACTACGTCAGTACGAAGCTCCTCATCGGCGCGGGCGGTGCGCTCCTGATCATCGCCGTGATGACGGCGCTCATCGTGCGTCCCACCTTCCTCGGATTCGGCGATCATCACGCCGCCGTCCAGGGCACGTACGTTTCGAAAGAGCTCGGCGCCTCGATCGACTTTCGTGATCAGTGGTTCCACGCAGAGGATTTGGACGACACCGAAACGAAGAACGGCTGGGCTCGCCACGTCGCGCTCTTTTACCGCGGCGGATCCGACTACCACTCCGCGTCGGCGCAGCTGCTCTTCGTGATCTTCGACAGCGAGAAGGCGATCGCCACGGCCGAGGATGCGCTGCAGCTCGGCGGCAACGAGACGCTCAACATGGCGCAGCGCCGGAAATGCGAGCCCTTCGACTTCGAAGGAAAGAAGGGGACGCAGTGCTTCGCGATGACCGGTCAGATGGGCCGGACCTTCGGCGTCGTCGAGACGTACTACGCCGACTCGGGCAAGGTCGTCTTCTCTCGCGCGCTCATCGAGATGCCGAGCCTCGGGATGGCGCCCGGCGGCGATCCGGAGCAGATGGCGCAACAACAGGCCAGCTTCGAGCGTGAGCTCATCAACGCCTACGTCGAGATCGAGAAGGTCGTCTTCAGCCTGAAGATCCTCGCGAAGCGCTGATCATAGAGAGGAGGTTCTCGACCGCCTGCGAGGCCGCGCCCTTGAGGAGGTTGTCGATGGCGCAGACCGCCACGAAGCTCTCTCTCTCTCGGTCCGCGCGCGCTCCGACGCGTGCCGTCGGACGCCCGTGCACGGCGCTCACGGTTACCTCCTCTGGCGCGACCACCTCGATCACCGGATCGACGAACGGCGAGGCTGCGTCCCCGTACGCGCGCCGCAACGTCGCCTCGACGTCGCCCGTCACTCCCTCGGCCGTCAGTCGACCGAACGACGTCGCGATGAGCCCGCGCTTGAGCGGCGCCAGATGCGGAGCGAACGTCACCCGCACGTCGCGACCTGCCGCTCGGGAGAGCACGAGCTCCATCTCCGGGGTGTGTTGGTGGTTCGCGATGCGATACGGAGAGAGGTTCTCGCTCAGCTCGGTGAAGAGGTACGCCTCGGCCAGCTTTCGACCCGCGCCGGTCACGCCGCTCTTGCCGTCGACGAACACGCCGCTCGGATCCACGAGCCGCTCGCGCAAGAGCGCAGCCAAGGGAAGGATGGCCGCCGTCGCGTAACAACCCGGGTTCGCCACCAGCCGAGCCTTCGTTATCGCCGGCGCGCTGCCCGACGCCTCGGCCACCTGCGGCAGACCGTAGTGCGCCTCTGCCAGGAGGGACGGCTCCGGGTGATCGAACTTGTAGTACTCGCGAAAAACTGACGGATCCGTCAGGCGGAACGCCCCCGAAAGATCGAGCACCCGCTTACCCAACCCCAAAATTTTCGGCGCCAGCTCCGCCGACGCCTCCGCCGGGGTCGCCAACAAGATCACGTCGGCGTCCGCCGCCGCCGCCAGCGAGTCTGCTTGCGGACGCACCACGACCGAAGCGACGCTCCCAGGAAGCCCAGTGATGAGCTTGCCCAGGCGCTCACCCTTCCACCGATCGCTCAGCGCGGAAGTGATCGCGATCTCAGGCCGCACCGCAAGCAGGCGCACCAGCTCGATGCCGGAGAAACCGCTCACACCTACGATCGCGACGGCCGTCTTCTTCGCCACGGGGCCGCTATGACCGTGCACGGGGCGAGACGCAAGCGGCCACTATCGCGACAGCTCGTCGAGCGTCTCCAGGTTGCTCTCCGGCATGTCGCTGGCGATGTCGTCCGCCGTATGCGCGACGCGATCTCTGCCGAACGAGTAGACCCACACGTCGTCGTCGCCGGTGCACACGACTTGGTACGGCTGGCCCCAAGGGTCGTCTCTCTTCCGTCGATCGAGCGTCCTCGAGGCGGCCAAGTCGTCGACGGATGGGCAAGGCGGACAGTCCGAGGAGCACGTCGCCAAGAAGAGCTCGGTTGCCTGGGCGATGTGCTTGGCACCCAATAGCGCCGCATGGTTCTTCGCTGCGTTCCAGGATCGGAATTCGAGCGCGCAAGCAAGCGCCGATGCGATCACGAGCACGGAGACCGAGGCTGCTACCGAGCCGCAGCCGATCTTGGCCGCCCGCTCCAACTGCGAGGTCGGATGACGATGCAAGTCGCGTCGAAGCCCCGCGATTCGAGCCGCGAGCTCTCGATGCTCCTGCTCGAGCGACAAGAGCTCCTCTCGAGCGGCTGCGGAGTCGTCGCGAAAGGGTGCCACCATCTTTACCTCGCCAACTCCTCGAGCGCTTCGAAGTTGCTGCGCGGCATGCCGCTCGCGATGTCATCGGCGGTGTGCGCGATGCCGTCCTCGCCCAATGAATAGACCCACGGCTCCCCATCGCCGGAGCAAACGACTCGATACGGACGTCCCCACGGATCGTCCGCCTTCAAGGGAGCGATCCGTCTCGCCATGATCAAGCTGCTGGCCGAAGGGCAGCGCCGTTCATCCCTCGGCTCGCTCCCCGCAACAGAGAGCCTTGCCGCCTTGGCCAGCCGTTGCGCCTCACCAAGCGCCGCTTCGCGAAGGATGATCGCGGCTGGGTACTTCGTTCCTTCGTTCAACACGCCAGCCACGACCACGGTCACGAAGAGCCCTCCGAGGCAGAGCAGTGCGACGACGTAGCAGGCATTCGAAACCGCCTGAGCCCAGTTGGTCTTCGGCCGGTCCTGGCGAACCCGCTGCTTCACCGCAGTCATCCGCGCCTCGAGCTCGCGCCGTTGCTGCTCGAGCGACAAGAGCTGTTCGCGCATGGCTGCATGCGAGTCGCGAAACGGCGAGACCACGAGGAACGCAACGCGCCGATCGACGCCGCATTCCTCGACAAATTGGCAATCGATTCAGCGAATCAGGCCGCTGAGCAGCGCCACCAACCGCCCGCCGATGCGCACGCACTGTGCAGCCGCCGCATCAGTCGCGTCACCAGCCACGGCGGCAATTTCAACGGCCGCCGTCGCCTCGCACGCCTCACCGCGCGCAATCGCATACACGCGCGCCTTGTCCGCCCGCGACTTCCGCCCAGCCCCTTCCGCGATGTTCAAGCAAGCCGACTTCGCAGCCCGCAGCGCCTGATCCCGCAATCCCGCGTCCCGTATCCCCGCAGCCCGCACCGCCGCCAACAATTCCAACGCAACCCGATAAGCAACCAACCCGTGGTGAGGAAGAACGCCATTGTCTCGAGGATTCGTCATGCCCCTTCAACGCGCGAGAAGTGTGACAGCGCCGTCATCCATAAGCTTCCAGGTCTTCAGCTTCAGCTCACCCGGCGCTGGCGCACTTCTCGCGCGATAGGGCGTGACGAAGCCTCGAGACAATGGCGCCCCCAAGCCCCGATTGGTCCCTTTCCCTCTCCATCACCCCTTCCCTCTCCATCATGGAGTTCCCCCGGTTTCGTTGACACCGGGTTAGGCGGCTAGGCCGAGAGCAAACTCCTTCTCGACCTGAGCCGGGGCTTTGTAGCCAACCGCC
>JBGTSH010000183.1:0-20650 GCA_041940405.1 Polyangiaceae bacterium
ATCGAGTCGCTCCCGTTCCTCGAGGCGATCCGCCAAATGAAGGTCGAGCTCGGCCATCAGAACGCGATCAGCGTGCACGTCACGCTCGTCCCGTTCATTCCGACCGCGGGTGAGCTCAAGACCAAGCCCACGCAGCACGCGGTCAAAGAGATGCGTGAGATCGGCATCCAGCCGGACCTCCTTCTCTGCCGCTGCGATCGCATGCTCTCGCGCTCGATGAAGGAGAAGATCGCGCTCTTTTCGAACGTGGCCGTCGACTGCGTCATCTCGGCCGTCGACGTCGCGTGCATCTACGAGCTCCCGCTGGCCCTCCACGCCGAAGGCGTCGACGAGAAGGTGAGCGAGCTCCTCAACATCTGGTGCCGCCAGCCGGACCTCACGCCTTGGCAGCGCATCGTCGAGCGCTTCACCCGCCCGCAGAACGGCAGCGTGAAGATCGGCGTCGTCGGCAAGTACGTCCACCTCAAGGACTCGTACAAGTCGCTCCACGAAGCGCTCGTCCACGGTGGGCTCGAGAACGACGTCCGCCTCGACCTCGAGTACATCGATTCGGAGGTGCTCTTGCAAAAGGGCGCTACCGAGTCGCTCGGACAGCTCGACGCGATCCTCGTCCCGGGCGGCTTCGGCGACCGCGGGACCGAGGGAAAGATCGAAGCCATCCGTTACGCGCGTGAGAACAAGATCCCGTTCTTCGGCATCTGCCTCGGCATGCAGCTCGCCGTCGTCGAGTTCGCGCGGAACGTCTGCCAGATGATCGGCGCCAACTCGGCCGAGTTCGCCCCCGACGCGCCCTACACGGTGATCGAGCTCATGCCCGATCAGCGCGGCGTCCTCGACAAGGGCGGCACCATGCGCCTCGGCGCGTACCCCTGCGCGCTCGAGAAGGGCACGGTCGCCGCGGACGTCTACGGCGCCCAGCAGATCAGCGAGCGGCACCGCCACCGGTATGAGGTGTCGAACAAGTACCGCGAGCGCACGGCCGAGCAGGGCCTCGTGCTCTCGGGCCTCTCTCCGGACAAGCGCCTCGTCGAGATGGTCGAGCTCCGCGATCATCCCTACTTCGTCGGCTGCCAGTTCCACCCGGAGTTCAAGAGCCGGCCGATGACGCCGCACCCGCTCTTCGTCCGCTTCGTGCGCGCAGCGCTCGAGCGCGCTCGCCAGAAGGCCCGAGCCGAGCACGGGGCCGAGGGCGGAGAGAAGCCGATCGAGGCCGTGGCCACGCGCTCGGTCAACTGATCCTGAGCTAGGCGCCGACGGGCACAGCCCCGAGCCCCGAGACGTCGCGCTTCTTCCCCAGGTTCGCGGCACCCGCTTGCGCCTTGCGCGCGATCATCGCCCTCAGGCCGTTCGTCAGCATCGAGACGAAGTCGAGGCCGAGATCGAAGTTGTCCTCCATCATGTCGAGCAGGGCATCGCCCGAGCCGCTCAGGTACACGAGGTCGGTCTCCGCGACGGCACGGTACCAGCGCGGCTTTTCGGCGAGGGACTCGACGCCGCCAGACGCGGTGCCGGGCCCATGGGTGAAGGTGCGCCCGTCGGCTGCGGTGCAGCGGACGGCGCCGTCGACGATGAACACCGAGAAGGTCGGCGCCTCGCCGATCTCGAAGAGGACCGTGCCGGCCGGGACGCGCAGCTCGGGCATGTGCTCGGTCAGCACCGAGAGCGCGTTGACGTTCGTCCTGCGAAAGACGTTCATGCTCCGCATCACGAGGACGCGCTCGACGAGATCCATCGGCCGGTCCGGAACGGTGATCGGCATGACCTCGGGCGGGAGCGAGAGCGCTCTCTCGGGCAGCTCCTGCATCTCGTAGAGCAAGCGCTCGGCCGCGTAGCGGAGCGTCGCTCGCAAGAGCGCGAAGTGATCCTCCATGATCTCGAAGAGACGATCCGCGCGGAGCTCGAGGCTCTTCGTCGGCGACATGGCGATCGCGTCGTAGGACCCGTCGGCGCGCGCGAGGATATCGAGGAAGCCCACGCTCTGCGGCGGCTCGAGGCGGCCGACCTCGACGCCTCCGCGAACGAGCGAGAGCTCCCCTTCGGTGAGCAGGTGCAGGCCGTCCACCGGCTCGCCCGCACGAAGCAGAGCGCTCCCTTCCGGCAGCTCGCGCTCGACGAGCGAGTGAGCGATGAGGTGGAGGACGCGCGGCGGCAGCTCGGCGGCCACCGGGATCGAGCGCAGATAGATGGCGCGCTCGGTGACGTCGACGAAGCGTCTAGCCATGCGAGGGCTCCGCGTACGGGCTCGGCGTTGCGCGGACGCGCTTCGCGAACGCGCTCGCCGATGTCTCCGGCCCGGCGCCCTGCGCCGCGAGGCCGAGCTCCGCCGCGTGATGTCGCGCGAGCGCCGCGAGCTCGCCGTCCCGCTCGGCCAGCGAGGTGACGAGCGCCACGTAACTCTCGGGCCGCGCCGGCGCGAGATCCGCGGCCCGCGCCACGCGCTCGGCGTCGTCGAGATCGTCGACCAAGAGCAGCACCGAGCCGCGGAGCGGAGGCTCGACGACGGCTTCGACGAGCTCCCGGCTCGAGGCGCGCGTCTTCGGATCGGCGCTCGTGATGCCCCGGTAGATGCGCTCGAAGCTCTCGGTGGGGTAAAGCAGTCCGAGGACGAGGAAGAGCCGGCCGATCGCGTACGAGAGCTTGTCCTTGAGCAGCACCTCGAGGAGTCGGCCCGAGGGGGTCACACGTTCCGCAGCTTCACGGTGGCCGTCGACGAGGGCTACCCGGGTCATCACAAGCGCCATCGCGTGCTTTACCGTCGAGAGCGCGAGCGCTCGAAGCCCTTCCGTGTCGAGCTCGAGCCCAGGCGTCTCGCGCCGCAATCGGGTGAGCGCCTTGAGGCATCGAAATCTGACGATACCGTCAGTCGATGTCGTCGCGCCGCGCATGAGCACCGGCGCCGCCAGGCTCGCCGGACAGAGCTCGAGCACGCGCGGGACGCCCCAGGCGACAGGGTCGGCAGCCCGATCCAGGAGGGCAGCGAGCAGATCCATTCGTCCGGAAGCGAGCTCGGCGAGCGCAGTCCGAGCCGCCGGCCCGATGCCGCGCTGGGGCAGGAGGTTCGCGAGCGCTTCGACGAGCGGCTCGACCGGCGCTCCCGAAGCTCCGACCTCTCCGATCGCCGCGGCGAGCTCGACGCGGACCTCGCGGTCCTGCTCGCGGTCGAGCTGCGCGACGAGGACGGGCGCAAAGCTGGGGTGAGGATCCGCGGCCATCGCCTTGACCACCGCTGCGCGAACCGCGGCGGACGGGTCGGCGAGCGCATCCTCGAGCGCCGAACGCCCGCCTCGCGGCGCCGACGAGCTCTCGCGGGACAAGAGCGCCACGAGCGCGGTCGCGCGAATCTCCGGCCGCTCGTCGTCGAGGTGGGCGCGGAGCGCGGCGAGGTCGGGCGCGACCTTTGCGCGCGCGCGGACAGCGGCGGCGCGGACCCCGGCGTCGGCATGGTCGAGGAGGCGCTCGGTGATCGGCAGGAAGTCATCCCGGCCTTCTTCGACGAGCAGATCCAGGGCGCGGAGAACGACCGAAGGGGACGGATGGTAAAGAATGAGGGCGGGGATGAGCCGATGGCGGCGCTGTGCCGCCAGAAGGTCGAGCGCGCCGAGCACCTCGGCGTCGCGTGGGCTGTTGAGCGCCGCGAACAGCGCCTCGAGCGCTCCGAGGTCGAGCTGCGGCAGGTCGAGGTCCGGATCGATGCGCCCGCGCGCGAGGCCGGCTCGAAACGCGTCGAGGTACGGCTTTCCGATCCGCGCAGCGAGGACGAGCCAAACCGCGGCGAGGCCCACCACGACCGCGGCGATCGCTCGCGGGCCCGCGCCGAACGCCGCGGCGATCAAGAGCCCCACGGAAGCAGCCGCTTGGCCACCGCGCTGGCCGAAGAGATCGACCAGCGGCTTTGCGCGTGTGCGAACCTCTTCGGCGAGCGGTAGGTACAAGAGCTCGGTCGTCGTCTTGTGCATCGAGTGCCGGAGGACACCGTCGAAGCCTTTGAGGACGACCGCCGCGGCAAAGGTCCCGAGGACGATCACGCCTCCGCCGCCGAGCAGCACGAGCGCAGGCAGGATCGCGAGCGCACGGTGAACGCCGAGGACGCGCAGCGCCGAGCTCACGAGGCCGAGCTGAACGACGAGCGCGATCCCGTTCAGGATCGTGTAGATGGTAGCGAACGTCGTGCCGAGCGCTTCTTTCGGGACGGACGTGGCGACGATCGCTTTGAAGACGTAGTCGACGAGCGTAAGGGCGACCGTCGCGACAAGGACCAGCGACGCGATGCGGACGACATAGGGGTCCTTGGCGATGCGCTCGACCTCGTCGAACAGGGACTCGCCATGGCCGGTCACCTCCGGCTCGCTCGCGGCTACATGAGCTGCGCGGCCCTCGAGCATCCGCGAAGGGAGGATGGCCGCGGCGAACAGGATCGAAGCAGCGATAAGGAGATGACGCGTATCCATCGCGCCCGCGACGGCTCGCGCCGTAGCGGCTCCGGCGGTCGCGCCGAGCACCCCGCCGGCGCCGATGAAGCCGAAGAGCCTCTTGGCCTGCCCGACGTGCATGACGCCGCCGAGCAGCAGCCAGAACTGCAGCACCATCCAGGAACCGACGGTGCCGGTCCAAATGAAGAGCGCGTAGACGAAGGCCGCGCTCGTATCCGCCGAGAGCAACCAGAACGCCGAGGTGATCGCAATGGCTACCGCGAGCGAAGCCGTCGCGGCGCCGCTCGCGCGCTTTCCGAGCCGCGCGATCCCGAGCCCTACGACCGCGATCGCCAAGTACATCCACGGCAGGCGCTCGGGCGGAAGCTTGGCGAGGAAGAGGGCGTCGCGCGCGGTCTCGAGCAGCGTGTGCCCGCCGGTGATCGCGAAGAGCGCGGCGAATGCGCCGAACGTCGTTGCCCGCTCGCCGGGGCGCACGTCGAGGACGCCGCGCATCGACCGAAGCGTACCAAGAAGCGCGCGTCAGGCGCCGACGATGGGAACAAGTGGGCCGGCCGAGACCTCGAAGCTATCGGCTTGAAACGAGTCACCATCGAGGACGTAGGGGCCGGGCCCTTCGGGGAACGTGACGCGGAAGCTCTTCACCAGCTCATCGACGTGGTTTTCGCCGCCGATCGTCCGGCCCATGATGACGTACGGTGCGCGCGGGCCGAGGCGCGACGGCGAGAGCCCGCTCGCGACGAGGTGGAAGCGATCCGGCTCCTCGCCGGCGCGGTAGCAAACCTTCATGCCGAGACCGAGGTCACGCACCACGGCCGCGCAGAGCAGCGAGACGCCGTCGAGCGCCCGCCGGGCTCCTTCGACCTCGAGCTCGCAGGGGATGGGCGTGAGGACGCGCTTCGCGAGCGGCCCGCCGGCAAAGGACTCGACGAAAACACGCGCTACGATCTTGCCCGCGAGCGGAACGCCGCCGGCGCCGCCGGCTTCGTAGAGCTCGAAGAAGCGCGCGACGAGCCCGGTGCCGGCGATGAAGCCGACTCGCTCTTCGACGGCGCCTCGTCGCTCGGCGCACACCCGGAGGGTCGGGCGTGGAATGGCGCGCACGCGGTCGGGCGTAGAGAGCCATGCGTCGAGCAGCTCGGCCGGAGGCCGGCGCTCGCCGAAGTTTCGCGCGACCGTCCCGACCGTGCCGAGAGGCAAGAGGCCGATCCGAGGCCAGGCGCCTTCCGGCAGGTGTCGGGCGAGCGCTGTCACGCCGCTCATGAACGTGCCGTCCCCGCCGCCCAGCACGACGAGATCCGGTCCGCTCGCCACGACATCGCGCATGAGGTCGGCGAGCTCGCGCACGCTCGTCGTCTCGTGCAGGGTGGCCCGACCGCGAGCGAGCGCGCGCAGCTCCTCGAGCCTCGCTCCTTTGCCCTCGAGACCGCGCGCCCGGAGGTTTGCGACGATATGGACCAGCTTTCGGGGGGGCAAGGCGAGGGAGTTTGCTTTCTTGCGCCACCCGAGTGCAATACTCCTCTCCCTATGACCCGGACCCCGAGCCGTGCTCGGCCGCTTCTACTCTCTGATTCACGCCGTTACGCGCGTGGATTGGCGATGTTCACGCTGTGCCTGGGTGCGGTCGGCCTCGGCGGTTGTGCTGCTTCCCCGATGGTCGAAGCGGCCGAGGCGGGGGACTTTGCCCTGCTCGGCCGTGAGATCGACGCGGCCAAGGCGTCCGGCGAGCTCGATGACGGCGCGGTCGAGGACGTCGCGGTGGCCGTGGCCTCGCGCGAGATCGAGAAGGCCAAGGGCGACGCAGGCGAGAAGATGGTGCAGAGCTTCGCGAGCTGCGCCGAAGGGCTCGAGGGCCCGCTCGACGACCGCGCGGACGAAGAGGACGACGTCGCGGCCGCTGCTTCGCAGGTGCTCCTCTCCGCGGGGCTCGAGGACGAGGACGAGTTCGAGGACTACGCCCTCGACAACGATTCCCGGCCGGCATTCCGCGCGCTCGGTGCCCGGTCGCTCGTCGATCTGGACCACGAGGACCTCCGGCGGAAGCTCTTCCTCGATCTCGACGAGCGCGTCCGGATCGGCGCGCTCAAGGCGTCGCTTTCGGCGCCCTCGCCGGCGGACTTCGACGCCCTGCTCGAGGCGGCGCGCGTCGATCCCAACTCGCAGGCGCGCTCGACGGCGGCTCGCGCGCTCGGGCGCATCGGCGGGCAGCGCTCGTCGCTCGCCCTCAAGGATCTCTGGCTCCGCGCCGACGGCAGGCTGCGCGAAGCGGTCGCCGCAGGCTGGGCTTCGCCGCCCACCTTCGACGCGGGTGGCCGCGAGCAGCTCCAGGACGCCGCAGAGTCCGGCGGTGAGGGCAGCGTGCATGCAGCGCTGCTCTTGGCTCGGACGTCGGCGATCGAGCCAGAGTCGAAGAGCTCGCGCGACGCGGCACTGGGCGTATTGGTTCGGACCATCAAGCAGGGCACCCGCGAAGACCGCGGCCTCGCGATCCTGATGACCCCGCGATCCGACATCGTCCTCGAGGCAGTCCGTGAGGCGAAGGACTCCGGTGATACGTCGATCGCGATCCTCGCGCACGCGCGCCTCATCCGCGAGGGCAAGCCCGACGAGAAGAAGAAGAGCCAAGAGAAGCTCTTCACGCTGGCCAAAGGCGACGACCCCGATGCGCCGCGCGCCCGCTCGGAGCTCGCGGGGCTCGGCGACAAGCGTGTCGTCCCGATGCTCGAGAAGGATCTCACCGCGAAGAACCCGTTTGCGCGGGCGTACGCGGGTCGTTCGCTCGTGTCGCTCGGTGAGCTGCCGCGCATGGCGAAGCTCCTCGCCGACAAAGAGGCGCAGGTGCGCGCCGACGTCGCGTGCGCCGTGATCGCGAAGCGCGATCAAGACGACTGAAGGCAGCGCTCAGGCCGCGCGGCTCTTCGACGGCACGCGCGACACGAGCTTCACCCGGAGGCCCTCGGAAGGCATCAGGGTGATCGACCGCCGAACGGGCTTGATCGGGGCGGTCGGCTGGAGCTGCATGCGGGTCCGCCGGAAGAGCCGAGCGAGCACCATCTTCATCTCGAAGAGCGCGAACGCCATCCCGATGCAGCGCCGGATGCCGCCGCCGAACGGGAAGAACTCCGACGGCGTCGGCTTCTTCAAGAGGAAGCGATCCGGCCAGAAGCGCGTCGGGTCCTCGTACGCTTCTGCACGCCGGTGCGCGAGGTAGATCGAGCACACGATGCCGGTCCCGGCGGGCAGGTCGAAGCCTCCGAGCTTCATCGGCTGCTTCAGGATGCGGCCGACGATCGGGATGATCGGATTCAAGCGGAGCGCTTCGCGCGCGGTCGCGTCGAGGTAGGGAAGCGCCTGCACGCGTTGCGGCGTCAGCTCGCCAGCCCCCTCGAGCTCGGCACGCAGCTTGTCCTCGACCCCGGGCGTGGCGAGGATCCAGCGCATCGCCCAGGTGAGCGCGGTCGCGGTGGTCTCGTGTCCGGCGACGAGCAGCGTGACGAGCTCGTCGCGAAGCTCGGCGTCGTTCATGGGCTTGCCGTCTTCATCGCGCGCTTCGAGCAAGAGCGAGAGGATGTCTTCACGCTTGCTCGGCCCGGCGGCCCGGCGCGTGCGGATCTCTTCGTACAGGCCGTCGTCGGATCGCTTCATGAGGCGCTTCGCGCGCCCCCACGGCGAGAGCGGCCCGAGGTCGACGCGCATGAACGGCAAGAGGAGGGGCGGCCAGGTCATCAGATCGAGCAGCTCGGAGATCGCCGCCTTCATCTGGCGCTCCTTCTCGCCCGGCTCGAGGCCGAACACGCTGCGAATGATGACGTCGAGCGCGATCCCGTTCATCCGATCGTGCAGGCTGAACGGCTCGCCTTCGGGGAGGTCGTCGATGTACTCGTCGGCGAGGCTCATCATCAGCTCGCCGTACGCGAGCATGCGCTCGCCGTGGAACGGCGGCATGAGGAGCTTTCGCTTCCTCATGTGCGCCTTGCCGTCGACCATGAGGACGCTCTTGTCGCCGAGGAAAGCGGACAGTGATCGGTTGAACTCGCCCGCATGCAGCGTGTCGCCCGAATCTGCGAACACCGTCTTGACGACCTCGGGATCGCTGAAGACCACGAGCGGCGGAAGCTGTGGCAGCCGGAACGTGAAGGCGTCGCCGTACTTCTCCTGACAGTCCTCGAGGAAGTCGAACGGCCGGCGTAGCCAGTGCATCGTCGCGACGAGCGGCGGACCGCCGGGACCGGGAGGGAGGGCCATCAGAACCTCGACGTGAGCTCGAGCTTGGCGCCCTCGAAGGGCGGGAAGTTGCGGCACACGCCCGAGACGCAGCGGATCGCGCCGCGACGCTGGCCGACGAAGAGGTTCACGGTGTCGAACACCTGCTCTACTGCCTGCTCGCGGTCGGCCGCTTTGAACTGGATGCCGCCGTTGAAGTAGTGGCAGAGCTCGACGCTCTCGTCGGGCTGGCATCCGCGCCGCCCCAGGTACTCGTAGCCGAAGATGAACGACATGTACGGGGACCAACGGAGCGCGAGGTAGTTCTCGCCTTCGTTCCACGAATCGTTCGAGAGCTGCGGCTCGTAGCGGTGCCGGTGAAAGCCTTGCGACTGCAAGGTGAAGTCGCCGGTGAGGTGCACCGCGACGTCGTACCGCACGTAGCCTTCGCGGTAGAAGATGTCGCTCGGCGCGGCGAGGTTGACGCCCTCGATCGGCTCTTCGTGCGTCGTGTGACGCGTCCCCGCCCAGGCTTTGACGTACGTCTTTCCGCCCTCGAACGTGAGCTCGCCGCCGCTCGCCGCGTCCCAGGTGTTGGTCTGCTCTTTCGGGTTCGAGGTGTCGCACTCGACGTTGAGCGGGTTCACCTCGGTGAACGAGGTGTAGTACCCGAGCCAGCCGTACGCCGCGACGACCGGCGAGAAGCGGTAGTCGGCCTTGCCTCGACCTCCGGTGACACAGATGTTCGGCGAGCCGAACTGCTGCGTGTAGATCGGCTCGACCGTCGGCGGCTGGTTGTAGACGACCGGATCGAACTCCGGCGAGCTGTAGGTCGGGTCCGCTGCGCCATTTCCGTTGATGTTCGCCGAGAGCGGCAAGAACGATCGGTAGTGCTTGCCCTCGAGGTTGAAGGCGAAGCTTCCCGCGCGGACGTTGGCGCCGAGGTAGACGGCGTACCCCGTGAGGTCTTCGACCTTGGTGAGCTCGCCGTCGGGCGCGATCGAGGTGGGGCGGCCGTTCGTCGAGTGCTGCCCCGCGACCTCGACATAGGCGTCGCCGTGGTCCCAGAGGTTCGGGACGTTGACCGTGCCGCTGGCGGTGATGATCGTGTCGCGCAGGCGCGCCGGGTTGGTCGTGTCGAACGTCGGGAACAGCGCGTTGCAGGCGACCCCGCCCGCGGCGATACAGCGGAGGTTCTCCTCCTCGTACGACTTTCGACTGAGCAGCGTCGCGTGGGTGCCGATGAGCACCTGGCTCGGTCCGCCCTCGACGCTCACGCCGAAGATCGAGTCCTCGAGGTAGCTGGGGCGCGGCTGATCGGTGATGTACGCGGTGTTTCCGCGATCGTCGAACGTGTAGTACGTGAACGGGCTCGCGGTCGGGAAGCCGAAGAAGAGCGGTGATCCGTCGCCGTTGAGGCGCCGCCCGCTCTGCTCGTCGATGCGGATCGGGTTCGCTTGGCCGGCGAGCGTCGTCACCGAGAGCGACGCCGACTCCCAGCTCTTCTTGAACGACGCCTTCGCGCCGCGGATCGTCGTGTCGGTCGCGAGCTCGTCGATCTTTCGCACGCTGAGGACGAGGCCGCGTCCGAACTGCGCGTAAAAATCGCCGACGGTCAGATCGATCCCAGGCGCCGTGTAGCCGAGGAAGAGCTTCGACGGATAGATGGTGTTGCGATAGCGCGTGTTGAGCTCGCGCTGCAGGGCGTTGACGTACGCGTTGCGCTCGACGCCGGTGCCGTCGGGCAGACGCTCGCGCGCGATCTCGATCAGATCCTCGTCGTCGAGCTGCGCGAAGTAACCGGCGGCGTCGACGCGCACGCCGGCGCGAAGCCGCCAGTAGTAGAGCTGCACGTTCAAGCGGTCGTAGACCTCGCCGAACGTGTCGTTGACGATCGTGCCCGGCGGCGGAACGACGTCGACGCTGTCGTCGCGGTTGTCGAACGCGTACGCGGCGACGGCCGTGTTGGTGATGTCGATCGTCAGCGTCTCGCCGCCGATGTCGTCGAAGTCGATCGCGTGGGCGACGGCCGGCGACGCCGCGACGAAGAGGCCTATCGCGGCCGCACAAACCCCTCGCAGTGCGGCGCCCCCCGCACAGGGAGCCGGACCGCGCGAGCTCATTTCAGGAGCTTCTCGACCTCGGCGGCGAGCTTCACTTCATCGCCGGGGTTGTAACCGCTCATCTTCTTCACGATCGAGCCGTTCTTGTCGATGAGGACCGAGAACGGCATGTCCTTCTTCGGGTTGTAGCGCGCGACGACGGACGTCTCTTCGTCGAGGAGGACGGGGAACGTCATCTTCTTGTCGTGCACGATCGAGCTCACTTGCGAGCGGGTCTCGGGCCCGTCGAGCGAGACGGCAAGGACGACGAAGCCCTGCGCCTTGTACTTCTCGTAGAGCGCCACGATGTGCGGCATCTCGACCAGGCACGGGTCGCAGGTCGTCGCCCAGAAGTCGATGAGCACCACGCTCTTGCCCGCGTAGTCCGACAGGCTGACGTTCTTGCCGTCGAGGGTCGGCAGCGTGAAGTCGGGCGCGTTGCCCTTCGACGCCGAGCTGCCGCTCGCCGAGGTGCCGCCGGCCGGCTCGGAGCTGCCGCCGCCGTCGCTGGTCGGCGACGTAGCGCCGCCGTTTTTGCCGCCGCTGCAGGAGGGAAGGACGAGCGCGAAGAGAAGTGCCGCGACGAGGGGCGAGCGCATGGCGCGCAGCTTACTCCCAAACCTCGCGCGAGCCGCCCGAAAATGCTCTCTGCTGCGCGCCCTCACGGGGCGCGAAATGACGCGAGGGCCCGAGCCTACTGGCCCGAGCCCTCTGTCATTGTCTTACCGCAAGCGGGGTTGGGCCCCCGCGCGCAGCGGCTGGAGAAAACACAGTTGGGGCCCCCGCGCGCAGTGGCTACTGCGCCAAGATTTGCTGCATCTTGGTGAAGATCGCCGGGTCGGCGCCCGCGACGCGGTCGACGATCGTCATCGTCCTGGTGTCGATGAGGATGTTCGCCGGGAAGGCCGGCTCGGCCGCGAGGGCGAAGAACTTGAACTGACCATCGACGACCGACGGCCACTGGGCCTTGTACTTGGTGGACCAGTTCTCGATGTCTTTGAGGTTCGGCTCGTTGTACGAGGCATCCTCGGCCATGATCGTGAGGAACTCGGCACCCTGAGGCGCGAACTCCGCGTACTCGCCGGGGAGGATGTTCTTCGCTTCCTGCTGGCAGGGGCCGCACCAGCCGGCCGCGATGATCACCATCATCGCCTTCGGCTTCGGCTTCTCGCCGTAGATCGAGTCGGCCGCGTGCATCTCCGTGCCGGTCGGGTTGTAGAAGTCCGACATCGAGATCACCTGGCCCGCGAAGTTGCCGTCCTGCGGACGCGCGAAGCCGCGGAACTGGTAGTTCCGGATGATCGAGCCGACCTCGTCACCGAAGGGACCTTCCGGGTAGGCCGCATCGGCGTGCTGGACCTGCTCCTGGCCCCCCTCATCGATGTCAGCGACTTCTTCGCCGTCGGACACTTCACTTTCCGTCGCGCAACCAGCGGAGACGAGGGCGAAGACGGCTAGGCTCGAGAGGGCGAGTAGCTTGCGCATGGGGACACCTGGGCTCGGGTGAAGAACGGATGGATACTATCCCGGTGAGGCCCGCAGGCGTCAAGGTCGCTTGGCTGGGCTTCACCGCAGGAAGGGGACTGGATCGGATACGTACCAGAAGAGCGGCCGGCTTCGGGCCGGGCCACAAAGCTGGTAAAGGCTCGCCAGAGCCGCGGGCGCTCAACGACCGCGTGGAGAATTGATCTCTGGTTCAACGCCCGATGGCGTTGAAATGGTGCTCCCGATTGGGGCATCGCTGCGGCTGCCCTCACCCTAAGGACCTTGCCATGGCTATCACCCGCTTCGCATCCGCCTCGGCCACGCTTCTGCTCGGCGCCCTCGCGCTCACCCAAGGGTGCACCAAGACCGAGACGGTCCCCGGCCCCGACTGCGAGTCGCAAGGCGGCATCAAGGTCGACGTCGACGGCGAGTCGAAGTGCGTCGAAAAGTGCGACAGCAGCAAGTGTCCCGAGAACAACGTCTGTGTCGGCAACGTGTGCACGCTCAAGTGCGAAGTGCACAGCGACTGCTTCCAGGCGCTCAAGGGCGACGAGTACAACCAGCGCTGTGCGGCGGTCACCGCCGACTCCGACAAGGGCTTGAACGACGGCGAGGCGATCACCGCCTGCCAGGACACGCTCATCCATCCGCAGGCCGGCATGCCCTGTCCGATGGGCGACGAGTGCACCGGCCTGACGGCGTGCCCCAACGGCAGCCCGTGCGACGAGGCGAACTGCCCGGCCGCGGAATGCAAGCCGATGCGATGCATCTCTCTCGGCCTCGAAGACGCCGAGGCGTACTGCACGACGGTCGACTGCAAGACCGACGACGATTGCTTGGCGGGGATGACCTGCGGCGTCCTTCGCGTCGACAACCAGCTGTGCGGCAACCCCGACAAGGGCACCGAGCAGCCTTGCATCGATCCGAACAACAACGCCAACGTCGGCGGTACCTACCAAGAGGGACCGGTGTCGCTTCTCCAGAACACGTGCGTGAAGCGCGAGCCGTGCTCGCCTTGCGCCGACGTGAAGGACTGCTCGACGTTCCGCAGCGACATGCAGTGCGTGACCATCGGCCCCGACAGCGTCTGCGCCGAGACGTGCTTCTCCAACGACGACTGTCCGGACGACTTCGAGTGCTTCGGCGGCGCCGCTCCGACGACCGGCTTCTGCATCCCGCGCACGCAGACCTGCAAGCCGCCGCAGTCGAACAACTTCTGTTACAACTGCATCAACGATCTCGACTGCGGGCCTGCGGGTCCGGGCAACACGCTCGGCTGCTTGGAGCTCAACGAGGGGCAGAAGGGCTGCTTCGACTTCAGCTTCCCCACCTCGTGCACCACCGACTCAGATTGTCCCATCTCCCCGGGGGGCCGGCCGGGCGAGTGTCTCGACGCGGATGAGGGCGTCGCAGCAGGGGATCCGCTCTACCACAAGTGCTACGCCCCGCTGATCGCGTCGGCGGGCGGCTTCCAGTGCTGGACGAAGAACTAAACGAGGAGACGACGTTTCCTAGCTTCTGGACGGAGAATCTGGACCGAAGTGCGGCGGGTGTGATTCTCTAGCCGCCTGCTCCGTCCAACGATGGCTTTGCCTGTGCGGCGGGGTCGATGGGTTCCGTTTCGTCGGGCCGACCAATTGGACAGAGAAATCGCGCGTTCCTTCTGAACGAGGGTCACGCGCAGCTTCAAGAAAGGGTGCTTGGATGGATACGAAGACGAAGAAGCAGTTCCGCTTGGCGGGGATTCCGGTGGCAGCGCTCGCGCTCTCCGTCCCGGCGATGGTGCTGAGCGCGTCGGGTTGTACGGACGACCTCTGCTGCTCGGACTTCAAGCCGGGCACCGACATGACGGCTGTCGATTGGGGTATCGAGGGCAAGGGCAACATCGAATTTGGTATCGCCCTCCAAGCCATCGGTGACTTCTCGGCCGCAGCGACCGCGATCACCACCGACCTCGGCGTCGCGTGCCGCGGCATCGTCGTCGACATGGGCGGCGACCCGAACACGGTCACCGCCACCGACCCGAACGAGGTCACCAAGCAGTGGTGCGCCGCCGCCGTCACGGCGATCGGCTCCATCAAGGGCCAGATCTCGATCGACGTCCAGCCGGCCAAGTGCACCGTGGACGTCAGCGTCCAGGGCAAGTGCGAAGGCAGCTGTCAGGCCGACGCGAGCTGCGATCCCGGCTCGGTCGAAGCGCGCTGCACCGGCGGCGAGATCAGCGGCAAGTGCGAGGCGCAGTGCTCCGGTAGCTGCGACGGCTCGGCCAACGTCGCCGTCAACTGCCAGGGCACCTGTGAAGGCAGCTGCTCCGGTACCTGCAGCGGCACCTGCAACGGTAAGTGCAACGTGAACGGCACGATCACCGAGGTGAACGGCCAGTGCTCGGGCACCTGCGAGGGCTCCTGCTCCGCCGGCTGCCAGGGCGAGTGCCGCGGCTCCTGCAAGGCCGACGCGGGCGCGATGTTCGAGTGCAACGGCGAGTGCCGTGGCTCTTGCTCCGTCGAGATGAAGGCCCCCAAGTGCACGGCCGAGATCGACCCCCCGAGCTGCGAGGCTTCGGCCGAGTGCAAGGGCTCCTGCAAGGCGAGCGCAAGCGCCAAGGCGGAGTGCACGCCGCCGGCGATCGTGATCAAGGGTGCGGCGACCATCGAGGCTCAGATCAAGGTCCTCGAGAAGTGGCTCCCGCAGATCTTCCTCATCGCCGACGCGCGCGGCAAGCTGCTCCTCGACAACATCGGCGCGATGGTTCAGGTCGCGGGCAACCTCGATGCGTCGCTCGAGGGTGACGGCAAGGCGGTCTTCTGCATCGTCCCGGCTCTCGCCGCGATCGAGCAGGCGGGCCAGAACATCCAGGTCAGCTTCGACGCGGCCCTCAGCATCACCGGTTCGCTCAACGCCGGCGGCTGATTCCGACTGAAGTCGTCAACGCGGCCGCGATTCCACCGGGATCGCGGCCGCGCGGCGTTTGTGCTCGCCGAGATCGGGGCCGGAGACGGTGAGCACGGGGACGGGGCAGGTTCGCACCACGCGCTCGGCGACGCTGCCGACGAGCACGCGCGACACGCCGCGGCGACCGTGCGTGCCCATCACGACCAGATCGTAGCCTTCGTCGGCGACGCGATCGACGATGTCGCGCCACGGGGCGCCTCCGCCCAGCACACCGTCGACGCGCTCGTACGAGCCGCGCGCTCGCGCGACCTCACGGTCGAGCACTGCCTGCGCGGCGCTCGTGAAATCGTCGATCGGGAAGGGGAACGGCTCCATGTAGGGCACGATCGGCGTCGCGTAGACGTGGAGGACGGTGACCAAGGCGTCGAACTTTGCGGCAATCTCGCACGCGAGATCGAGCGCTTGGCGCGCCTGGGGGCCGAAATCCGTGGGGACCAGGATCTTCCGAAACGCTTGCATGGCCGGCTCCTCTCTCCAGAGGAGCAACACTCGTTCCGCTCCCTCCGGCTGCGCCGTCAGTCGGCGCCTACCTCGGTTTCATTCCGACGCGACCTCGGACGGCAAGTCGGATCGCTCGAGGATGCCCGACGTGCGTTCCGTGGGCTCTGCACCATCCGCTACCGGAAAGGCGACCGTGAAGATCGACCCTCTGCCCACCCATGACTCGACGGCGACAAAGCCGGTCGCCTGTTCCACGATCGTCTTCACGTTCGAGAGCCCGAAGCCGGAGCCACGCGAGCCCTTCGTGGTGAACGCCGGATCGAAGATGCGTGACAGCGTCGCCTCATCCATTCCGCTGCCATCGTCACGGACCTCGAGCGCGACGTGCCGGGTGCCCTGCGAGCGTGCGGTCGGCGGCAGATCGGCCGGCTCGACGAGGTACCCCCGGATGCGGAGCGTGCCGCCCTCGGGCATCGCATCGATCGCGTTGAGCGAGAGGTTGAGCACGACCCGCATCACCTCTGCTTCGTCGGCGAGCACCGGCGGGAGCTCCGATCTTTGGTGCTCGATCCGGACGTTGTCCGGCGCGACCCCTTCGAGGATCATCGTGAAGCCGGCGACCGCCGCGTCGAGGTCGACGGGGAGCGGCTCGTAGGCGTTCCGCTTCGCGAACGTGAGCAGTCTGCGCGTGAGCTGCGAGCCTCGGGTGGCAGCAGCTCGAATGTGCTCGAGCCCTTCGGGCGCTTGCGCGCTCGAGGTGCGTCGCAGCACGTCGGTCCAAGCCAACACGATCGCGAGCAGGTTGTTGACGTCGTGCGCAATCCCGCCGGTGAGGCGTCCGATGGCTTCGATACGCTGGGCCTCGTGCACCGCATCCTCGGCTTCACGGCGTCGGGTTTCGGCCTCGAGGCGTCGGGCTTGCGCTTCGCGTTCGCGCGTCGCGCTCACCGCGGCCTGGCGAAGCGACTCTTCCATTCGGGTCAGGAGCCGGCCGAGCGCCACGATGAGGAGACCGGTCGAGACGGTCAGGAACCCGGTCAGGCGGAGCCAGTTCGGTAGTGATGACGAATCTGTCAGTTTGTCGTTGACGATCCCCCCGAGCGCACCCCCGGAGGCTGCGAGCCCGACGCCTACGTGGAAGAGCATCGAGACGCCGAGCGTCGCGAAGCCCGCCCGTCTGCCGAACACCGCGGTCACGATCACGCACCCGGTCAGGCTGGTGATGGCGGGCCCCGGGGAAAGGCCCAGGAACGCGGCACTCACGATCCCCATGACCACCATCGTCCCGCTCACGACCGCGGCCTGAAGGCGCCGAGGAACGAACACGCGGACCGCAGCGAAGCCGAGCAGCGAAACGAGCACGAAGAGCGCCGCGAGGTCGAGCTTCGGCGGCGGCCGGATCGCGATCCAGATGGCCACGACGAGCGGCATGACGACCACGACGCCCTGCAGGTACAAGACGGCGATGCCTTCGCGCCACTCCCGCAGGCGCGCAGAAACGGTCTCCTCGACCCCCATGAGGGCGCCATTTTCACCCTATCGCGCGTTTGACGGAAGCACTTCTCGGGCTTAATGCCGAGGGGCGATGGGTCTCACAGTCGACAGTGTGGAAGCGGCCGTTGGAGCACTACTCGAGCCCGAGGTCGGAAAGCCCCTCGGCGGCCTGGGCGCCGTCCACGACGTGAAGGTCGATGGCGACGTCGTCTCGCTCCGTTTGATGATGGGCTCGCCCGCGTACCGGCCGCGAGCGGCGCTCGTCGACCACGTCGAAAAGGCCGTGAAGAAGCTCGGCGCAAGCAAGGTCGAAGTCACCTTCGGCGTCGCAATGACCGAGCGCGAGATCCTGCCCGACGACCCTTGCCCGACCGTCGCGAACGTCATTTTGGTGATGAGCGGCAAAGGCGGCGTAGGCAAGAGCACCGTCGCGACCAACCTGGCGCTCGCGCTCCGGCGCGCCGGTGCAGAGGTGGGCCTGCTCGACGCGGACATGTACGGGCCGAGCATCCCGACGATGCTCGGCGTGAGCGGCCGGCCGGTCTCCGCCGACGGAAAGAAGTTTCTGCCGCTCGAGCGGTTCGGGATGAAGCTGATGTCGCTCGGCTTCATGCTCGAGGACTCGCGACAAGCGGTCATCTGGCGCGGGCCGATGTTGCAGGGCGCGCTCCTTCAGTTCTTGAAGGACGTCGACTGGGGCAAGCTCGACTACCTCGTCCTCGATCTGCCGCCCGGCACCGGCGACATCGCGCTCACGATCTCGCAGAAGCTGCGCACGACCGGAGCGGTGATCGTGACGACGCCCCAAGAGGTGGCCCTGCAAGATGTCTACAAGTCGGTCAGCATGGCGCAAAAAGTCGGGATCCCGATCCTCGGCGTCGTCGAGAACGAGAGCTACTTCGTCTGCGATGGCTGCGACAAACGCCACGAGCTCTTCGGCTCCGGCGGTGGGCAGGCCGTCGCCGATTTCGCCGAAGCGCCGCTCCTCGGGCAGATCCCGCTCGACCCTTCGGTTCGCGAATGGGGCGACGCGGGGACGCCGGTGGTGCAAGCTGCCCCAAGCTCCGCGATCGCAACTGCGTTCGTCGAGGTAGCGGAGCGTCTCGCCGGTCGCATCACGGCGCAAAATCTCCAGCGCGAAGGCGCGGGGCTGGTCATCGACCGATCGGGAGGTAAGAATCGACACCTCCCGATCGCGCGCTAAAGAAAGCTGTACAAGCGGCTCCTACTCCGGTCTCAAAGCCGCTCTCGATGCGTGTGCGCCACTAGCCCTGGGGAAATCCTCGGGGTAGGCTCCGCCCCCCTTCGCGGCGAGAGCTGACGCGTTCCGTCAGTGCCCTCCTTCCTCCTCGTCCGTCGCCTGCCCTGAACATGAACCCCGAGAACGAGTCGAATCCGACGTCCCCGTCCGACAACGAGGCGCCCGCCGCCGCCGACTCGGCTTCCGAGAACGGCAGCTCCCAGGAGCCCACGACCCCCAGCGCCGAGGGCTCCAGCGCAGAGGGCTCCAGCGCAGAGGTCTCCAGCGCAGAGGTCTCCAGCGCAGAGGGCTCCAGCGCAGAGAGCGCGGGGACCGAGGGCGCCTCCACTCAGGCATCCCCCGCCCCTGGAGCGGGCGCCGAGGAGAGCGCCGCGCCGGCCGCCGTCGCCGCGGGAGAAGCAGCCGCCGAAGGCGATGACGACGGTGGTGAGGAAGACGCCGCGGAAGGCGGCGAGCCGACCGCCGAGGGCGGAGCGGCCGAAGGCACGACTGCCGAGGGCGCGCCGAAGAAGAAGCGCCGCCGTCGCCGGAAGAAGAAGCCGGGTGCCGCAGCGGGCGCCGAAGGTGCCGAAGGCCAGCCGGCCGAAGGCGAGGCCGCCGAGGGCGAAGCGCAAGGCGAAGGTCACCACAAGGAGCGCCGCCCGCAACATCATCGAGCAGCCGAGCCCCTGCCGTTCCGCATCGGCGAAGAGGTGTTCGGCAAGGTCGAAGGCGTGACCGACGACGTGATCTGGATCGACGTCGCCGGCAAGGCGCTCGGCATCTTCGATCGCCGCGAGCTCGGCGAAGGCGAGCCGCCCGAGGCGGGCGATCAGTTCATCGCGACGGTCGCAAGCCACGGGGTGCGCGGCGGCGTGCTCCGCATGGCGCGTGCGCCCTTCGTCATCGACGACTCGAAGGAGAAGGTCGAGAAGGCGAAGGACTCGGGTGAGGTGCTCGACGGCTTCGTGACCGCCGTAGTGAAGGGCGGCGTCGAGGTCGACATCGACGGGCTGCGCGCGTTCGCGCCGGCGTCCCACGTCGAGATCCGTCCCGGCCACGATCTGTCGCACCTCGTCGGCCGCAGGCTCGGCTTCGTCGTGCTCCAGTTCGAGAAGAAGGGCCGCGACATCGTCGTCTCGCGAAAGAAGTTCCTCCAAGAAGAGGCGCAGAAGGCGCGCGCAGATGCGCTCAAGGCCCTCGAGCCCGGCTCGGTCCACAAGGGCGTCGTTCGGACCGTGGTGCAGTGGGGCGTCTTCGTCGCGCTCACCGACGCGAACAACATCGAAGGTCTCATCCACGTCAGCGAAGCGAGCCACGACCGCAGCGCGAAGCTGACGGATCTGTTCAAGCCCGGCGATCCGGTCGAGGTGAAGGTCCTCAAGGTCGACGAGAAGGGCAAGATCTGGCTCAGCCGCAAGGCGATGACCGGCGATCCGTGGGACGCGGTCGCGCAGAAGTACGCGGTCGGCACGCGCCACACCGGAAAGATCGTTCGCCTCCAACCGTTCGGCGCGTTCATCGAGCTCGAGCCGGGCATCGACGGTCTCTGCTACACCGCCGACCTCTCCTTCAAGCCGATCGCGCACCCCAAGGATCTCGTCAAAATCGACGACTCGATCGAGGTCGTCGTCGCCACCTGCGACAGCGCGACCCGCAAGATCTCGCTTCACCCGGCGCCGCCGGCGGATGAAGCCGACGAGCCTCGCCCGAAGGTCGGCCCGCACCGCGTCGTCAAAGCCGCCGTCGTCCAGCAGACCGAGGCCGGCCTCATCGTCCGCGTCATCGGCCTCACCGGTCGCGCCGCGCGCGGCTTCATTCCCGCCGGTCACACCGGCACGCAGCGCGGCACCGATCTCCGCAAGGTGTTCCCCGTCGGAACGAAGCTCGAAGCCAAGGTGCTCGACGTCGATGCCCGCCGCGGTGAGACCAAGCTCAGCATCCGCGCCATGAAGGAAGACGCCGAGAAGCAGGCCTATCAGGAGTATCGCGAGCAGGTGAATCGCGAGGCCAAGTTCGGCACCTTCGGCGATCTGTTCAAGAAGTAGCCCCTACTCGCGTCCGAGCGCCTTGATCGGATCGAGCTTCGCTGCTCTTCGGGCTGGTAGAAACCCGAAGAGCAGGCCGATGCCCGAGCTCGTTCCGAGCGCGAGCGCCAACGACGTCGGCGAAATCGTCATCTGCCATTTGAGCGCGGTGGAGAAGGCTTTGACGGCGCCGAGACCGAAGGCGGTGCCGAGGACGCCTCCGAGGGTGGCGAGGACGAGGGCCTCGATCAGAAACTGGGTGAGGATATCGGATTC
>JBGTSH010000184.1:0-20562 GCA_041940405.1 Polyangiaceae bacterium
TTGAATCTCGGGCACCGGAACGAAGCCGGCGAGGGCCGCACCGAGACCGACGCCCAGGATCGACTGCTCATCGAGGACCGTGTCGAAGACGCGCGCCACGCCGAACCGCTTCTGCAGTCCCTTGGTGACGCCGTACACGCCGCCCTTCTTCGCGACGTCCTCGCCGAAGACGAGGAGCTCGGGGCACGCGGCGGCGAGCTCGGCGAGGGTCCGGCCGATGGCGATCGAGAGCGTCGCCGGCGAAGGATCGACGAGCCCGCCAGCCCGCGAGCTTCGCAGGACCTCGGCCGCGATCGCCGCCGGGCGACGAGGCGCGATCGTCGAGACGACCTGAGCCGCGGTCGTGAGCCGTGGCGCCGCAGCCGTCCGGCGCGCCATCTCCTGAACGCGGCGGCGAACCGCCTCGTACAGCTCCAGGACTTCGTCGCGGGTCGTGACGCCCGACTCGATCAAGAGCTTCGCGCTTCGGACGAGCGGGTCTCTCTCGAGATCGCCCCGGATCTGCTCCGGCGTCCGGTAGGCGTTCTCTGCGTCCGATCCGGCGTGGCCCATCAGACGAACTGTCTGGAGGTGAAGGAACGCGGGCCGGCGCTCGCGCCGCACGAAGGCTGCGGCTTCTCGTGCGGCGTCGTGCGCCGCCACGAGGTCGCAGCCGTCCGCGTGGAAGTACAAAAGGCTCTTTCTCGCTCCGTACGCTGCGCGGATCCAACCGGGAGGCGTCTCGACCGAGATCCCGATGCCGTTGTCCTCGCAGACGAAGAGGACCGGCACCGGGACACCGCGGTACGCGGCCAGGGTCGCGCTCTGAATGGCGCCGGTCAGCGTCGAATGATTCGCGGACGCGTCGCCGAAGCTCGCTACGACGATCGCCGGCGGCGCGTAGGGCCCGGCGACGCCGAGCTTCTTGGCGCGATCGATGGCGATCGCGAGCCCCACGGCCCGGGGCAGGTGCGATGCGATCGTCGAGGTCTGCGGGATGATCTCGAGCGGCTTGGATCCGAAGACCTTGTGCCGGCCGCCGGCCATCGGCTCGTCGCTCGAAGAGCAGAGTCCCAGCAGGACGTCGCGGATCGGATCGACGGCGCCGGGCCGCTGTCGCGCGCGCTCGACGAAGAACGCGCCCGATCGATAGTGAAGGAGCGCCGGATCGTTCGGCGTCGTCGCAGCGGCGACCGCCACGTTGCCTTCGTGGCCGGCCGAGCCGATCGTGTAGAAGCCCGCGCCGCGCGCGCGAAGCGCTCGCGCCTCGTAGTCGAGGTGACGGCTCGTTATCTGCGACTCGAAGAGCTCGAGCGCGCGCCGGCCGCTGAGCGACGTTCCCTCGGCGCTCGGCTCGTCGAGGGTGCGGCGGCGACGGCCGGGATCGATCCGGCCGAGCGCCGCGAGGAACGCCTCGTCGGGCGCCTCGCGCTGCGAATTCGTCAGGCTCACTTCTCGGGCTTCGTGACGCTCCCGTCGCTCGCGAGCGCGTCGTAGAGCTTCTGGCCGTCCATGCCTTTGACCGCGGCTGCCGTCTTCTTCTTGTCCTTCCACGGGCCGATCTTCTTGGCCAAAACCGGCGGATCGCCGCCGAGAAGGAACGCGACGATGTCGAGCGCGTCATCGTGGATCTTGCACTCGCAGTCGCTGACGGCCTGGGGCAGCTGCTCGCGTAGCATCTTCGCGCGACCCGAAGGCTCGACCGTCGCCAGCTTGGAGAACAGCCCCTTCGCCGGACCGCAGGTCTCGATCGATCGCGAGAGCGCCTTGGCGAGCTCGGTCGCCTTCTCGCTCGTGTCCTTGTCCTTGAAGTCCACCGACTTCGGCACCGGCTCGAGCTTCGTGTCCGGAAGCGTAGCGAGGAGATGCACCGTCACGTCCGGCCCGACGGCGTCGACGATCGGGACGATCCTCGCAACCGCTTCTTCGCCCTTCGGGATCGCGAGGAGGACCTCTTTGTTCGGCAGCTTGCCGGCGACATCTTTCGGGTTGGTGATCTCTTCTCCCTGAAGGCGGATCTCCTTGTCGGTGACGACGAGGAGCGGAAGCTGCGGATCGACCTTCGTCCCGTCCTTGCTCTGCGGCAGCGCGATGTCGCCCACGGTGACGCGAGACACTTCGACGTCGATCCCCTCGATGCGCTTCTTGAGCGCTGCGGCCTTCTCACAGACCTTGGGGATCGCGGACGCCGGGTCGCCGCTCGTGCTCGCGCTCGGCTTCGGCGGCGTGCTTGCGCGCCTGTCGGTCGACGAGGTCGCAGGCGCCGCGGGCGCCGGCAGAGGATCGGGCTCGCAAGCGGTGAGGGCGATGCAGGCGAAAACGGCAAAGCGCGCTCGTCGCATGCCCCCCCATATCACCAGCCAATCGGTGCCGGCACAGTGGACCGACCACCTAGCCTGAAACATCGCTTGACAATCAATACATCGTATCTATTGTCGCCCGGTGCCTCGGCCAGCCGCCAAACGCCCAGGAAATCCCAACAGCCCGCGAAAGCCCGACGCGGCCCCGGCGAGCTCTCGGCGCCCCCGCCCGGATGCCGAGCCGGCGGAGCGCAAGGCGGATCGGGTCGCCCACGACCTCCTCAGCCGGATCGTCTCCGGTGAGTTTCCCGTGGGGAGCGTCCTGCCGAAAGAGGACGAGCTCGCCGACGCCTACCAGGTGAACCGCGGCGTCGTGCGTGAGGCGGTGAAGCTCCTCGAGGTACATCGGCTCGTTCGACCGGTGCGCCGTCGCGGGACCGAGGTGCTCGAGCCGCTCCGGTCGATGAGCCCCGAAGTGCTCGCCGCCATGCTCGTGCCCCACCCGGGTCGCATCGATCGCCGGGTGCTCGATGCCTTCCTCGAAGTTCGAACGCTCGTCGACACGCAGATGATCGCCTTCGCTGCAGAGCGCCGGACGGACGAAGAGATCGCCACCATGCGAAAGCTCCTGACCGCTCTCGAGGCGTCGCTCCGCGACGGGCCGCGGTACGGAAAGCTCGTCATCGAGATGGCGCTCGCCTTCGCGCGCGCGTCGAAGAACCCGGTCTTCGAGATGCTCGCGGCGTTCAACGCCCGCGTGGTCACCGATCTCGAAGGGGCGTTCGCCGCGACGCGCCCCGCCAGCCGCGAGCACGTCGACGGCTTGCGCCTGCTCGTCGACCTGATCGAGGCGGGCGACGCCGAGGGCGCGCGCAACATCGTCGCAGGTTTCCACGCGTGGGCCACGCCGCGCATCCTGGCCGCCGCCGCACTGGCGAGCGGCGAGCCTCTGCCGACCGTTTTGGAGGGAGTGAAGTCATGAGCATGAACGCGTCTTTCGTCGCCACCACCGGCAGTGCCCCGAAGAAGCATGACAGTGTCGTCCGCAAGCACGGGCGCGGGTGGCACAAGCGGATCGAGGGGCTGAACGTCCTCAAGGTCGCAGGCAGCTTCGCCGAAATGGGTGAGCAGCACGGCAAGCTCCTCGCGGACCAGGTGAAGGACGGCCCCATTCCGTACTACAGGCGTCAGGTAGAGCGCCTCCTCGGCAAGCCCCTCGGCGCGATCTCTCCGTACATCGCCGCGGGGATCCAGCGGGTGATCGGTTCGCGCGTGGAGCGGGCGCTGCCCGACTTCGCACGCGAGACCGCCGTCGGCATCGCGCGCGGCGCGGGCCTCGACGAGGCCGAGTTCCTTCGCGGCTGCACGATGCCGGACTCGCTGCTCTGGGCGACCGCGCGCCTCATGCAGGTGCGCGATCCCGGCCCGGCGGTGGCGCACCGTCTCGCGCTCGGCCTCGGGTGCACGAGCGCGCTCGCCTGGGGCGCCGCCACCAAGGACGGCAAGCTCTACCACGCGCGCAACTTCGACTATCACGGCGTCGCCAACTGGCCGCGCCACGCGACTGCGATCTTCCATGAGCCCGAGCGGGGACAGCGCTTCGTCTCGATCTCCGCCGCGGGCGTCGGGCTCGGCGGCGTGACCGCGATGAACGAGGCCGGCCTCACGTTGACGGTGCACCAGCACATGTTCACCGACAAAACGCGCCTCGGCGGCACGCCGATCGGCGTCGTCGGCGACATCGTCATGCGCGAAGCGCGCTCGCTCGACGAGGCCGAAGCGATCCTTTCGCGCCACACCCCGATCGGCTGCTGGACCTACCTCGTCGCGGACGGCAACCGGAACCAGGTCCTCTGCTTCGAGGAGAACCCCGATCGCCGCGCGGCTCGGCGCACCACGCCGGAGGAGACGACGTTCGGCTACGCGAACATCTACCTCGATCGAGAGCTCGGTGAGACCGAGGTCGCGCTCTATGGCTCGTACTGGCGCCACAACCAGGGCCGCCACGCCACCGTCAACCAGCGCCTGCGCGAGCGCGCCGGCTCGCTCGACGCCGCCGGCATGGCCGAGATCCTCGGTGACGTCGGCGATCCGCGCTGCCGCGTCCGCGACTCGATCGCGATGGTCCTCACCGTGGGCTCGATCGTGTTCCGCCCGAGCGACGGCGCGTTTTGGATGGGAACGGGAGAGGCGCCGACGAGCCGCGGAAGCTACGTCCCGTTCTCGCTCTCCAAGCAGGACCACGCGCCCGAGCTCGGCGCGCTCGACGTCACGTCGGGCGCTACGCCGGACGACGAAGCGGCGTTCGAGCGCTTCCGCCAGGCGTACCTCGCGTACGTCGACGACGGCGATCCGCGCGCCGCGCGCGACCACGTCGAGGTCGCGACCCGCCTCGCCCCGAAGCAGGCGCTCTACCACGGTACCGCCGGCCTCCTCTCGGTCGAGCTCGGCGACGCCGAGCGCGCGCAGAGCGCCTTCAACCGCGCGATCGAGCTCGGTCACCCGGACGAGCAACGCGTGGCCGCTTTCCACCTCTGGCGTGGGCGCGCGTTCGATCTCGCCGGCCGTCGCTCCGAAGCGGTCGCCGACTACCGAGCGTGCTCGGCCAGGCGCGCCGACGCTCCGGTCCACGCCGCAGCGAAGCACGGGCTGAAGAAGCCGTTCGACAGGAAGCGCGCGGGCCGCATGCACATCGAGATGTCGCTCGCAGACGTCGTCCAGCCGTGATCACCGCACCCTGCGCAGCCTGAGGCGCAGGGTTTCGGTCCCAGGGCTCAACCCCGCGAGCACCCGCCGTTCGTAGACCCGGGCCGGTACTTGCTCCTCGGCGATTCGTTCGAGGGGCAGCGCGTCGAGCGCGGCACAGGCGGGGGCATACGGCTCGCTCGGATCTTTGCCGCCAAAGCAAGCGAGGCCTTCGTAGACGTAGACACAGCCGTCATTGTGTTGCCGGACTGCGTCGACGAACGCGGTCGGCCCGTCGGCACGGGTCACCGCGACGCTGCGAAAGCGCTGATGGGTCGGCGCTCCGGTTCGAAGCCCGATGCGTCCGAAGCGCGCGTCCATGGCGTTCTCGTCGCCGACGTACTCGATGACCGTGCACCCCTCGGGGATCGTGTCCCGGGCATCTCGTACGAACGCGTACTCCCGCGTGTCGGCAGCGCCGACGTCGGCGATGGCACGACGCGCGAGAAAGGGCGTGACGAGCGCTGCGCCGCACAAAAGGCCTATCGCCGGGCGCGATCGCTTTGCGATCTCGAGGGCACCGACCGCGGCGATGAGCAGGGTCGGCACCAAGAGGTGCAGGTGGTAACGCGGCTGCATCGGCGCATCGACGACGTAGGCGTGCGTCACGAAGAAGACGGCGAGCCAGGCGATCAAGAACCAGCCGAGGCGCCGCTCGCCGCGCCGGAAGAGGGCCCTGGTGCCGACGCCCGCAGCCACGAGGAAGACCGGAGGGGTGAACGCGGGCTGAAGGAGCAGGTTGAGCTCGGGCGTCACCAAGACGGCCGGCACCCGCAGGAGCCATCGCCACGACGAGGCCGTGGCGTCGCCGAGCGTCGCCTCGTTCACCGAAAAGAACTCGGCCGCCGCCATCACGCCGACGATACCGACCAAGGCGATCGCGACAGCGCGACGCCGGCGTGGAGCCTCGTCCGGATGGAGCACCGACGCGGCGAAGAGATGGATGCCGACAAAGAGGATGTTGAGCGGCCGCAGCAGGTACGCCGGCCAGAGCACGATCGGGAGGAGCACGCCCGCGACGACCCGAAACGTGCGCGACGGATCGCGGAGCAGCGTGTGCAGCAGCGCGAACGCCGTGGACGTCAGCACGATCGACGGCACGAACGGGTCCTCGCAACGCGAGAACCGGATGTGGTGTGGAGAGAACGCAACCGCGAACGCGACGAACGCTCCGGCGCGCGCGTCCCGCAAGAGCTGGGTCGCGTGCGAGAAGAGAACGAGCGGCGTCAACGCTGCATATACGAGGCCGATCTTGAGAGACAGATCCGTCATGTAGATCGCCCGGCCGGCATCGACCGCGAGCGTCTCGAAGAGCCTGCTCTCGAAGAGCGTTCGAACGTGGGGCGACGTCCGAGACCAGGGCCACGCTCCGAGGAGCGCCGCGGGGGCGAGCTCGAGCCGCAGCACGACGCCCGCGAGCGCAGCGGCAGGGACGGCCAAGCGCACCCACCGAGGCGCCGTCGACAAGAGCCGCACCGCGATCGCGACGACGATGCAGATCAGTCCCGCGAGGAGGAGGAAGCCGTCGAAGACGAGGAACCGGCCGAAGAGCGGCGCCCCCGAGCCCTGACCTCGCCCGAGAGGCAGCGGACGGATCGTCCGCCAGAACCGGCCGTCGTCGTTTCTTCTCAGCGCCGCGACGAGCTCGCGCTGCGCGGCCTGCGCGGCCGGCTCGGAGGCCGAGCCGAAGAGGACTGCGAAGCTCGGCGTCGTCTCGACGTCGGCTCTCTTGGCGGAGGGATGCACGAGCGTCAGCTCCGCGCGTGCCTGCGCCGGTCCCTGCAGGCCGACGACGATACGTGTCGGCTCGATCGAGATCGTCCAGAGCTTCCAGCCGGGCTCCACCTCGGCTCCGAGGCGGTAGGGCTCGAAGAGCGCTTGGACGTCGCCCTCGCGCTCCTTTTCGATGACGTACTCGTCAGCGTAGAGGCGCGCCGTAAGGAGGACGAGCGCGAGGCCGACGAGCAACGCGAGCGCGAGCCGCATGCCCGCGCATCGTCGCTCAGGGCCCGGCGACCGCGAACGAAATACCGAAGATCAGCCGCGTGACGTCTTCGCGGTTCTCGAACTTGCGCCGCTCGAGGCCGACGTGGCCGAGGATCTCGAGGAAGTCCTCGAAGCGGAAACCCGCCTTGATCTCGCCGCGAGGCGAGATGAGCGACACCTCGTCGTCCGGGACCTCGTACTCGTTGTCGACGGCCGCAGAGATGCCCGCGGATCCGGCGATGGTCCAGCCGTCGGCGCGAACGCCGAGCGTGGCCATCACCGGGAACGACGACGAGTGTCGACCGGAGAACTTCGCGTACTCGATCGCGGCGGTGCTCCCGAGCAGGTACAAGCTCACGGTCCCGAGACCGAACGACGCGCCGAGGTCCAGCGACGGCCGAACCAAGAAGCCGGCGTCGCGGTAGTCCTCGATTGCGAGACCGCTGAGGACATAGAGCGAAGCAGAGAAGTCGACGCCCTCTCGAGGCTTGTCGATCGGCTCCGCCGGACAGACCGGGCAGGGCTGCTGCGCGACCTTCGGCGGAGGCGCCTTAGCCGCGGGGGCCGGTTCCTCGGCGGCGACGACCAGGGGCTCCGGCTCTTCGACCGGTCTGTCCGCGCCGGGCTCGGGCCCGCCCCAGCCGTGGTCCTCTTCGGCCTGGTCTTGCGCGACCGAGCCGCTCGCATAGAGCGCCGCAGCAAGCCCGAGCGCCGAAGAAAGTGCGATTTTGGTGAAGCGGATCACGGCGAAACTCTACGAGGGTGAGCCGGCTTCTTCTCCCTCGTCGCACGTTCTCGACGAAATGTAAGAAGCGCAGGTAGCCTCGGCCGCATGACCTCCAAGCCTGCCGCCCTCGTTCTCGCAGCCGCCGTCGGCCTCGCGGCCTGCTCCGGTGCTCAGTCACCGACCGGCGAATGCCTGGGGTACGCGTGCGACGAAGACGGCGCCAAGGCGATGTTCTGGGAGACGACCGAAGCGGCCTACGAGCCGTCGGACGTCGCCAAGGGTCACCTCGAGAAGGTCTTCGCGCGCGGGCTCGCGACCATGGCCAAGGAAAAAGGCTTCACGCCGGATGGCTTCGACCTCGCGCGCGGCAACCTCAAGAAGTTCCTGGGCGAGGTGCCCGAGGGCTCGGATGCGCTCGCAACCGAGGCAGAGAACCTGGAGAAGGGTACGACCAAGCTCTGCCCGCTGTGGCCTTACTGCTGACGGGCTCTTCAGCTTCCGCCCAAAGTGGCGATGAGCGCGCCTGTCGCATAGACGGTCACAGCTGCGAGCCAGAGCACCACCTTCTTCTTGTGGCCTCCTTGCCACGCCCAAAGCGGTCCGAGCGGCGGAACCAGGAGCGCGGCGAGCCCGCGCCAGCGAGGCCTCGAGAAAAAGAAGAGGACTATCACCAGCGTAAGGTGCGTTGTCACGAACGTCGCGAACCCCAAGACAAGCATCCCGAGGACGACCGCGTCACGCACCCGGGCTACCTTAGTTGGTTTTCGGAGGACGAAAACCTTCTTGCCCGGACGTTGTCCCAATCCAAGCAGTTGAAGCACGCTAAGAACCTTCGGCTACACTCCTCCCTCTCCATCTCCGCGGTTTCTTCGCCGCCCTGAGGCTGTTCGGCTCCACGATCCCTTCGAGGTCTATGAATCACCGCACGTCATCTTCGATCACCCTCGGGCTGCTGGGTGGCCTCGCCCTCTCCGTGCTGGCGGGCATCGGCATCGCCCAAGCGGTCCCATCGAGCTCACCCTACATGCCGCTCTCCGAAGTGAAGGCCGGCATGAAGGGCTACGGCCTCACCGTCATGAGCGGGACCAAGCCCGAGAAGTTCGACGTCGAGATCATCGGGACGCTCTCGAACTTCCGGCCGAACCAGGCGCTCATCCTCATCAAGACTCCGAACCATCCCCGGCTCGACATCGCGCACACCGTAGCCGGGATGAGCGGGAGCCCGATCTACCTCGAAGGAAAGATGATCGGCGCGTACGCGTACGGCTGGACCTTCGGCGCCGAGCCGATCGCGGGCGTCACCCCGATCCACAACATGCTCGAGGATCTCAAGAAGCCGATCCCGCCGCTCTTCAAGCCGCGCGCGAACATCCTGCCGAAGCACAAGGACGCGTCGAAGCCGAACGCCGTGATCTCGCAGCCGTCGACGCGCTCCTTCTCGGGGCTCCTCGACAACGGCAAGGGCGTCTTTTCCTACGACCTGGGAGCGCACGCCAAGCAGCTCGCGCAGAAGGCGGTTCGCGAGCGCGGCAACCCCAACAGCACGACGACCACGCTCGCTCCGGCCTCGACGCCGATCCTGATCGGGGGCCTCACGCCCGGCGCCATGGCAGACATGGAGCAGATGCTCGGGCCGATGGGCCTCATGCCGCTGCAGGCGGGCGGCGGCGGGTCGACCAAGACGACCAAGGGCGCCAAGGACACCAGGGTGGCCACTGCGACGACCGGCAACGAGAGCTTCGTGGACGGCGGCGCGATCGGCGTGCAGCTCATCAAGGGCGACGTCTCGGCGATGGGCCTCGGTACGGTGACCCGCGTCGAGGGTGACAAGCTCGTCGCCTTCGGCCACCCGATGATGGGCGGCGGCGCGAGCGACATGCCCACCGCGGTCGCCAAGGTCCACTGGATCCTCGCCAGCACCAACCGCAGCTTCAAGATCGGCGAGGCGGTGCAGGACATGGGCACGATGGTCAACGACCGGCAGGCGTCGATCGTCGTCGACACCAAGCGCGTGGCCTCGACCTTCCCGGTCTCGCTCAAGATCGAAGGCGTGGAAGGCGCACCGAAGACTCAGTGGGACAGCGAGGTCTCGCAGGATCCCTTCATGGCGCCGTTCCTCGCCGCGGCTGCGCTCTCGAGCGCCGTCGAGACGACCTCGGCGGAGCGTGGCGACACCACCTGGCGCATCAACACCAAGGTCAAGGTCGCCGGCTACGGGACGATCGAGCTCCGCGACTTCGGCGCGTCGGCCGGCGACGGCGGCGACCCCTACATGCGCAGCCGCGTCGTCCGCGCGCTCGGCATGCTCCTCAACAACCCGTGGGAGGACGTGCGGGTCGAGGGGGTCGAGTCGAAGCTCCAGCTCTCGTTCGAGCGCGACGTTGCGCTCATGCGCGGGACGGCGCTCGTCCAGCAAGAGATCGATCCCGGCCAGCCGGTTCGGATCAAGGTCGAGCTCGTACCGTTCAAGGGCAAGCCCGAGACGCGCGTGATCGAGGTGCCCATCCCCGCCGACTTCGCCGGCGAAGAGGTCACGATCGATCTGAGCCCCGGCTACGAGGTCGAGCGCTACCGCGCGATGCCCGAGAGCGTCGCCGATCTCGTCGCGCTCCTGAACAACCCGTCGTTCCCGGAAGAGTCGATCGTCGCGACGATCCGCCTCAAGGGTGAAGGCGGCGCGGCGTTCCGCAACAACGTCGCCTACCGCTTGCCGCCGGGAGCGATGAGCACCCTCTCGGTCGGTGCGACGCCGTACGGTCCCGAGACCTTCGGCTCGCTGCAGCAGACCTCTCACCCGATGAAGACGTTCGTCGTCGGACGCGATCGCGTGAGCGTGCGCGTTCGCCCGCTGATCAAGTGACCGCTGTTTCCTTTTGCACCTCAGGCCAACAAGCGATGAAAGCCCGACCCTCTCTCTGGTTGAAGTCCCTCCTGGGCGCCGCCGCGATGGCGACCGCGGCGCTCGTTCCCGGATCCGCCGGCGCAGTCGGCACGCGGACCTTCGACATGTCGACGATGGACGATCTGTCCTCCGGCGACCTCACCGGCGTCGCTGTCGACGGCCGCGGCATCGTTCGCGCGGGCCTGCAGCTCGGCAAGACGGCGGTAGAGGGCGCTCAGAGCGCGTGGCAGAGCGTCCTTCTTCCTGACGGTTCCGTCCTCATCGGCACCGGCACCGAAGGCAAGATCATGCGCGTCTCGAACGGGCAGGTCTCGGTCGCGGCGACCACCGGCCAGATGGCCGTCTCGACGCTGGCCATCGCCTGGAACGGCGACGTCATCGCGGGCTCGTTCCCCAACGGCAAGATGTACCGATTGCCCAAGGGTCAGGGCAAAGACGCCGCCGCGAAAGAGTGGGGCGGCAAGCTCGAGGGCGTCGAAGCGATCTGGGCTATGGCGTTCGACGAGAAGAGCAAGTCGCTCTACGTGGCGACCGGCCCCGAAGGAAAAGTCTTCCGCATGGACGACGGGGGCAAAGCGCAGGTCCACTTCGACGCCGACGATCCGCACATCACGTCGCTCGCTGTCGGCACCGACGGCAAGGTCTACGCCGGCACCAGCGGCAAGGCGCTCCTCTACAAGATCGACGCCCCCGGTCGCGCGAACGTCGTCTTCGACTTCGAGGCCGACGACGTCTCTAACATCGCCATCGGCAAGAAGGGCGAGGTGTGGGCCTCGGCAAACAAGTACGGCGGCAGCTTCTCGCTCCCCGGCAAGGGCGCAGGCGGCTTCTCGGGCGCCAGCGTCGCTCGGCCCAGCCGCGGCGGCGAGAGCGTCGTCTACCGCTTTCAGAACGGCGTGGCCGAGCAGATGATGACCTACACGAAGTCGCACTTCACGAGCGTGCAGATCGGCGACGACGGCAAGCCCTACTTCGGCACGGGGTTCGAAGGTCGGGTCCTCACCGTCGACGACGATCACCTCGAGCGCGTCATCGCCGACGTCGAAGAGCGCCAGATCTCCACGGTCATGATCGCCGGCAAGAAGCGCTTCTTGGTCACGAGCGATCCGATCGCCTTCCGCGAGATCAAAGGCGAGGGCGGTCCGGACGCCGTGTGGACGAGCAAGGTCCTCGACGCGGGCCTCCCGGCCACGTGGGGCCTCTTCACCTGGCGCGGGACCGGCACGCTCGAGATGCAGTCCCGCTCGGGCAACACACAGGACCCGGACTCCAGCTGGAGCGCGTGGTCGAACGCGCTCACGGCGCCCGGCAAGATCACCAGCCCGCGCGGCCGCTACCTCCAGGTGCGTGCGCGCTTCGGCCGCGATCCCAAGGCGACGATGAGCGAGCTGCGCCTGCACTTCGTCACCGACAACGCACGCGCGATCATCACCAACGTCACGGCCGAGAGCCGCGTGCAAAAGAGCGGCAAGCTCGCGACGGGCCTGCAGCAGTCCGGCGGAAGCGTCTCCAAGCCCTCGCCGACCGTCAACGTGAAGTGGGACGTCGACAACCCTGACAAGGACGATCTTCGCTACCGGGTCTTTTACCGCCTCGACAACCAGCAGACGTGGCGCGACGCGCTGAAGCCGAGCGAGATCTTCACGCGCACCAGCCTCGACTGGGACACGACCTCGCTCCCCGAGGGCCTCTATCGGATCAAAGTCGAGGCGACGGACGAGCTGGTGAACTCGCCGGACAAGGTCACACGCCACACGCTCGAGTCGGGTCTCGTGCTCGTGGACAACACGCCCCCGGTCTTCAAGACCCTCGCGATCAACGGCCGCAAGCTCACGGGTGAAGCCAGCGATGGCCTCGGGCCGATCGTCCGGATCGAGCTCGCGCTCGCCGGCACCGACGACTGGCGGCCGATCTCGCCGACCGACGGCGTCTACGACGAGGCGGCCGAGAAGTTCGATCAGGACGTGAGCGCGATCGTTCCTGCCGGCTCGCGCATGGTCGGCGTTCGCTGCTACGACCAGGCGGGCAACTCGGTCCTCAAGGAAATCGAAGCGAAGTGACGTCGCGGTGAGCGGGACCATCCCGCTTCCCACCCGACGGAGCACGAAACGAATGGCGCGCGCCCTGGCGCGCGCCGTTCGTCCTTCCGACCTCGTCGTTCTGTCGGGTGAGCTCGGGGCGGGCAAGACGTTCTTCGTGCGAGCGCTGCTCCGCGAGCTCGGCCTCTCGGAAGAAGAGCGCGTCACCAGCCCGACGTTTTCGCTCGTTCACGACTACGAGCTCGCCGGAGCCCGCCTCGCCCACGCCGACTTGTACAGGCTCGGCGACGCGTCCGAGCTCGAGCACCTCGGACTTCGCGATCGCCGCGCCGAGGGGGCGATCCTGCTCGTCGAGTGGGGCGCGCCGTTCGTCGATCCGCTGGGCGGCGACGCTCTGGAGATCCAGATCGCCCTCGCCGGAGGGCGGCACGCCCGCCTTCGCGCCACAGGCCCTCGAGGCGAGGCGCTACGTGGCGCGTTGTCCCGGCTCGCCGGGTAAAAAAGGCTACAGGGGTCAGGAGACAGGGAAAAGACCGGCTTCTGGCTGCAGCCTGATCCCTGACCGCTGGAGCCTGACCGAGCTTCGAGCTCGGTCATTTCGCACTGTGCTAGAAACACGCGGGTGGAGGGCGAGGACACCCCGAAGAAGAGCTTCCTCGCCGAGCTTTTCGATCCGCTGATCCATTGGCTCGACACGATCGGCAGCCTCATCCAGCTGACGTGGCAGACCATCTTTTGGCTCGTGCGACCGCCCTACCGCGTCGGGCAAGTGCTGGCCGCGATGGAGTTCGTCGGCGTGCAGTCGATCTTCATCGTCGCGCTGACCGGCACCTTCAGCGGGATGGTCGTCACCCTTCAGACCGTCTACGCGCTGCGAGCGTTCAGCGCCGAGGGCCGCGTCGGGGGCATCGTCGCTGTGTCGCTCCTCCGTGAGCTCGCGCCGGTCTTCACCGCGATCATGGTCACCGCACGCGCCGGGAGCGCCATGAGCGCCGAGCTCGGCAACATGCGCGTCACCGAGCAGATCGACGCCATCACGACGATGGGCGTCAGCGCCGTGCAGTACCTGCTCTCGCCGCGCCTCCTCGCGTCGATGGTCATGCTGCCGCTCCTCTGCGCGCTCTACGCGTCTGTCGGGATGGGCGGCTCCTACCTCGTCGCGGTGCTCTGGCTCGGCGGCGACCAAGGCATCTGGATGCAGAGCATCCGCGATCTCGCCGTGCCCAAAGACCTGACGATGGGCCTCGTCAAATCGGTCGCGTTCGGGTTCATCCTCTCGAGCATCTCCTGCCGCCACGGCTTCTTCGCCAAGGGCGGCGCGCGCGGCGTCGGCGTCGCGACGACCCGCGCCGTCGTCGACAGCTGCGTCTCGATCCTCGTCGCGAACTACATCATCACCCAAACCATGCTCGACATCTGAGTGTTCGAGATCGCGACAGCACCAATTGCCTCAGCGTGGCAGGTTGCCACGCCGACATGACAGTTGCGTGATGTTCACGTCACGATTGCGTGCGTCGCCCCCGGCGCGTGGTATGCGAAGCCGATGGCAGGTGCCCGCTGCAAGGTCTGCGGTGGTTCGAGTCTCGTGCGATCGCGGCGGCGGGGCCTCGAGCGAGCGATCAGCTGGCTGGGGCTCTATCCGTTTCGCTGCCTGGACTGCGAGTCCCGGCGGCTGAGGTTCGTTCGCAGCGGCGACGGAGCGCGCGCTCCCGGAAAGAACGGCGTACGCGCCGCCTGACGGGCTTCATCGTCCGCTCAGCTGCTTCGCCTTCTCTACGAGGTCGAGCAGCTCTCTGCGGCGGCCGGTGCCGTCGTTCTCCACCCCCGCGCGGAGGAGCGACGTGACCATGTTCCAGTCGGCGCTCCCCTTGTGGGGAGAGTTTCGAAGCACCATGCCGAACGCTGCGACGCCCGCGGCGAACCGGAAGTCGCGGCTCATCCCGTCGCCGGTCGTATCGGGCACCACGGACTCGATGAGCTTGCTCTCCGTCCCGTCGGGGTCCTTGTAGCGGAGCTGGACGGTGAGCAGGTCGCCGTCGGTCGCGCCCGACTTGGTGACCACCTCGTAGAGCGCAGTGACCGTGTGCCCCGAGCCGAGCTCGCCGGCGTCTTTGGTGTCGTCGTGGAAATCGCGGTGAGCAAGGACGCGGTTCTCGTACCCGATGAGGCGGAAGCGCGAGACGCGCTTCGGATCGAACGCGACCTGGATCTTCACGTCTTTGGCGATCGTCACCAAGGTCCCGAGGCCCTCGGCGAGGACCTTGCGGCCCTCGTCGATCGTGTCGATGTATCCGTAGTTGCCATTCCCCTTGTCGGCGATCTGCTCGAGCGTCCCATCCTTCAGGTTGCCCATGCAGAAGCCGAGCACGCTCAAGAAGATGCCGCTCTGGGCCTTCTGTTTGACCAGGTCGACGAGGCCGAGGCCGCTCGTGATGCCGACGTTGAAGTCGCCGTCCGTGCAGAGGATGACGCGGTTGACGCCACCCTTGATGAAGTGGTCCTGCGCCACGGCGTAGGCGAGCTCGATGCCTTGGCCGCCGTTGGTGGAGCCGCCGGCGCTCAGGCGATCGAGCGCCGACTGAATCTTTTCGTGCTGATCGCCGGGCGTCGCGGGCAGCACCAACCCCGCCGCGCCGGCATACGCGACGATCGAGACGCGATCCCGGTCGGTCAGCTTCGGCAAGAGGAGCTTCAGGCTCTCGCGAAGGAGCGGGAGCTTGTTCTCTGCGTTCATCGAGCCCGACGCGTCGACGAGGAACACCAGGTTCGCGCCCTCATGATCTTCGAGCTTCACCTCTTTCCCGAGCACTCCGATGCGCACCAGCCGGTGCGACGGAGCCCACGGCGCGGCGCCCACGTCGACGTTCACAGAGAACGGATGCGCGCCATCTGGCTTGGGATACGCGTACGAGAAGTAGTTGATGAGCTCTTCGATCCGGACCGCGTCGGCCGGCGGGCTCTGCCCGCGCGTGAGATACCCGCGCATGATCGAGTAGGACGCGGTGTCGACGTCGATCGAGAACGTCGACTTGGCATCGGCGGAGGCTTCGACGAAGGGGTTGTCGAGGATCGGATTGTGATCGCTGGGCCGTTTCGCCGCGAAGCCCACCTTCGGACGCTCGTCCGTCGCTGCCTTGCTCTTGGCATTTTCGCTCGCCGCATAGCGGCCATCATCGGCCGGAGCCCAGAAACCCGCAGTCGCGGCAGCTTGAGGCAGAAGGTGATCCTGCGCCGTGCTTTCGCGCTGCGAGGACGCCATCGAGATGGGGCCGCCAGTCGCGTTCGCGGGTGTGCTCGTCTTCTTGACGTAGACGAGCGACAGCGCGCCGAGCGCAGCAGCCATCCCGAGCGAAGCGATCCAGAAGCCGCGGCGCGAGCGCCGCACGGGCAGGGGTACCACCGGCGCGGCAGGCGGCGGCGCGGTACGGCGGCGTGAAGCAGGCGGCGGCACGTCGCGACCGAGCTCGGACGCGAGCATGTCGCTCATCGCGCGCATCTCTTCGACCTCACGCGCGAGCTCTGCGTCCTGTTCGAGCTCGAGCTCGAATGCTGCGGCCTCTTCGGCCGACATCTCACCGAGGACGTAGGTCGTGACGCGCGCGGCGCGCATCTCGTCGCTCGACGGCTCGAGCGCTCGTTGGTGCGAGCTATCGGTGCTCATGCCGACCTCCTTGCTTCCGTCTCGCTCTCGCTCATGCGCGTTCGCAACGTCTTGAGCGCGGTGTGGAGGATGAAGCCCACGTTCCCGATGCTCAGCTTCGTCACCTCGGCGATCTCTTGGTACGAGAGCCCTCCGGCGAAGCGGAGCGTCACCACCTCGCGCTGCCGCTCGGGCAAGGTGTCGAGCGTCGCGCGCAGCGCGCGGCGCTTCTCTTTCTCCAGCGCCGCCCCTTCAGGTCCTGTCTCGTGGCTCATCATTTCTTCGTCCTCAACCATCGAGAAGACGCGGTTCGAACGGCGTCTCAGCTCGATGGCGCGATTTCGACAAACCGTGAAGAGCCACGCGCGAAGGTGTCCTTCGACCTTCGTCCGTTCCTCGCCGAGGAGGCGCTCGAAGGTGTCCTGAACGACGTCGCCTGCATGCTCGGCCACGAGGGTGCGCGCGAACCTGAGGAGCGGCGCCTGATGTTCGGCGATCGCTCTCTTGAAAAACGCGGTGTCGTCCTCGGAGCTCGACATGAGAAGGCGAAGGGCGCCGGGGGTCGCCCCGCGCTTGGCTCTCATGCTCGACGACGCTCGAGCCGGAGAGTTCTTAGGTCACGACGACTTTTTCTCGCCCCGGGGTCCGGGTCCACAGGCGCTGGTGGATCGGCGGTAGCTCGATCCGGGGACAGCGATCCAAGCCGAGAGCCCTTAAGTACCTGTAACTACGCGCATCACCTGCACCGCACACAGGTAGCATGAGGTGTGCATACGGCGCGCCCATGCGCTCCCCGTACGCCCTCGCGCTCGCCAGCGTCGCTCTCTTCACCTCGATCGGCTGTGAAGAGGAGCCGGGCGCGAGCGAGGCGTACGCCACGCAGCTCTCGAAGACCCTCACGCTCCGCTTTCAGAGCGCCGAAGGCGGTGGGCTCTCGCTCAAGAGCAGCAACAAGAAGCTCGCTTGCAGCGATCGCTTCGAGGGCGTGGACGGCGAGCGGATCACCTGCAGCCGCACAGGCGAAAAGCTCCAGGTCATCGTGAAGGCTGACGGCGAGTCGGTCGTCGCGGTCCGCGATCTGTCGGGCAAGCGCGGCTACTACACCTGCACGCGCAAGGGCGACGTGGCCGGCGCACCGGCAGAGATGAAGTGCAAGCTCACGACGCTGACGCCGCGTGGCACCGGCGGCCTCTCGTCACCCTTCGACTCGAGCGTCGAAGGGATCAGCGTTCCCAACGCGCACTGGATCGACGACGACGAGGCCATCCTTCGCGGCATGGAGCCGCGGACGCCCGAGCAGTTCGACGAGCTGCGCGCCGCAGGGCTCGAGAAGGTCCTCATCTTCAAGAACACGACGGGCAACGACGACGTCGGCAAGGAGATCGCGGCCTGGAGCCTGCCCGCGGCCGACGTGCTCCACGTCCCCTTCCAGTGGAAGGACTACGCCGACTTCGAGACGCCCTGCAAGCAGACCGTCGACGCGCTCCGTTTCATCCGCGACGCACGCGAGGACGGCGACAAGGTCTTCTTCCACTGCACCGTCGGCGAGGATCGCACCGGCTACTTGGCGGCGCTCTACACGATCCTCTTCGACGGCGCCGACGCGCGCGCAGCGTTCGACATGAACATGTGCGAGCACGGCTACGGTGCGGGCAACCCGCAGAAGCCCGGCTTCGTGATCGGCAAGCTCGAGGACGGGCTGACGCCGCTCTACCGATCGATGGCCTTCCTCATCCAGGAGGGCGAGCTCACCGACGAGCTCGAAACCGCGGCTTGCGACTCGGCCCCGAACGTCCCGGAAGACTTCATGGCCGAGCCGCTTTCGTGCGGCGTTTCGACCACGCTCGTTCCGTAGGCTCTGGCGGAGTATCCTCCGCGCCCCGTGAAGAGCCGTTACAGCGATTCCGAAGCCAAGCAGGCCGTGCAGGCGTACGCCGGCGTCGCGCCCGAAGCGGTCGCGCTTCGCCTGTACACCTCGCGGCTCATCGGGGCCGAGCCCGACCTCGTGCTCCACGGAGGCGGCAACACCTCGGTCAAGGGTCCGACGAAGACGCTCCTCGGCGACACGGTCGACTGCTTGTGGGTGAAGGGCTCCGGCTCGAGCCTCGATCGCGTCGAGCCGCGCGATTTTCCGGCGCTCGATCTCGCCTACCTCCGGCGGCTGCGCGCGCTCGACGCGCTGTCGGACGAAGAGATGGTGAACCAGCTGCGAACGCACCTCTTCGACGCCTCGTCACCGAACCCGTCGGTCGAGGCGCTGCTCCACGCGTTCCTCCCGCACCCGTTCGTCGACCATTCGCACGCGGACGCGATCCTCGCGATCACCAACCAGCCCGATGGCGAGGCGAAGGCGAAAGAGGCGCTCGGCGATCGCGTCGTCGTCCTGCCGTACATCATGCCGGGGTTCCCGCTCGCCAAGGCAGTGGCCGAGGCGTTCGAGAAGAACCCGAAGGTCGTCGGGATCGTCCTCGCGAAGCACGGGCTCTTCACCTTCGGCGAGACGGCCAAAGAGAGCTACGAGCGTCACATCCAGCTCGTCGACGCGTGCGAGAAGTTCGCGCTCGCGAACGCGAAGCAGACGGCGTTCTCGATGTCGACGCCGACGGCCGGCGGCGCAGACGCTCGAATCGCGCTCGTGGCGCCGATCCTTCGCGGCCTGCTCGCCGAGCCCAGCGGCTCGGCCGACGTCCCCTTCAAGCGCGTCGTCTGCGAGCACCGCGGCGGTCCCGACGTCATCGCCGCGCTCGACGTGCCGGGCGCGGCGGCGCTCGCCGCAACGGGCCCGCTCACGCCGGATCACGTGATCCGCACCAAGGCGCACGGGATCTTCGTCGAGGCGCCCGCCTACGGTGACGAGGCGAAGCTTCGCGCACAGCTCGAGTCGGCCGTGCGCGGCTTCCGCGAATCGTACGACGCGTACTTCGAGCGCTGTTCGGCGGCGCGCGGCGTGAAGAAGACGAAGCTCGATTCGGCGCCGCGAATCGTCCTCTTGCCGGGCGCGGGTCTCCTCGCGTTCGGCAAGACGAAGACCGACGCGCGCATCGCCGCGGATATCACCGAGCATACGCTGCAGACCAAGCTCATCGCCGCCGGCATGGGGGCCTACGAAGCGCTCCCCGAGCTCGACCTCTTCGACATGGAGTACTGGAGCCTCGAGCAGGCGAAGCTGGGCAAGGCCGCCGAGCGCCCGCTCGAGCGGCAAATCGTCCTGGTGACCGGCGGCGCCGGTGCGATCGGCCAAGGCATCGCTGCGGCGTGCGCTCGCGCAGGCGCGCACGTCGTGATCGTCGATCTCGACGCGGCGGCGGCTCGAACGGCGGCCAAAGCGATCGAGGCCCAATACGGAAAGGGCTCGGCCTATGGGATCGGCGCAGACGTGACCGACGAGGCCGCGATGCGGCGCGCGTTCGATCAAGCCTGCGTCGCCTACGGCGGCGTCGACGTGGTAGTCCCCAACGCGGGCATCGCCTTCGTAAAGCCGATCGCCGAGCTTCGCGCAGAGGACGCTCGCCGCGTCGCCGAGGTGAACTACCTGGGCGTGCTCAACGCGATCCGCGAAGCGGTGCGCGTCTTCCGGGCGCAAGGCACGGGCGGCAACATCGTCATCAACGCCTCGAAGAACGTCTTCGCGCCCGGCAAAGACTTCGGCGCCTACAGCGCGAGCAAGGCCGCGGCGCATCAGCTCGGCAAGGTCGCCGCCCTCGAGCTCGCCGAGATGGGCGTCCGCGTGAACCAGATCAACGCCGACGCGGTCTTCTCCCACGGAGACGTGCCTTCCGGCCTCTGGGCACAGGTCGGTCCCTCGCGCGCGAAGAGCCGGGGGCTTTCGCCCGAGGCGCTCCCCGACTTTTATCGCGAACGCAACCTGCTCAAAGCGCGCGTCGAGGCCGAGCACGTCGGCCGAGCGGTGGTCTTCTTCGCCAGCAACACGACGCCAACGACGGGCGCCACCCTTCCGGTCGATGGCGGCGTCGCCGAAGCGTTCCCGCGCTGACCTCGGCTGCGCGCTGGTGTAGCGTCGAGCGGTGCGCATCGTTTGGATATCCGCGCTCGCCTTCGTCCTGACGCAGCAGCTCGCGTGCGAGCAGCTGACCGGCAAGAAGGACGCGAAGAAGGAAGAGAGCGAAGAGGACGACGAGCCGAAGAAGAAGAAAAAGAAGAAGGACGACGACGGCGCAGCCACCGCATCCGCAACCGCTTCGGCAGCCCCGCCGCCGAGCGCGAGCGCGAGCGCGGCGACGCCG
>JBGTSH010000185.1:0-20549 GCA_041940405.1 Polyangiaceae bacterium
CGCGGTAGCGGCCAGCCGCCGCGGAGGCGAGCAGCACGCAGCACGCGATCGCGTACGGCAAGAGGCCGAGCCGCGCCCGGAGCGGGGGGTCCACCAGGCGGGGGACCGACGTGCGGAGGACGCCCGAGCCTTCGGGCTCGATGCGCGATATCACCCGGCCGCTCGGGTCGACGACGGCGGTGATCCCTCCCGCGGTCGCGCGGACGAGGTAGCGCCCGGACTCGACGGCGCGCAGCCGCGCGAGCGCGAGGTGGGCCTCTGGCTCCGATGTCCCGTAAAACCAGCTGTCATTGGTGAGGTTGACCAGCATCTCGGCGTCGCGCGGCGCGTCTTGACCGACCGCGAAGACGTCTTCGAAGCAGATCGAGATGCCGAGCTGCCCGAAGACCAGCTCGCCGGTGCCGGGCCCGTCGCCGGGGCGAAAGCTCCCCGACCGCGGCGACAGCGCGCGAAGGGCAGGAAGGGCGTCCTCACCAGGGATCCGCTCCGCCAGCGCGAGCAGGTTTCGCTTGTCGTACCGGCCGGCGACCGACCCGTGGCGATCGAACAGGACAGCACTGTTATAGAAGTGACCGCGCTCGTTCACGACCGCCCCGGCGAGGAGGATCGTGCCCGGAGGCCCCCAAGCGCCGGTCGTCACCCGCCCGAGGTCCTCGGCGGGCCACACGCCCGGCAGCGATGACTCGGGCGCGACCACCATCGACGCGCCCGCTTCTGCCGCCGCCCGCGTGCGATCGAAGAGCGTGCGCGGCGATCGAGCCGACTCGTCGGCGCCGGCGGGCAGGTGGAGGGCGGCGACCGAGAGACGCGAGGACGCCGAGATCCTCGCCTCCAGCTGCTCGTCCCGGACGTATCCCCAGACGATCGCGACCGCGACCAGCGCGCACCAGGCTCCGAGCCAGCGGCCGCGTCGTTCGAGCGATGCGCGAGACGACAGCACCGGCGCGATCGCCGCGGCCGACGCGTAGGCGAAGAGAGAGAGCCCGGGGGCGCCCACGACGCTCGCCAGATGCACGAGGGGGCCGTCGACGAGGGACGCCCCGAACGACCAAGGGATCGGCGCGGGCCAAGCGATCTCGAACGCCGACAAGAGGACGGCGGCCGTGATCGGAGCCGGCAGGAGCTTCTGGAGGCGCGCCGCGATCGCGAAGGGGAGACCCACCGCCAGCCCGAGAAAGCACGCCAGCCCGAGCTCGAGCGCGATCGCTGCGGGGAGCGAGACCCCGCCGTGCCTCACCGCTGCGGGCACCAGAAAGCCGAAGCCCAAGGCCGTCATGGCGGTGCCGGAGACCCAGCCGAGCAGGAGGGCGCGCCGCGCGGTCAAGCCGCGGACCGCCAGAAACAGGGGGACCCAGGCGACGAGCGCGAGGGCACCGGCGACGGGAAGCCGGGACGGCGGGAACACGGCCCATGCGAGAATCCCCGATACAAGCGCGAACGCGAAGCGACCTGCCAGAGGCGCCACCACCGCGTTGCCCCCGTTCAGAGCAAAGGGCGCTACATTGGCTTCGAGCTGGGCACCCTGCCCATTCGCCATGCCTCGCATCCTGCACATCGAGGACGACGCAGCCAACCGACTTCTCGTACGGAAGCTGCTGACTGCCGCAGGGCACGACGTCACGGACGCCGTCGACGGCCTCGAAGGCGTTCGGCTCGCCTGCGCGTCGAAGCCGGATCTGGTCCTCGTCGACCTCAACATCCCCGGGCTCAACGGCTTCGAGGTGACCCTCCGTCTGCGCGGTGAGCCGAGCCTCTCTGGGGTGCCCATCGTCGCCATCACCGCCGAGGGCGATCGAGACACGAGCCTCGCGGTCGGCTGCAACGGCTTCATCCAGAAGCCCATCGAGGCCCGGACATTCGCCAGCGTCGTCGGCCGATACCTTCGCGGCGTTCGCGAGATGCCTTCGTCCGCCGACCTCGAGGACACGCTCCTCCGCGAGCAGAGCCAGCGGATCGTCGGCCATTTGGAGGAGAAGATCGCCGAGCTCTCGAGCGCCAACTCCCGCCTGCGGGAGCTCGCGGCGGCTAGGACCGAGTTCTACCGGAACGTCACCCACGAGCTCGCGACGCCGCTCACCCCGGTCGTCGGCTACCTCAAGCTGCTCATCGACGAGGAGCTCGGCCCGGTGACCAAGGGCCAGCAGAAGGCGCTCATGTCGATGGATGGCTGCGTGAAGCGCCTTCGCGGCATCCTCGACAACCTGCTCGACGTCACCGGCCTCGAGACGGGGCGCATGCGCTTCGAGCACCGCGAGTACGACTTCCTGGACACCACGCGGCGCGCGCTCGCCCAGGTCGCCGACAAAATCGACGAGCGCGGGCAGACCCTGGTCGAGGAGCTCGCCAGGGGGCCTCTGCCCGCCCATGGCGATCCCGACCGCCTCCAGCGGGCGATGGTCCATCTGCTCGAGAACGCGACGAAGTTCACGCCGCCGGGGGGGACGATCGGCGTCCGGGTCGCGCGGCGCAACGCGGGCTACGAAATCTGCGTCGCCGACAGCGGCCCGGGCATCCCGAAGGACAAGATCGAGCGCGTCTTCGAGCCCTTCTACCAAATCGACGGCTCGGTCACCCGCGAGCACGGCGGCGTCGGCGTCGGGCTCGCCATCGCACGGCGGACCAGCCGCGGCCTCGGCGGCGACGTCCGCGCCGTCTCGCCCTCGCCCGAGAAAATCGAGGGCGTGGATTTGCGCGGCGCGGCCTTCACCTTGAGCGTCGCCATGCGAGCGCCGGCCGAGGTTCAAGGTTAGAGAGGCCTGAGACGCAGCGCCGGCTGCGACCATCATGGCTGCATTTTCACCCCCCCGGCCCCCCTCGCTCCGCGAAGGGGGGGGCCGCTTCATCTATCTGGATTGGAACGCGACGACGCCTCTCTGCGAGCAGGCGATCGCGGCGATGAGCGCTGCCATGAAGGACGCGTGGGCCAACCCGGCCAGCGTCCATGGCCAAGGTCGCCGGGCGCGCGGTGCCGTGGAGTCGGCGCGGCACGCGGTGGCGGACCTCGTGGGCTTCGACGCACGGGACGTCGTGCTCACCTCGGGCGGGACCGAGGCGAACAACCTCGCCCTTCGATCGCTCGTCGGTCGGGAAGAGGGGCTCGTTACCAGTCGGCTCGAGCACCCCTCGGTGGTTCGCACCGCGGAGGCGCTCGAAGCGGAGGGGGCGATCGTGCGATGGGTCGAACCCTCGCCATCGGGTCGCATCGATCCCGCCGACGTCGGGCGCGCGCTCGATGAGCTGGGTGAGCGAGCCCGACTCGTTTCGCTCCAGGCGGTCAACCACGAGACGGGCGTCCTTCAGCCACTTATCGAAGTTGCCGGCCTCCTCGCGCGCCGCAGCCGGCCGGCATCGAGCGCCGGAGCGAAGCGATCGCCGGTCCTGCTCCATTGCGATGCAGTTCAGGCAGCGGGCCGCTTGCCGGCATCGGCGTGGGCCGGCGCCGATCTCGTTTCCATCGCGAGCCACAAGCTTCGCGGTCCGAAGGGAGCGGGCGCCCTTCTCACCCGACCGGGCATCAAGCTCAAGAACATCCTCAAGGGTGGCGAGCAAGAGCGAGGGATACGGCCGGGAACCCAAGATCCGATCGCGCTCGCGGGGTTCGGCGCCGCAGCCCGCGCGGCGGAGTCGGGGCCCGAGCGCTACCTCGCGATCGCGCCGCTCCGGGATCGGCTGGAGGCCGCGTTGGTCGCGCTCGGCGGCGTACCCAACGGCGGCGGAGAGCGCGCGCCCCACGTAACGAATCTGTCTTTTCCCGCGTGGCTGGGTCCCGAGCTCTGCGCCGCGCTCGACCTCGAGGGGGTCTCGGTCTCGAGCGGATCGGCGTGCAGCGCAGGCACGGCGGAGCCGTCGCCGATCATCGCTTCGATGCTCGGTCGGGCGCGCGCTGCCTCCGCGGTTCGGATCAGCTTGGGTGAGACGTCGACGGATGAGGACATCTCCGCGGCCATCCTCGCGTTTGAGCGCGTCCTCTCGCGTAGTTGAGGTTTTGGGTCACGCGCTCGGCCGATGGCTCGATCGGCACCTTATGCGTGCGATCTAAAGCAGGGGAATGCTTCGACATCTCGATCGGCACCCCCGGATCAACGGCGATCCATTCAATGGAAAACAGATCGGTGCCTACCGCTCAGGTGTTCAGCGCAATGCGAGGGTCCAGAACCTACTTGAGCTATGATTGCTCAAGCGCTCGTAGGTACTGGAAAACATCGCTGCCGCATGACTTCGTAGAAGGCGATCGCTCCGGCAACCGATGCGTTGAGCGACTGGACCTTGCCGCTCATCGGAAGCCTGGCGCGGTGGGTCGCCGCCTTGCGGACCGCAGGCTTCGCCCCCTTCTCTTCCGCGCCGATGATGATCGCACATGGGCCGGTGAGGTCCACTTCGTGGAGAGAGACATCTCCGTCAGGGTCGAGCAGGGCGACGGTGAAGCCCATCTGGGCGAGCTCTCTGACGACGCCGGGGAGGGAACGAACCCGGGCGAGTCGGGCGTGCTCGACGGCTCCGGCGGACGCTCGGAAGGTCGTGGGCGTGAGCGGGGCCGACGCGTGCTCGCCCCAGACCACCCACGGCGCACCGATGGCTACCGCGCTCCGGATGACCGCACCGAAGTTGTGAGGGTCGACGACGCCGTCGAGGATCGCGACCGCCGGCCGGTCGGCGCCCTCGAGCGCTTCGATAAGCGCGCGGTCCTCGAGGATGACGAGGGGAGGGGCCTCGGCGAGGGCGCCCTGGTGCATGCCGCCCTTGGCCCGCCTGTCGAGCTCGCCTCGATCGACGGCGCGGACGTCGGCGCCGACCTCGTGAGCCAGCTTGCCGAGCGACTCGAGACGGCGGTCCTCGGTCTCCTTGTTCTGCAGGTAGACCGAGACCCCGCGCCCACCCCGCGCGCGAAGCAGCTCGCGGACCGGCTGGACGCCGAAGACCAGGCGGCTCATGCGCTCGGCCCGCCGCCCGTGGCGGCGTCGAGCTCACGGCAGATGGCCGACGCGGCCTCGGCGGGATCGGCGGCGTCGCGGATCGGCCGTCCGACGACGAGGAGGTCTGCGCCCGCGCCGACCGCAGCGGCAGGGGTCGCGATCCGCTTCTGATCCCCCGCCGACGAGCCTGCCGGACGGATGCCGGGCGTGACGAGGTAGGCGTCGGCCTTCTTCGCACGGAGCCGCGGAGCCTCGTGCGTCGAGGTCACGAACCCTCGAACGCCCGCACCCCACGCGAGATCGAAGAGCGCTTCGGCCTGCGCCTCGACGGGACGCTCGACGCCGGTGTCGCGGAGGTCGGTCGCGTCGAGCGAGGTGAGGACGGTGACCGCCAGGAGCCGGAGCTCGTGACCTGCAGCGCGCTCTGCGGCCTCGAGCATGGCGCGACCGCCGCTCGCGTGGACCGTCAGAAAGCTCGCCCCCGACGCGCGCGCCGAAGCGACGGCGCGCTCGACAGTCTCGGGGATGTCGTGGAGCTTCAGGTCGAGGAACACGCTCCCGCCGTTGGTCACCCGGCGCACCCGCTCGACCGCGGCCGGCCCGAAGCGCACGAACAGCTCGAGCCCGACCTTGAAGACCCCCACAAACGGAGCGACGCGCTCCGCCAGGCGAAGCGCGTCGTCGAGATCGGCCAGGTCGAGAGCGACCGCGAGCCGGTCTTTTGAGGCAACGGTCTTAGAGGCAGTCACCCCTACAAACAATCACAGAGCGGGTCGGTCGGCTTGCAGTTGCAGGCCGGCTTCGCTGCGCCGCCCGGGTCACCGCCGGCGCGTGCGCCACCGCCGCCCGCGCGACCGATGTTCTTCTTGGTCTCTTCTTGCGCGGCCTTGGCGGCATCGAGCTGGGCCTGGATCTTCGCCTTTTCGGTCTCGTCCTTCGCGTTCGCGAGCGAGCCCTCGAGGCCCTTGACCTTGCTGTCCTGCTCGGCGAGCTGCTTCTGCAGCTGCTCGAGCTGTTCCTTGTTCTTGCGCGCCTCGGCTTCCTTGGCGGCGATCTCTTGCTGGGTCTTGACGTGGTTCTGGTAGACCACGAAGCCCGTCACGCCGCCGATCGCGATGACCGCGACGACGACGCCGATCAGAAGGTTGCGGAGCTTCTTCTTCTGATCGTCGGTCTTGATGGTCGCGAGCTGTCGCTCGTGCTGCTGCTGAGCGGCCATCGCCTGCATGCGGGCGGCCTGCTCGGCCTCGAGCCGCGCGCGCTCGACCTCGGCCTGGCGGATCGCTTCGAGGCGCGCCGCCTCTTCGCGGCCGCGCTGCTCTTCGGAGCGGCGACGCTCCTCTTCGGCGCGAATGCGCGCTTCCTCTGCCTCGCGCGCCGCCTGCTCGGCCGCCCGTCGGGCCTCTTCTTGCGCGCGCGTCTGCGCGGCACGATCGGCCTCTTCGGTACGAATCCGGTCTTCCTCGAGGCTCATCAGCTCCTTGAGGGAGAAAAGGACCGAGCTCTCTTTCTGCTCCGACATCGCGCTTGGCTCCTTCCGAAACTACCGCAAGCAACTCGCGCCGTTCAGGCTGCGAGGTTCACATGATCGCCGTCCCGATTCGGGGGGCGGTGATTCGCGCCGTCGAGGCGCGAACCGGAAACCGAGTCAGGTGCAATATTCCAATATGTTTGACCGTCGCGCAACGTTGCCGCGACTTCTGGTCAGTCGAGAGTGCAGATCGGGTCGCCTTCGGAGACCGGCTGACTCTCCTTCACATGAATTTCCTTGACCGTACCCGAGTCCTCGGACTCGACCGGCATCTCCATCTTCATCGACTCCAGGATGGCGACCACGGTCCCCTCGTCGACTTTGTCGCCGACCTTGACCTCGATCTTCCAAACTGTCCCAGTAATGTGCGCTTTGATGACCTTCGCCATGGCTTCTTCCGGGTAGCGAGCGGCGCCGAACCTATCACTCCCGCCAGAAGAACTTCCAGGGGTTGTGCTTCAGATCGCGCACCATCTCCTGGAGGTCGTCGAAGAGCTGCTCGTCCATGAGGAGCGCCCCGACCGTCCCGCGGCCCCGGCGCATCTGCGCCACCATGTACTGAGCGTCGCCGGCGGTCGCGTTCGCCTTGGCGAGGGCGCTCGAGGCGTCGTCGACGGCCTTCTTGATCTTGGCCTGCTGCTCCTCGCTCCCGACCGTGTCGGAGAGGCGCTTCGCGTTGGCCATCGTCGCCTTGGCGTCGTTCAAGAGCCCGGGCGTGTCCGCCGCCAGTCGCGACGACACGTTGTCGACGTTGTTGACGATGCGATCGACCTGGGGGTTTTTCACGTACTTGTCGTTCGCCCCCTTGATGAGATCGTTGCCCTCGACCGTCGCCTGCTCGACGTTGTCGACGATGCGGTCGATCTTGTCCTGGTTGTTCGAGAAGAACGTCCCGGTGCCCTTCAACGTCAAGCGAAGCGCCGTGAACGTCTCGTCGATCTCTTTGCGGTTCTCGCGCACCGCGCTGACGGCCGAGTGGAGCAGCTCGTAGCCCTCCGACAAGAGCATGTCGAGGCGCGGCGGATCGAGGCCGTCCTTCTCGCCGTTCTCGGGGATCACCGGCTGGTCGGCGCTGCCCGGCTCGATCGCCAAGAACTGCTCGCCCAGCACGCCCTGCGTCGTCACGTAGAAGATCGAGTTGTCGGTGATCGAATCCTGGTAGCGCTTCTCGACGGAGATCTTCAGCCGCACCAAGCGCTCGCGCCGGCCGCTCTTGTCGACCTTACCGCCGCGGAACTCGATGTCCTCGATCTTGCCGACCTTCACCCCCGCGATCTTCACGGGCGCGCCGGTCTGGAGCCCTCCGGGGTTGTCGAACCGCACGTACATCGCGTACGTCGGTTGGAAGTTGATGCCGCCCATCACCAGGATGAACGCCGCCAAGAGGCCGATGGCCGTAAGAATGAGGATGCCGACCTTGACCTCGATCGACCGGGAGCTCGCCATGCGGGCCCTATGTAACCAAGGTTTTCGTCCACTAAGCTAGAGGAGAGCTTGATTTCGTTCCGCGGCATCAAGAAGTCCTTCGGCCCGAAGCAGGTCCTCAAGGGCGTCAGCTTCGACGTTCAGGACGGCGAGGTCTTCTTCATCATCGGCGGCTCGGGCGTCGGCAAGAGCGTCCTCATCAAGCACCTGGTCGGCCTTCTCTACCCCGATGAAGGCGAGATCTGGCTCGACGGCGAGGAGATCAGCAAGTTCGACGAAGAGCGGATGTACCCGGTCCGCGAGAAGTGCGCGATGGTCTTCCAGCACTCGACGCTCTTCGACTCGATGACCTGCCTCGAGAACGTCGCGCTCCCCCTCCGCAAGCACAAGAAGCTCCGGATGAAGGAGGCCCTCTCCGAGGCCAAGAAGCGCCTCGAGCAGGTCCACATGCAGGAGTTCGCCGACCGCTACCCCCCCGAGCTCGGCGACGGCATGCGAAAGCGCGTAGCCATCGCCCGCGCGCTCACCCTCGATCCAAAGTACGTCCTCTTCGACGAGCCCACCACGAGCCTCGACCCGGTCAGCGCCAGGCGGGTCGACAAGCTGATTCGAGAGCTGAGCGACACCGTGGGCGTGACGAGCATCGTGGTGAGCCACGACTTGGTGAGCATCTTCACGATCGCTGACAGGATCGTCATGCTTTATCAGGGGTACGTGAAGTTGCTCGGTCTGCCGGACGACTTCAAGGCCGCGACGGATGACGTGGTGCAGCAGTTCATCCATGGAAGGGCGGAAGGGCCGTTCGAATAACGGCGATCGGCATCGACAGCGGCATCGAGAAACGGGAATCGGCATCGGGGCATGGGGCATCGGCATCGGCGAGAGGGGCGATCGGCCTCGAGAGGGCGGTAGCGATCTCTGAAGCGGTTCTCGATGCCGATTTCGATGCGCGATGCCGATGGGCGATGCCGAAGCCGAAGCCGATGCCGGTCTCGGTGAGCGGGCTTGTCGGCTTGTCTTCGGGTTGGGTCGTCATGCCCTTGAGCGCGCACGCGCCTTGCCAGCGCGCTGAAGCGCGCTGCGAGTGGCAGCGCCTGCGAAAATCAACTCTATCCGAAGTCTGCTGCGCTCCGCCCTGAGCGTTCAGGGCTCCCGCTGCGCGATGCGACGGAAGTGACCGGTTCTGTTTTTCAACCCCCGGCTTCGGTCGCATGGAGCGTCGAGCTCGGTCGCATCAGCTCGACATCGTGAGCACAGATCAAGCACTTGCGAGCACCAGCCCAAGCCCATGCGACCGAACCCGCTCGTCGATGCGACCGAACCAAGTAGGTGCGTTTCACAACCTGGGGGTTCGGTCGCACCGGAGCTGCGCCGCGACCGGGCGCAGCAAACGGGCGCTGCGAGTTGCAGCGCCCGCGGTTCGTTCACCGCCGCGCGAGCCCGGTGAGGAGGGCCACCAACCGCCGTCCCAAGGCAACACACCGCGTGGCCGCTTGTTCTGTCGCGTCACCAGCCAGCGCGGCGATTTCTACGGCCGCGATCGCTTCCACCGCTTCTCCTCTGGCGATGGCGAAGACGCGCGCCTTGTCAGCTGGTGAGACGCGACCTGCGCCTTCCGCGCAGTTGAGGCACGCGCTCTTTGCGGCGCGCAGAGCCTGGTCACGCAGCGAGAAGTCGCGGATGCGGGCGTCCCTGACGGCGACGAGGAGCTCGGTCGCGACGGTGTAGGCAATGAGCCTGTGGTGCGGCAGCACTTCAGCGAGAGGGTCTTTGGTTTGGGTCATGCCCATCCCCGCGCGAGAAGTGTGACAGCGCCGTCATCCATAACCTCTTCAGTCTTGGCTCGACCTCGCAGGCGCTGGCGCACTTGTCGCGCGCTAGGGCATGACCCAAACCAAAGACCCGAACGCAGGCTGGGCTAGGGCTAGGGCCAGGGCCAGGGCCAGGGCTAGGTTCAAGGCCAGGGCTAGGTTCAGGGAGAGGGGAAAGGCCAGAGGTGCAGAAGGTGAAAGGGCCAGCGCCTCGGAGCCCTGACCCTTCTTCGCAGCCTTGGCCCTGGCCCTAGCCCTGACCTTGGCCCTAGCCCTAGCCCCTTCCGTCAATCATCAGCATCCACTTCCCCCGGTCCCGCAAGCTTCAACTTGTTCTTCGCCATCTTCCCGACCTTCGTCCGCCCCCCGCGCTCCGCCACGATGCTCAAAATCTCTTCACCGAGCGGCTGCCGCCGCTCGCTGAAGTGAAAGCCGACGTAATAGAGGTCGTCGAGCTCGAGCGTCTTGTCCTTCTTCAGCGCTTGGCAAACGTCGAAGCCGTTGTCGAGGAGCTTGCCGAACCGCGCGAGCGCTTCGTCGTTGGCGCGCGCGCTGGCGGCGGTGTCCTTGTTGCTCTTGTGAAGATCGAGGACGGCGAGCGCGTAGCGATCCTCGTCGGTCGCCTTGTCGCTCTTGCAGAGGAGGCTGAGCACGGCGTGCGCCTTCTCGGGGCTCTTGCCGCCGCGCTTCGCCTTCTGCGCGATTTCTCGCAAACCTTCGGCGATCGAGTCCGGATCGGCCTCGCGTGCGATGTCGAGGTGCGCCTCGAACCCGCGGTCGAGATCTTTGACCCTCGCGAGCGTGAGCTCGACGATCTGCTTGCGGAGCGCCGGGGAGATCTTCTTCGCGTTCGGACGGAGCACCGTACGGAGCTGCCAAGCGCGATCGGGGCTCTCGGCCTCGATGAGCGCCTTGGCGAGGGCGTTGGTGGCGTCATCTCGTCCGCCCAGCGCCTTGGCCGCGGCTTCGGCCACGCGCTTGTCGCGCGCCGCGAGCGCGCGGACGAGGATGTTGGTCGCCTCGGGGCCCTTTTGCCTCGAGACGTGCTCGATCGCGAAGATGGCGCGGTCGGGATCGGGGTGGCTGACGAGGGGGCCGAGCTTCTTCACCGCGTCACCGGTGAGCGTCAGGCTGCCGAGCGTATGGAGCGCCGCTTGCGACAACGTTCGGTCGCTGGCGTTCGCGCAGATCGCGAGGGCTTCGACCGCTTCGGCCGTGGGCTCCTTCAAACAGAACCGGAGGGCGAGGATCGCCTCCATCCGAACCGGCGCCGGCGTCTTGGGATCGCGCGCGCGCTCGGCGAGCAAAGGCACCGCGCGCTCGTCCTCGAGGAAGCCGAGGAGCTTCAGCGTCGCCGCGACCGCGCTCGGAGCCGCGCCCTCTTTCTTCTCGAGGTTCTCGAGGAACTTGAGCGTCGCGGTGGCGTAGGTCTTCTTCTCCCGGTTGTCCGACCCTTTGATGTGGGCGCGCACCGCCAGGGCGGCGGCCTTGGCAGCATCGGCGTCGCTCGACGTCAGACCCTTGAGCAGGGCTCCGAACGCGTCCTTACCGCCAATCTCGGCGAGCACGTTGTCGAGCGCGCGGCGCTCGTCGGGCGGCGCGGCGGTCATGCGGTCTTTGAGGATGGGCAGCGCGTCCTCACCCACGCTGGCGACTGCGCGCGCGGCGGCGTCGCGAACCTCTGCCGAGCTCGAGGTGAGCAGCGGAAAGATCGAAGGGAGGGACTTCTTCGCGCCGATCTTGCCGAGCGCGTCGAGCGCGTGACGCTGCAGGACCGAGACGCCCGATCCGAGCAGCCCCACGAGCCCCGCGACGACGTTCGGGCCCTTCGCCTCGAGCTCGCCGAGGACGATGGCGGCTGCGACCTTACGTTCGAGCGCCTCGTGCTCGAGGAGCTCCACGATCTTCTCGATCTCCTTCAACGTGCCCTCCCGAGGACCTAGCCTTCGTCTTCGTCTTCGCTGCCTTGCTCTTTGCGCTCGTATTCGACCTCGACGTCGCCGGGCAGCTCGCACTCGAGGTCACCTTCCACCAGGTCGCATTCGAAGTCGTCGAACTCGCCGAACACATCGCACTTGCCGGCGAACGCGCCCTCGAACTCGTAGGCGCCGCCACCCTTGTCGGTGATCTCGAACTTGATCGTGCACAGCCTGCAGTTGTCGCGGCTGTCCTCGGGACAGAGATAGATGCTGCCGGTGCCTTCGTAGTCGGCGTCGGTGCTCGCCTCGATGTCCAGATCCACCTTGGAGTTGTCAGCTTCCCAGTGGCCGATGAGGGGATCGGCGCAACCGGCACTGGTCGCTGCCAAGGCCGCCACGAGGAGCGCTACAAGAGGCGTTTTCACTTGGATCCAGGGGATATCTAACGGCCTCGGGAGAATCAAGCGTGACGCTACGCACGATCGTCGGGTTCAGGGGAAAACGAGGAACCCGATGGCGCTCAGGATCATGTTCAGGATGATGACCGCCAGCGACGAGTTCACGACGGCCCGCGTCGTGGCCCAGCCGACCCCTTCGGAGCCGCCGTGGGTGGTGAGCCCGGAGTGGGCCGATACGATGGGGATCGCGGCTCCGTAGGCGACGCACTTGGAGAGACCGATCGTGAGGTCGCCGACGTCGACGAGGCTGAGGTTGAAGAACGTCCTAGGCTGGAGGTCGAACATCGCCCAGCCGGTCAAGAGGCCCGACAAGGTGGCGATCCCGCCGGCCCAGACGATCAGCACGGTGGTCATCAGCACGCCGGCGATGAAGCGCGGCTTGACCAGGTAGTCGATCGGATCGGCGGCGCTCATCTTGAGCGCGTCGACCTGCTCGGTAACGACCATCGATCCGACCTCGGCTGCGATCCCGGCGCCGACGCGTGTGGCGAGCATGAGCGAGCCGATCGAGGCAGCGAGATCGCGAACCAAGAGCTCGAGGAACGTCGCCCCGAGCATCGACAGATCGGGAAGGACGCGCAGCGTCTGGAGCCCCGCCTGGTAGACGAGGATCATCCCGAGGAAGCCCATCACCACGGTCAGAAAGAAGACGCTCTTGTTCCCGATCTCGTACATCTGCCGAGCGATCGCGCCCGGCTCGGTGCGGCCGAACCAGCAGTAGTAGAGCGTCCGAACGAACACCGAATAAAGCTCGGCGCCGGTCCGGAAGAGGCTGATCGCCGTCGCCCCGACGTCGGCGACGATGCCTCGCTGGCGCGCCCGCGCCGCGAGGCTGTCGGGGGCTTGCTCCCCGGAGGTGGTCGGGGGGTGTGTGCTCACGGCAACGTGAACGAGACGAAGTAGTCGAGGACGAAGATGCCCGCGGCGGAAGCGACGACGGTGGCGTTGACGGCGCGGCCGACGCCGGGTGCGCCGCCCTTGACCGACAGCCCGTACTGGCAGCTCGCGAGCGCCATCACGATGCCGAAGACGATGCTCTTGATGAGGCCGTTCAAGACGTCCGAGACGCCGAGGAGGCCGCTCGTCAGTCCGTTGTAAAAGACCTTCGGCGCGACGCCGAGGAGCCCCCAACCGGCGTACGCCGCGCCGAGGAGGGCGAGGACGTCCGCGAAAATGGTCGAGAGAAACAGCGTGATGACCATCGCGAGCGTGCGCGGCGCGACGAGGAACGAGATCGGATCGATCGCCAGCACTCGGAGAGCGTCGATCTGCTCGGTGACCACCATGGTGCCGAGCTCGGCGGTGTTGTTGGCGCCGACGCGGCCGTTGATCATCAGCGCGGTGAGGAGCGGCGCGACCTCGCGAAGCGTTCCGAACCCGGCGCCCCAGCCGAGGAGGCCGTACGCGCCGAAGCGCTGCACGAGGGGAGCGGCCTGCAGCACCATGATCGCGCCGGTGAAGAGCGCGGTGACGATGACGATCGGGATCGACCGTACGCCCATCCGCTCGAGGTTTCGGAGCAGCTCGAGCCCGTCGAACCGGAAGGTGACGAGCCGCCACAAGACCTTGAAGCCCAGGATGCCGATGCCGCCGGCCGTCTGCGCGATGTCCAGGAAGCTCGCCCCGACGCCGTGCAGAAAGCCCGGCTCTGAATCGGTCTCTTGAGCAACTTGCGCCATCCGCGGCGCATCCTAACAGGGTTCCGGATCAGCCGACGCGGTAGCGGCGGGCGGGTAGGGGCTCGGCATCGGCGGCGGCAGCGACGTCGGCTTCGGCTGCGAGGTCGGGATCGACAGGCTGAGCGGCAGCGACGGCGGCCTGCGGCACGGCGATGCGGTAACCAGTGGTCTCCGCCTCCGAGGACAGAAGGCGTTTCCCGGCGAGCGCGAGCAGCGGCGCGAGGGCGGCGAGCGCGATCGCGGAGCTGATCCCGTAGATCCCCTGGACGACGAGCGGCAGGCGCAGACTTCCTGCGAGCGCGACCGCGACGATGGCTGCGTGCGTCGCGCCGAGAGCGAGCAGGCCCCACGTGCGCATCCGCGAAAGGCCCCAGGCCCCGGCTCCCAACGCGGCGGCGAAGATCAGGTTCGAGGTCCAGAGCCCCCAGGCCTCCAAGAGGACCGAACCGTAGAACGCGAAGCCCAGCGCATCCGCGATCGCTAGGCCCAGCGCGACCAGCAGCGGCGCGCGGTATTTGCTCGGAGCAAAAGGCCCGCGCTCCGTCTCGGGGCCGAGGCCCGATCGTCCGAGCGCGAAGAGCGCCGCGCCGCTGCCGGCCATCACGGTCGCCGACAGGACGCTCTGGCTCCAAGGCCCGAGGATGAGGTTGAGGGTCGCCAGGATCCCCGATGCGATCCAGAGGCTGCGCGCTGAGAGCTGGGCGCCGGTGCGACGGACGTGAAGGAGAAGCGCCGACGACCCCACCGCGAGAGCGGCGAGAGCGTGCGTGATTTCGATTCCTCGCCACGAAAAGAGCGCGACGCCCGCAGCCGCCGTCAGGGCCCCGGCGGTCGCCACGGTCTTGGCGAGCGCTGAAGGGCTGCCCGGCGGACCTGCCATGAGCAGAAGGACGGTCTCGTGCTTCCCTTTGTTCCTCGTCTTCTCTTCAATGGCGGCGATGAGGGCGATCCTTTTCGCTGGCGGGCTGTCTTGGGGGCTCTCGGGTTGCGCCGGGCCGAGTCCCAAGCCCGTGCCGCCACCGACGACCGATGGCGTCGGCCAGGGAGAGGTCGTCGATGCCCCGCCGGCTCCGCCTGACCCGGTCGCAAGCGCATCGAGCGCCGAGCCGGTGACCGCCCCGACCGACGTCGCGCCTGAAGCCTCGCCGCCAGGGTGGAAGCCCATTCCGGAGAAGCGTCCGAAAGGCTTTCCCGGCGTGCGCTTCGCCGAGGTGCGCGCCTTTGCGTTCGATCTCGCCCAGGGCGGGCGCCCCGTTTGCTACGGACCGCTCGACGAGGACGGCACCCTCTGCTCGACCGTCGCGAGGCCGGGCGTGAAGCTCACAGGCGAGCAGGCCGAGAAGGTCGTCGCCCTGTTCCAGCAAAAGAGCACCTTCGGTGGCGGCAGCAAGTGCTTCTTGCCGCACCACGGCTTCGTCTTCTACGACGAGGCCGGCGTGCCTGTTGCTGACATTTCTGTCTGCTTCATGTGCCAGATGGCGGCCTCTAGGCCCTCGACTCCCGCGGCGCGCACGAGCGGCGAAGGCGGCGGCTCCGTGGGCATGAGCGACAAGGGCACCGCCGCTCTGCGCGCTCTCTGCACGGAGCTCGGCCTGCCGAAGTGCGACGCGACGAAGCCCGACGACTTCGGACCGCCGCCGTGAGCCCGGCGAGCGCTCCGGTCACTTTTTGCGCCGTCGCTCCATGAGGGATTCGATCACGTCGGCGAGGCTGCCGAGGAACGCTTGGTCCTGCTCGGCGCCGGGTTTGTCGACGCCCAAGCCGCCCCAGAAGCCGCTCCGCCCGATCGCATAGCCGAACGAGCTCGTCATCAGCAGCATGAGCGCGAGCTCGATCTCCTCGCGCGAGACGTCGAGCTCGCCGGCAAAGCGCGCCTCCAACAGGTCGGCTGTCTTCTTGAGGCCGCGCGTCCTCTTCGAGAAGAAGTCGCTCCTCGCGGTCTTGCCGGTCAAATACGTCCACGCGAGGAGCCGCGCCGCCTCCGGCCGCATGACCCAGGCGAAGTACTGCTCCATCCACGCTCGCGGGCCGCCCCCGGCGCTGCTCTGAATGCGCGCGAAGAGGTCCTGACGGTTGGCCTCGGCGAGCGACTCCAACGAAGCGTCGATGAGCGCGTCGATGGTTCCGAAGTAGTGCGTGACGAGCGCGTGGCTCACGCCCGCTTCTCGAGCGACGTCTTTGAGGCCGATCGCGTCCGGCGGCTTCTCGCGCACGAGCTTCTTCGCCGCCTCGAGGATCAGCCCGCGCGCCTCGTCGGGGCTCCTGCGGATGCGCGGGCTCGATTTCGCCTTGGACGGCCGTCTGGCGCTCTTCACGTACCTGCCGAGGAGACTTCAGTTTTCGAGGTCCAGCAAGCGGGTCCGGTCGCCGGACCCGCAATTGGCGACCTTGACAATAGCGTCGCCAGCGCTATTGTCGTGTGTGACAATAACGGAGGTCGTCATGGAAGCCACGATGAGGACGGGAGCTGACGCGGGCTGGATGAACGAAGAGAAAGCGATCGCCGTCGCGCTCGAGGGGAGCCTCTTCGCGCGGCTGCGGGTCGCCTACGGCGCGCTCTCGCGGCTCCTCGGAAACCCCGACGACACCGTCCAGGTGTTCTTCCTCGGCATTGCGCTCAACGGCCCGCGCCTTCCGGGGGTCATCGGGCGCATCGCGGCAGATCCGGTCGGCTTGTCGCTCCTTTCAGAGCGGCCGACGATCGACTCGAAGACGGTGGACTTCGAGCACATGCGCGCGCTGCCGCCATCGACGCTCGGCGGCGCGTACGCGCGCTACCTCGACGACAACAAGCTCGATCCGGATCTCTTCCAGGCGCCTCCCGGCCTGCCCGAGATTGCACGATGGGTCGCGCAGCGTGTGCGCCAGACCCACGACATCTGGCATGTTCTGACCGACTACAGGCCGGATGTGCCGGGCGAGCTCGCGCTCCAAGCCTTCACCTACGGCCAGCTCCGCGTGCCGAGCGCTTGGATGGTCGCGGTCTTCGGAACGCTGCTCAAGTCGCCTAGGTCGGCGCGGCGTGTGTGGGACGGCTACAAGCGCGGCGCTGCCGCAGCGTTCCTACCGGCGGTTCGCTTCGAAGAGCTCTGGGAGCGCGACCTCGATGAGGTGCGGTCGCTGCTCGGGGTGCGCGCCGCGGCCGCAAAGGGCTAAGATCCGCGGGTGCGCTTGGAAGCCCTCTCCGAGTGCGTCTCCTTATGAGACGCACTCCGCTCGCCTCCGTCTTCGTGCTGACCGCGTGCATCGGCGAGCCGGTGTTCGTCGGCTCGCAAGGGGGCGGTGGCGGCGGCACGGGTGGCGGCGGAACGACGAGCTCGACGACGAGCGCTTCGAGCAGCACGTCGACCGGTGAGGCGGGCGCGACGACGACCGGACCGATGACCGAGTGCGGCAACTGGCAGGTCGAGGTCGGTGAAGAGTGCGAGGACGGAAACGATTTCCCGGGCGACGGCTGCTCGCCGGAGTGCTTGCTCGAAGCGTTCTGCGGCAACGACGTCGTCGAGCCCGGTGAGAAATGCGACGGCGTCGGGTGCGACGCGATGTGCGAGCCGCTCCCCACCTCCGCGTGCGCGAGCGGTATCGAGCTCGCCTTCGGAGCGACCGACTTCGTCGCGGGGATGCCGATCTCGTCCTGGGGGTTCTGCTCGACATCCGAGCCGGCTCGCTTCGTCGGCTGGTACGACACGGGGCCGCTCCCGATGCGGCTCGCGGTCCGCTATCTCGGGACGAGCGAGCAATACAAGCTCGGCATCGGATGCCAGCAGATGCCGCTCACGATGTGCGACGGCACCGAGGTCACCGCAACCTTGCCGCCGCACTCGATCGTCTGGCTGACGGCTTTCACGCCGGCCGAGGGCGACATGCGGAAGCTGCACGTGTTTCAGACACGCTTCGGGTCGTGGTTCCAGAGCGGCGGTGACGGGCTGGTCGACCAGGGCGCGATGTTCACGTGGACCTGGTCGACGAACAACAACGGTCAGTGGGCGGTGAGCGCCGACGGTCCTGGGCAAGGCATCCTGATATCGCCGCCGGTCGACCTCTCGGGGATCGAGACGGCCGCCGTTCACTTCAGCACCAACCTCCAGGAGGGCGGGGGAGCGATCGGGCGCGTCGATTTCTCGATCGACGACGGCATGACCTGGACCGTGGCGGGCTCGGCGCCGGCAGGGAACAACGACCAGTTCGAGCTGCCGCTCCTCGGCGCCGAAGGAAGACCTGGGGTTCTGATTCGGTTCACGTTCGAGGGCCAAACGGCGTCGAGCTGGTCTATCCAGAACCTGTTCGTCGGGCCGCCTGTGCCGATGTAGCGCTCGGGCCCGACGCAGCGATCAAGCCCGCTCCAGCGATCAAGAAGGCGCGCCGTTCGAGCCGTTCGAGCCGTTCGAGCCGTTCGTCGGCTCGGCCTCACCGCCCGAGCTTCCGTTGGGATCGCTCTCGGGCGGTGACGACGGCGGCGGAACCGAAGCCGCGAGCCCGGCCTCGTCGCGCTGGTCGAAGACCTCGATCGCCACGATGCGCTCGCCCTCGGCAACGGTCATGAGCCGCACGCCCTGCGCGTTGCGGCCGGTCTCGCGAACCTCGGAAGCTTTGATGCGGAGCATCTGGCCCTGATCGGTGACGAGCAGCACCTCATGATCGCTCTGGACGATCGCGATGCCGACGACGGGGCCGTTGCGCTCGCTCGCGTCGATGAGGATGACGCCCTTGCCGCCGCGGCTCTGGAGCCGGAAGTCGTGGAGCGGCGTCTGCTTGCCGTAGCCGCGCTCGCACACCGCGAGGACGCGGTCGTCGCCGCTCGAGGCGACGCAGAGACCGACGACCTCGTCGCCGTCGACGAGTTCGATGCCCTTCACCCCGGCGGTGGCGCGGCCCATCTGCCGCACCTCTTTTTCGTCGAAGCGGATCGACATGCCGCTGCGGGTCGCGATGAGGAGCTCGCGCGTGCCGTCGGTGATCGCCGCCGAGTGGAGCTGATCGCCCTCCTCGATCTTGACGCCGATGATGCCCTTCTCGCGGTAGTTCTCGTAATCTGACAGCTCTGTCTTCTTGATCTGACCGCGCTTGGTCAGGGTGACGACGAACTTGCCCTTCTCGAAGCCGGGGACGGGCGTGATCGCGGCGACCTTCTCGCCCTCGCTCAAGCTGACGAAGTTGACGATCGCGCGGCCCTTCGCGTTCCTCGGCGCGCTCGGGATCTCGTAGACCTTCTTGACGAAGACCTTGCCCTTGTCGCTGAAGAAGAAGACGAAGGTGTGGGTGCTCGCCACGAAGAGCTGGCTGACCCAGTCCTCGTCGCGCGCCTCCATCCCGATCTTGCCCTTGCCGCCGCGCCGCTGCGCTCGGTACTCGCTGACCGGCGTGCGCTTGAGGTAGCCGCCGTGCGAGATCGTGACGACCATGTCCTCTTCTTGGATCAGGTCCTCTACCTGGATCTCGGCCTCGTTCGGCACGATCTCGGTGCGGCGCGGGTCGGCGTACTTCTGCTTTATCTCCTCGAGCTCCATCACGATGACGTTCATCAGGAGCTCGGGTGAGGCGAGGATCGCGCGCAGGCGCTCGATCTCTTGCATCAGCTCGCCGTACTCCTTGGCGAGCTTGTCGCGCTCGAGGCCGGTGAGGCGGGCGAGGCGCATGTCGAGGATCGCCTTGGCCTGGCGCTCGCTGAGGAAGTAGTCGCCCTTGGCGTCGGCGGCGGCCGCCTCGTCCTCGGGACGGCCCGCGCGGCGGAGCAGCTCGCCGAGGCCCTTGAGCGGCAGAGCGAGGAGCGCTTGGCGCGCCTCTTCCGGGTCCTTCGACTTGCGGATCGTCTCGACGATCCTGTCGATGTCGCTCGTCGCGACGCCGAGACCTTCGGTGATCTCGAGCTGCGCTTCGGCTTGGCGGAGCTCGTAGCGGGTGCGGCGGGTGACGACCTCTCGACGGTGCTCGATGAAGTGCTCGAGCGTCTGCTTGAAGTTGAGCACCTCCGGACGGCCGTTGGCGATCGAGAGGTTGATGACGCCGAACGTGCTCTGCAGATCGGTGAGCCGGTAGAGCTGGTTCAGGATCACCTGCGGGAAGACGTCGCGCTTGAGCTCGATGACGACGCGCATGCCCTCGCGGTCGGACTCGTCGCGCACGTCCGCGATGCCCTCGACGCTGGCTGCCTGGTCGGGTCCGCCCATGAGTTCCGAGATGAGGCCGATGCGAAGGCCCTCGACGCCCTGTCCGAGGCCGCCGAGCAGGTCATGAACCGCTGCACCCGCAACCTGGCCGAACTGGACGCCCAGCTCGAGGACCCGGACCTCTACGTCAAGAACCCCGCCAAGGTCGCCGAACTGACCAAGCGCCGCGACAACGCCAAATCCAAGCTGGACGAGGCCGAAACCGCCTGGATGGAACTGGCCGAAGAGCTAGCGGAAGCCGAGGGATAAGACCGCCTTCCCGGCGAGAGTCGGCCAGGTTGTGGTAAACCTCTGTCAACCAAGAAGTTTAGCGCTTCCGCGACACCTATCGTCGCATGGTGGGCTCATGAGCAGTCCCGCCCATCCCCGCAACCACGTCGTGGCCAATCCGGAAGGATTGTCCGCTCACGTCGTCCTCGAGGCGTTCGCCGCCTGGGTGAACGCCCGGATCGGTGAGGCCATGCGGGTCGAGATGGACCTGGCTTTCCGCGACCGTCCGTTCGATATCGAACCCGGCCGCAGCCCGGCCCTGGTCGGCTGGGAGCACAAGTTCATCCAGCCCGGCGCCCCCGCGCCCAAGGGCAAGCTGTGGACCGTCTACCGCCTGCATGATCAGGCCGGCCGTCCCAGCCACCTGCCGCAATCG
>JBGTSH010000186.1:0-20505 GCA_041940405.1 Polyangiaceae bacterium
GAACGGCGATCGGCGCTTCGACGATCAGCGAGCGCGATCAGGCGCTCCTTGCGCTGCGGTCGCGCGCGCCCGGCGCGTACCGCCGCGTTCGACTCGCGATGCTCGTGGTCGAGCCGCAGCGCGATCTCAACTTTCGGCTCGATGACGAAGGCAGGCTTCGATGCCTCACCGTGCTCGAGGCGAAGGCGGTCGACGAGCTGCTCCTCGCGGTGGCGGGGCGCGGCCTCAGCGTCGGCTCGAGCGAGGATGTCCGAATCGCCTGCGCAGAGGTCATCGGCCGTCACGGCGATCGCCGCCACGACGGGCTCTTGAATCGCGTGATCAACGAGGGGCCGACGCCTCGTCTCAAGGCCGCCGTGGAAAAGGCGCTTATCGAAGTGCGGCCGCGACCGCAGCGGGCGCTCGAGCAGGTTGCTTCGATGCCCGATGAGCCGCTTCCCATCGGGGCGAGCCCGGATCCTACGGTGAACGAGCCGCTCCCCAAACGCGGGCTGGGCCGGCAGGGCGTTCAGGCGATCGGGCTGGTGCTGGCCGTCGTGGTCACGATCGTACTGGCGATCCTCGGTCTTCGCTGACCTCTGCCTTCGGTGAGGCGTTTTTGCGGCGGGTCGCTTCCGCATTTTTTTGAGCGGTTCAGCCTCCTCGATGGAATCATGCGAAAGCGCCCATGGGAGAGTCTCCCAACCCCGCGTCGAAACACGCGAGCTCCGCCGAGCCGGCTGGGAGTGAGCTTTCGCGCGCGCTCGACCGAGCCGAGCACCGCCGGCTCGAGCAGCGGATCTTGGCCGATCGCCTCCTCGAAGAGGCCTCGCGCCGGCCGACGGATGCCGGGTTGAGCGTGGAGATCCTTCAGGAAGTTCCCGAAGACACCCCTGCGCCACCGATCGATCGCCGGCGGCCGCTCTGGCTCGCGCTCGCGGCGGCGTCGGTTGTCGCACCCGTAGCCCTGACCATCGCGCTCAGCCGCGCGACCGCCGAAGCTCCCGCCGCCGCCTCGCCCGTCGCTGCGCTCCCGCGCCTCGAAGACGAAGTGGAGCGTGACCTTCCTGAGCCGCCGCCGATCGAGGTTCTTCCTGTGATCGCAGCATCTTCGACAGAGACCGAGCCGACAGCGCCGACCGCCGGCCCCAAGCCGCGCGCGCCCGCGCGGCCGCGACCGTCGGCAACGACCGAGGTCGCCCCGAACGGCGACAAACCTTTCTTCGAGCCGAAACGCTAATCGCACAAGAGAGAGCCAGCCGTTGACCCCTTCGCAAACACCTCCTCGCCCATCGCTTCGGACCCGCACGCGCCTCGCGCTCGCAGCGATCGGTCTCTCTGCCGCGTTAGCGCTCGCGGTCGCGCCTCGCCTCGCCTTCTCGGACGATGTCGACACGCTCTTCGAGCAAGGCACCACGGCGCTGAAGAAGGGGGACGCCAAGACGGCGTACGAGAAGCTCTCGGCCGCGTGGCAGTCGCGGCAGAGCGTCGACATCGCGGCGAACCTCGCCATCGCGGAGAAGCGACTCGGCAAAAACCGCGAGGCCGCCGAGCACCTCGCCTACGCGATCGCGTACTTTCCGCCGTCGGGCGAGCCGAGCGCACGCAAAGAGATGGAGACGATGCTCGCCGAGCTCAAGAAGGGCCTCTGCGAGCTGCGCATCAAGACCGAAGAGGGCGCGACGGTCCGCATCGACGACAAGCCCGTCGGTCTCTCGCCCCTCAACCTGCCCGTGTACCTCGAGCCAGGCAAGCACGTGTTCGCTGCCGAGAAGGGCTCGTCCAAGGGGAGCGTCACGCTCCACTTCCAAGCGGGCGATAGTAACAACGTCGTCATTACGATGACGATCGGTGAGCCGACCGCAACGCCGAGCGCGTCCGCCTCTGCTCCGCCGACGGCCACGACCACCGCGACCGGCGGGCCGCCGCCCGATGAGCCGCCGCCCAAGTGGCCGGGCTTCGTGATCGGCGGCCTCGGCTTCGTCGGCGTCGCGATCGGCGGCGGCCTCATGGGCGCATCTGCCGCCGCTTCGACCGAGGCAGAAGACCTGGCAACCGGTCTCTCGGGCTGCCCTACCCAGTCGCCGACCGGCCAGTGCGCCACGCTCGCCGACAAGGTCGACTCCGAAAACACTCTCCACAACGCCGGCCTCGGCACCGTCATCGCCGGCAGCGTCCTCCTCGCCACAGGTGTCGCCTTGATCATCTGGTCCTATTCGGCGGACGATGCCCCCGCCGACGAGCAGCCTGCGGCCTCGCGGCCTGCCACCGGGCGGCTGGTCCCGCTCGCGGACCCGACGTTCATGGGCCTCTCTTACGAGGCTTCGTTTTGACCTCGATGCCACGCACCCCGAACGGAGAAGCGAGCATGCGAACTCCCGCTTTCCTTCTTGTCCCCGTCGTCCTCCTCGCCACAGCCGGCCTCATGGCCAGCTCGTGCAAAGACAAAACGCACTGCGACTACGTCACCTGTGACGAAGCTGCGGGCGGCGCCGGCGGTGAAGGCGGGTCCACCGCCACGACGATGACGACGACGTCATCCATGGATGGCGGCGGAGGCCAAGGCGGCAGCATCGACCCGGGGTGCATTCCCTCGCAAATGCCTGCGGGCGAGGCCGTTCCCGAAGATTGCGGCATCTTCGTGTCGTTCGGCGCGAGCGGAAACGGGACGAAGGACAGCCCGATGGGCGATCTTCAGCAGGCGCTCAACATGGTGCCGAACGCCAAGGCGGTCTACATCTGCGGCGATCAGACCGCGAACGGTGCATTCACGATGGAGGGTGGCCGCTCGATCTTCGGTGGTCTCTTCTGCGGTGACTGGACCTACGACGAAACGCTGCGGCCCAGGCTCGGCGGGGCGGCCGATCTGCCGGTGCTTCGAGTGACTGGTGGAGGCGTGACGAAGCTTGAAGACTTCGATGTTCAGGCTGTCAACGCGATGCAGCTCGGCGAGTCGAGTATCGGCATTCAGATCGAGGGCACGATCGCAGATCTTGCTCGTGTGAACGTGACTGCGGGCAACGGAGCGGCTGGTGCCGCCGGGGCCTCTCAGCAGAAGGACAGCACCCCAGTAACCGCGCACGGCTCGAATGGCGGCATGGGTTGCCTCGGCATGACTGTGGCGGTCGGTGGCGGCTCGGGGCTGATGACGTGTGGAGCGACCCCCGCCGATGGCGGTTCCGGCGGGAACGGCACCAACGGCACGAACGGACAGTCTGGTTCAGCGGGCCTGCCGACGGCAGCACAAGGTCCAGGCGGCGCCGGAGAGCTAGGAAATCCGGTCCCGATGGTATGTGGGAGCGGCGCGCCCGGAGCCCCGGGTGCAGCGGGTACCCCAGGCATGGGGGCGGGCATTACCGCGCTCGGTACCCTCAGCGCTGACGGCTTCGTCGGGGCCGCAGGCTCCAACGGAATGACATCCGGCTTCCCCGGGAACGGCGGCGGAGGTGGTGGTGGCGCGAATCTGTGCACGACAGGAAGCGGCGGGGCCGGCCCCGGGGGCGGCGGTGGCGGCGCGGGGGGGTGCGGTGGCGCTCCGGGCAACGGCGGCGGTGGCGGCGGCGGCAGCTTCGCCCTCATCAGTCTGAACGCGATCGTGACCCTAACCAATCTGTCGTTGACTGCCGGCAACGGTGGTACAGGCGGGAACGGAGACGGAGGACAAGAGGGGATGGACGGCGGGGACGGCGGCGTCCCCGGCGGCGGACAAGCCTGTTTGGGCGGTCTCGGTGGCAAAGGCGGAACCGGCGGCGCCGGCGGCGGCGGCCGAGGCGGGCCCTCCGTCGCGATCGCCTGGGTGGGCGACCCGCCAACCGAAAGTGCCGGTGTCACGCTCGATGTGGCGGCGGCCGCAGCGGCAGGCGGTATGGGCGGCAACGGCGGCCCAGGCAACATGGGCACGGCGGGCGCGGACGGAATTCTGGTCGAACGTCAGGCGTGGCCGTGAAGCGCATCGCGCTCATCGCCCTCGCCCTCCTGCTCGCCACGCTCATCACCCTCTCCTCGCTCTCGCGCCCCGCCCTCGCCCAAGACGTCGAGACCCTCTTCCGCGAAGGAAGCGAGGCTCTCTCCAAGAAGGACTTCGAGACCGCGTACGACCGGCTCTCGAAGGCGTGGGCCCTCCGGCAGACCGTCGACGTCGCAGCCAACCTCTCGGTTGCGGAGCGGCGTACCGGGAGAAACCGCGACGCCGCGGAGCACCTGGCGTTTGCGATCGCGTACTTCCCGCCGACCGGGAACCAGGACGTGAAGCGCGACCTCGAAGCGACCCTGGCCGAGCTCAAGAAGGGCCTGGCCGAGGTGACCGTCGAGACCGAGGAGGGCGCCGCGATCAAGCTCGCTGGCCGCGTCGTCGGCAGGGCGCCCATGCTCAGCCCTGTCTATCTCGACCCCGGCACGCACACTGTGGGTGCCGAGCTGGGCGAGCGCAAAGGGAGCGTGACCATCAAGGTCACCGAGGGCAGCTCTGAAACGATCTCCATCAAGCTGACCGATTCGTCAGCTACGGGCGCTCCTACCGACAAACCGAAGCCGCAGCCCAAACCTTCAGAGCCGCGACCCGTCTGGCCGGCTGCCGTCATCGGAGGTGTCGGCGGCGCGGCCCTTTTGACGGGCGTCGGGCTCACGATCGGCGCCCAGCTCGAGCGCTCGAACGCCGAAGAGCTGGAGGAGACGTGCATCCCGGTCACCAACGCGTGTCGCACCGACGGCCAGGGCAGCTACGACAACTGGGCGCTCTTTCACAACATCAGCTTCGGCATGTACGGTCTCGCTGCGGCTGCAGGACTGGGCCTCGGGCTCTACTTGGGGCTGCCTGACGACGCTGCTGAAGCGTCGAGCACCGTCGGGGTTCTCCCGATGCTCGGCCCGGGCATGACCGGCGCTTCGGTGAGCGGAACGTTCTGAGGCCGCGCGCTCAAATTCTTGAGCGCTCGCCGCGGCGGCAGACAACCTACGAACATCGCTCGACGCTGACTCCTCCGAGGGGGCGCGGGTCGAACATTTCTCTCATTGTTACAGCGTGCCGGCGGGACGTTGATCGGTCCGGCGCGCGCGGGTAGCCTCGGCGTTTGCTTCGCTGTGGGCGGTGGGTTGCTTAAACCAGTCGAGGGAGATCCGATGAACAGGGTACAGAGCTCTGCGCTCGTCAGCTTGGTGGTGGGTATCTGTCACGTCGTGGCCGGCTGCGGCGACTCCGAGGAGGGCAGCGGCGGTAGCAGCGGCACCAGCGGCGCCACGACCACCGGCACCGCGGACGGCCCGACGACGAACGCGTCGACGACAACGGTGTCATCTTCCTCGACCGGCGGCGACGGGGGCGGCGGCGGTGCCCCGATGGACCCGTGTGAGCCGACCGACGGTGCGGAGATCCCCGTCACCTGCGGCATCTTCGTGAACAGCAACGCTCCGGATGGCGGCAACGGCCAACAGGACACGCCGTTCAACAACCTTACCGAGGCCGTCGCCCTGGCGGACAGTCGCAACAACCGCATCTACGTGTGCGGCACCCTGACGGAGGCTGTGACCGTCCCCGAGGGGCTCCAGATCCACGGCGAGCTCAACTGCGAGACCGGCTGGCAGTGGGACTTCGCCCAGCGCACCCAGTGGGAGGCGCTCGTCGATCAAACGCCGCTTCACTTCGTCGGCGGCACGACGCCAACCCTCATCACCGGCTTCAGGATCGAGTCGCGCGACGCGGTCGTCCCCGGACAGTCATCCATTGCTGTGATCGTCGAGGGCGGAACGCTGAGCTTGGCGAGGACCGACGTCATTGCCGGCGATGCCTCCGGCGGGCAGCCCGGTGAGCCCGGCGCGGCGGGCGCGGCGGGGACCGTTGGTGGCGCAGGCGGCGTTGGGTTCATGGAGACGGGAGGGACGGGCGGCGTGAGCGCGTGCGGCGGCGCGACAGGCGGGACCGGCGCGTTCGAAATTGACTGCATGATAACGCCCTCATGCGATGACGTCCTGACGGAGGCGACGCCCGCCGGGATGGGAGGTACCTCGGCCGATACCACCTGCACCAGCGGCCTGAACGGAACGGGCGGGACTGCCGGCACACCCGGCGCTGATGCTTCTGGGCTGGGCAGCATTACCGCCGCCGGCTTCATTGCTACGGTTGGTGGTGCCGGAACAGCAGGCGGCGTCGGCGGTCCGGGCGGCGGCGGCGGTGCAAAGAAGATCAACAATCTCTGGGGCGGCGGCGGCGGTACAGGAGGCTGCGGTGCCGCTGGCTCGACCGGCGGCAACAGCGGCGGGTCTTCGATCGCATTCATTTCGCTGGATGCGACGATCCTGTTTGAAGACGTAACCGCTCGGGTCGGCCTCGGTGGCAATGGCGGCGTTGGTGGAGCGTCGACCCCTGGCGGCAATGGCGGCAGCGGCGGCGCGGGTGGTTGTGCTGCCCCGTGCTTCCTACCGAGTGCGGCCTGCAGCGGCGGCCAGGGCGGTCCCGGCGGTGCCGGAGGGCCGGGGGGAAATGGCGGAGGGGGTCACGCGATCATCATCGCGTACACCGGCACCCAGAGCTCGCTGGATGGCCTCGCGCCCGAAGTGCCAATGAACCAGGGCGGACTAGGCGGGGGCGGAACCGCGCCCAACGGACAGTCCGCAGTTCTGCTCGAGTTCCCTTGAAACGCTCCCCGTTACGGTTACTCGGATTCGCGGCGCCGCTCCTCGTCGGAGCGGTGCCGCTTCTTTCCTCGGCGTGTGTCGCTCCCATCTTCGGTGAAGCCTGTCTCGTCGAAGATGGCAACACACCGGACGCAGCCTGCGGCTCCTTCGTCAAGGCAGGTGCAACCGGCGGCGACGGCAGCCAGGAGCGGCCGTACGGCTCCATCACCGAAGCGATCAATGCAGGCGCAACCGTCGTGTATGTCTGCGGCGACGTCTCGTCGGACGCGAGCATCACGATCCGTGGCGGGACGCAGCTCTTCGGGGGGCTCGATTGCGACTCCTGGAAATTCGCTTTTGTATCGAAGACGAGGGTCACCGGCGCAGCCGGGGTCATTCCTGTTCGACTCCTCTCCGGTGGGCCGATCGTCATCGAAGGGATGCTCTTCGAGTCCGCCGATGCGACCGAGCCAGGTGGCTCGTCTACGGCCGTCCTGGCCGAGAATGCAGAGGTCACGTTTCGCCGCGTTCGCTTCATCTCCGGCAACGCAATGGACGGAGCACCCGGCACGCCCGGCTCCGCCGGAGATGAAGGGCAGGTCGGCTTCAATTCGATCAATGCTTCGGGAGCCGCCGGAGGAGCATCGACCTGCGGGGCCGACGGCGGTGACGGTGGCAATGGCAACAACGGTTCCAGTGCCGGATTCCCGGGAATGCCGAACCAGGACAATGGGGGCCAGGCCGGCTGCACACCCGGCGGAGTTGGTGAAGAAGGCGCCACCGGACCGGCTGGAGCGCACGCCGCGAGCGGTACCCTTGGGCCGGACGGATATGTGACTGCTGCTGCTCAAAACGGCCAGCCCGGAACACCCGGCGGAGGAGGGGGCGGAGGCGGCTCCATCTCCGGCAGCGGAGGCGGAGGCGGCGGCGCAGGAGGCTGCCCGGGCGGCGGCGGAACCGCCGGTGGATCCGGTGGCTCGAGCATCGCCGTCGTCTCTTTGAGCTCGAAGCTCACGTTCGAGAGCTGCGAAGCCGAGATCGGAAACGCGGGCAATGGCGGCACAGGTGGCCCTGGGGGTGAGGGCCCGGACGGGAAGGCTCCGGGCCAAGGAAACTCGACCGCGTGCGACGGTGGGATGGGCGGCAAAGGCGGCAACGGTGGCCCGGGCGGAAATGGCGCCGGCGGCTATGCGCTCGTCGTCGCGTACACGGGCGAGGCGCCCGAGCTCGTCGATCTCGCACCGGAGTTGCCGGACGGCGGGGGCGTTGGGCCGGACGATGCGCCTGATGGGACGGCGGCCAGAGACAGGGCGTTCGACTAACCGCCCAGCTGGCGCGGCGCACGTGCACCACCCCCAAGGAAAACTGAGCGCCCCGCCGAGCCCCGGGTAACTATGATCAACGAGCCATGAAGCGTGACGACCCTCACGATCCGAACGTGGCAGGCCCGATCGAGGGTGCCCTCTCGGCGTATCGGGGCCTCCTCTCGGCCGAAGATCTGGAAGAGATGCGCGAATTCCTCCAGGACGTGGTCGTCGCCCATCCGATCGCCGCGCTCTTGAGGAAGCGTCTGGGCCCTGCCAAGGCGCCGATCCGCAGTGAAGAGCAGAGTCTCCTCGATGGGGGAGACGCTTCCCAAGGGGCTTCCGAGGGCGGGGGCGGCAAGCGGTCCGCCGGGGGCGAGGGCTGACGGCGGAGACGGTGTCGCACTCTCCGACGCTGACGCCCGAGCAAGCCGCGCTCGTTGCTTCGAGCACGGTCGTCGACCGCGCGGTGCGGGGCGCGGCGGGCCGCCACATCTTGCCGCCGGACGAGCTACGGAGCGTGGCGCACCTCGCGCTCTGCGCGGCGGCGCAGCGGTTCGATCCCTCGAAGGAGACGCCGTTCGACGGCTACGCCTGGGTGATCGTGCAGCGTGAGCTCTACAAGGCGTACAAGTCCGAGTCGCGTCACCAACGCGGGCGCGTGATCAAGAAGGCGCGTGAGGACAGCTACGGCTCGCTCGCCGACGTGCGCGATCCGGGCGACGTGTGGGCCGACAACGACGAGACGACGCGCGCGCAGCTGCAAGACCTGACGGATCAAGCGGCCGCGAGGATGGCGCTCGGGATCGCGAGCGCCGTCATGGCGACCGCGGATGAGGAGCACGTGGTCGAGGCGGCGCACTACGCCGCGCTGATCGCCGCGCTGCGTGAGGTCATCGCCTCGCTCCCCGAGTACGAGCGCAAGCTCATCGAGCTTCGCTATTTCGAGAACAAAGACTTCGACTCGGTCGCCGCGGCGCTGTCGATCAGCAACGCGACGGTGCGGCGGCACCACCTCGCCGCGCTCGCGATCGTCGGCAAGCGAATGCGAACGCGCGGCTTTGCCGAGCGGTGAAGCGACGAGTCAGCGCTGGCCGCGAACGGTGAGGATCACGCGCGCCGTCCAATCGTTCTTTTCGTCGGGCGACAGGAAGTGCAGCCGCACCGTGGCGCGCTTCGATTCGTGCGTCGGAGCCCCGATGAAGGCGCCGCCGACCATTTCGTCCTCTTCGAAGGTGAGATGCCGGCCATCGAGCATCGGCTCGATGCGCGTCGCGACGCCCCCGAGGCGCACGCATGCCTCGCCGAGATCGAGCGGCTCGGGGTCCGGCCCGTGGGGGACGAAGCTCCACCGGGGAAGCGACTCGAGCGCGCCGTAGATGCGGGAGATGTCCTCGCCGCTGTCATGCTCGAGCGCGAGCGCGAGGAGGAAGAAGCTCGACCGGGCTCCGCGATGATCGGCCGTCAGGCGGAGCTGGTCGACGGGAAGCGCCGTCGTCGGGATGACATCGGGCGTCGGGAAGCGCGCGATGTGCCGCGACTCGAGGTGCGGTCCCTTCGGTCCGATGCGGCCGGCGGCGAGCAGGAGCACCGGCTCGGGGTTACCGCGAAGCCAACCGTCGTTGCCGCGCGCGACCTCGAGCGCCTCGAGCTTGGCGGTGAAGAGCGCGCGGCGAGGGTTGCCCACTCACGGCTCCGCAGGATTGTGCCGGCCCGCGTCCTTCGGGGGACCCGCGTCCTTCGGGGGACCCGCGTCCTTCGGGGGGCCCGCGTCCTTCGGAGGAGCTTTGGGACCGCCGCCGTCCTTGGGCGCGCCGCCATCCTTTGCTGCTCCGCCGTCGGCTGTTCCTCCGTCAGCTGTTCCCCCATCGGCGCTCGCTTCGGGGTTGGCGAGCTGCAGCTTTCCGGTTCCGTCCGGCGGCCAAAGGAAGACCGTCACGTCTCCGGTCGCGCGATCGACGAAGCGCAGCCGCGTCGTACGCGAGTTGTCGGCCATGCGAATGAAGAACTTGGTGTTGGCGCGGAACTTCGGCCGGCTCTTGCCGGGCTGGTCGTCGCCTGGACGAGGCCCGTCGCCGCCGAGCGGGACGTTGAAGCGAAGGCGATCGAGGATCTCGGTGCCGACGTAGAATTCGAGCGCGTAGCGCCCCATGACGCGCGCGGTGCCTTCGGCCTTCTTGAGCGTGACAGGCGTGATCTTGCCGATCGAGGGCACGCCCTGCTTGGCGATGATCTGGAACACCCACTGCTTGGTGTTCGCCTTGGCCGGCGGATCAGGAGGAAAGCCCTCGCGCGGCGGGTCCGCCAGCGCGTCGACCACGGGCCCGCCGAGGAGCACGACGGCGCCGGCCCCCACGGCGGAGCCGAGCAACGTAGCGGCGAAGAGGCGGCGCCTCATGATCGTTACGGCTCTTCCCACGCTTCCGGCCGCCCGTCGAGGGCTGACCACAGCGCAGCCATGTCGGCGGGCACCGGCGCGGTCGCGATCACCCGCGCGCCGGAAGCGTCCGGAAACGAGACGGCGAGCGCGTGGAGCATCGGGCGTGAGACGGAGATCATGGCTCCGGTAGGTGTCGCGACCGTGCTCGGGCCGCCGTAGCGGCGATCGCCCGCGAGCGGGACGCCGGCACTCGACGCATGAATCCGGATCTGGTGCGTGCGGCCGGTACGCGGCAGTGCCTCGAGGAGCGTGACGGGTTTTCGGCCGGGACCGGCGACGCCGAGCGCTCGAAAGGACGTCTCGGCGTCGAGCCCGGCGACAGGCGTTCGCCATGTGCCCTCGGGCTGGATCGTGCCGCAGGCGAGCGCGACGTAAACGCGGCGGTACTCGCCGCGCTCCTTCGCCGCGGCGAGGAGCTTCGCGCCCTGGGACGACCGAGTGAAGACGACGGCGCCGGTGACGTTGGTGTCGAGCCTGGAGACTGCGTGCGGCTCGCCGCGTCCGCGCTCGCCTCGATCGGCGATCCAGGACGCGACGCGATCGCGCAGGCTCTCGCCGCGATCCTTGCCGGGCTCGGTCGGGATGCCCGCAGGCTTGTCCACGATGACGAAATCCCGAGACGAGAAGAGGACGCGGAGCGCCTCGGTCATGACTCCGGCTCGCGCCGTGGCTCGCCGGTCGGCGTCGCCGCGGCGCCGAGCTTTTCGACGACGCCGCGATCGCCGTCGACGCGGATGCGATCGCCGGTGCGGATGCTGAGCGTGGCGCCCTCGACGTTGACGACGGCGGGGACGCTGTATTCGCGCGCGACGATCGCAGCGTGCGAGAGCGGACCGCCGAGCTCGGTGACGACGCCGGCAGCGAGCAGAAAGAGCGGCGACATGCCGATGTCGGTGGCGCGCGCGACGAGGATCTCGCCGGGGTTCAGCGGGGCCGCGACGTCGGGACCGCGAAGATGGTTGCCGGTGCTTCCGGCGACGATGACGCGCGCCGGCCCCTCGACGACGCCCGGGCTCGCAGCGAGGCCATTGAGACGAGGCGCGGCCGACGGTGGGAGCGTCACCGGCGGCGGGCGTCCCACGAACGTCGCCGGCGGGTCGGGCCGCGCGGCGTCGCGTTGGTACTCGGCGCGGCGGAGCCGGATGATGTGCGCAATGTCGGCGCGGCCGACGCGGAGCGCGGCGACCAGCTCGTCGAATGTGCAGAAGAAGACGCTGCCGGGGGCGAGCGTCGGATCGATGCGCTCGAGCCGGCGATCGATGTCGAGCGCGATCATGCGGAGGAGGCCCAGCGTTCGGGTCACCCAGGCGCGCATGCGCTCTCGGAGGCGTGTGTACGTCTGGCTCAGCCCGACGAGCGCGCGGATCGCAGTCACCTCGATGCCGGTGAGCATGCCCTCGAGCCGAGCGAGCTCGCGATCGGCGAGCGCACGCGCTCGGGCGGGGCCGGCGTCGGGATCGATCTCGGGGCCGCGGAGCGCCGCGGCGAGCATCGAGAGGAGGGAAGGATGATCCTCGCGCCAGCGCGGCGTCATCAGCTCGGCTTCGCGGACGGCGCGGTCGCCGAAGCTCTCGAGGAACTCGAGGAGCGCAGCGCGCGTCGGTCCGGCGGGGAGGTCGTTGATGCTCTTGGCCGTTCCGGCCAGAACGATCTCCGATGCCTCGGGCTCGCGGCGTGCGATGCGCGCCACGCGGAGGAGGGCGAGGCCGGGGTTGGCGCTCTCCACCTCGGCGATTCCGCCCATGAGAGCTTGCGCCGAGCGCGACGCTTCGTGGCGCGCGTCGTGCGGAAGCACGCCCTCGCCGCGTGCGTCACGCAGCCTCACCAGTCGTGACAACGTGCTGGTGAGCGCGAGATGCGCCGCCAGTGAAGATGACGCACATGTCAGCATGAGCTCGCCCGCGGAGACCAGCAGGTCGAAGCCGCCCGTCAGCGTCTGCGCGAGCGCGTCGTCGGGCAAGAGGCCGAGGTCCATCTCGACGAGGCGCCGGCGCCGGAGCTCGGCCTCGGCCTCCCAAGCGGCGACCTCACGCTCGAGGCGGAGCTGCCTCTTGAACAGGCCGGGCAGCGCGAGCGGCGCGCGGATGAAGAAGCCGCGCTTCGACACGTTCGCCGCGCGGGCCTCGAGCCGCTGGACGATCGACTCGGGCGCGCCGCCGCTCTGCTCGAGGAGCGATCGTGGCGAGAGCCCGGGGACCTGACCGGCGATGTCCATGAACGCGCTCAGGTTCAGGTAGAAGCGCCCGTTCACGTTCGCGACGAGCACCGCGCCTTTGGGCACCTTGCACCCGAGCGCGTCGAACGCCGCGCGGAAGCCGTGGTCCGAGAAGCCGCGCGCAACCGACCAGGTAAGCGGCGTCGCGGCGCCGGGCAGCGCCTCGCCCACGTTGGCGCGCGACCAAACGGTCTCTTCGGTGCCGCCTTCCGGGAAGACGCCGCCGGTGATCGGGCGCGCCTGAAGAATGACGATACGGTCTTCATCATCCGCGCCGTCGACCGCGAACTCGATGTCGAGCGCGTCGCGCTCGCGTGCCACGAGCCGTCGCGCCACCGCGGCGAGCCCCGAGAGCGCCTGGGGCGACAGCGCAGGCAGGCGTCGGCGGTCGTCGGTGACGGGGCGCGCCACCAGCTCGCCTCCCGCGACCACGAGCTCGGTGGTCTTGTCGGCTACGACGGCTTCGACAAGCTCGCCCCGCGCGTCGAGGCGATAGGTGTCGACGACGTTCGCACCGTCGACGATCGGCGCGCCGAGCCCCCAGGTTGCGTGGACCAGTCGCTCGTCGGCGCGCCACCGCTCACCTTCGAGCCCGGTCGGCGGGGCCGTGAAGAGAACGCCGGCGGCGCGCGCTCGCACCACCGGCATGAGGAGCACCGCCATCGCGACCGACTTGGTGCCCCACCGCTGGAGATAAAGGAGCGTTCGCGGCAGGTACAAGCTCGCCCACACCTGGCGGACTGCGTCCTCGAGCGCGTCCGGGCTGCGCGCGCCGAGGATCGATGTTGCGAGCCCCGCCAGCGACGAGCCGCGCGCGTCTTCGCATGTCGCGCTCGAGCGAACCGAGAGCCCCCACGGCGCGCTCGGCGCGACGGCGTTCCACAAAGCCTCGAGTGCGCGCGACACGTCCGCCGGCAGCGTCGACTTGAGGATGCGGTCGCGCGCGCGGGCGGAGCGATCGGTGCCCTCGCGCGTGCCCGCGAGCTTCAAGAGCGACGCGATGTCGTGTCCTTTCGGCAGCGCCTCATCGACGAACCGCTGAAAGGTGCGCGCGTCGATGACCCATCCGGGCGGGACCGGAAGCCCCTCCGACGCGAGGTCCGCCAGCATGATGGCCTTGCCGCCGTAGCGGGTCGCGCGTGAGCCTGCTTTTGTCGACGCACGCCCCGACGGCTTGCTGCGTGCCGCGGCGATCGTCTCGAGCGGTACGAGCACCGCCGTGACGTCTTCGGGCAGTTCCTGGGCGAGCGGGAGGGTCATCGTGCGCGAGAAATGTCTCGCGCTCGTGGGTAGCACACCGAATTTGGAGGCGGCATGGAAGTTTGGTGCGCTCTAGAACGGTCGCGGCAGACCCGCGGGCCACCAGCTTTGAAGCTCCGCCGGAAGCTGGAGCTGCGCGGGCAGCTGCGCTGGCATCGAGGGCCAAGGCCACGTAGGCAGGCTCGGCGGCGGCGGAACCGACGCATCGGTCGCGATCACCCGGTACGCGTTCCCCAAATGCGTGCGGACCATCATCTCGCTCATCCACGCGTAGCCGTTGCGGCCCCAGCCGGGGCCCCAACTGTTGTGAAACAAGAACTCGCGCCCGTTCGGCGTCCAGCGGTAGCCCTCGAGCGTCACCGCGTGCCCGATCTCCGTGCCCTCCGGCGAGTAGTACCGGAGGCGATCGTTCTCGGCGGTCACGGATCCCCAGGCATCACCGTCGAACCGAAACGCTGCATAGATGGCCTCGCCGCTTGCGAGCACGAGCGCGATCTGATCCGGATCCTGCCCGCTGATTTCTTCGTAGCCCATGATGCGCAATCGTCCCGAGGCGTCGGCGTTTCGCTTCTCTGCCAAGACCTGCGGATCGCTCGCTGCCGATCCCGGGACGATGCCGAACTCCGCGCGGCAATTTTCGCCCTGGTATTCCTGCGCAAAGCGGCATGCGCGCGACGGCTCCCAAGGCCAGACAGGCTCGAGCGTGAACGCGTGGTGCTTCAGTGCGCGACTCATGTCGTCGGTCGGCGCGTAGGTAGCGAACACATGCAGCGGCGAGACGACCTCGGCCCTGCCGAGCCGCCTTGCTGCGTTGTCGAGCACCGTCGACACAGCGAACCCGGCGCACGCACCCACCGAGCCCTGGTTTTTCGTCGGGCCGGTGAGCCCATGCGCACGCAGATCCACTGCTGGCGGCAGCGTTCCTCGCGTGATCTCACGCGGCACGAAGATCGTCGCCTCGGCGAAACGCTTCATCGCAGCGCAGTCGACCTTCGACGCCACCTCGGGCGGCAGATTCGGCGGAGGGCACGGCAGCTCGGCCACCTGGTTCACGACGGTCTGTGCCGCGACCGCCGCCGCCGCCCACGGGCTCGGCGGCGGCAGTGGAATGAGCGGCGACGAAACATACGGCTCTGGCCCTGGCGCCTGTGCGCTCGGCGCAGATGTGGAGGCGCAACCCGCCGCGGCCACCGCTACGGCAGCCAACAGCGCCCGAGTCGTTCGGTGCATGCGCCTTCGGACGGCTCAACCGGCGAGAGGCTCACGTCGGGACCCTGCTGTGCGAACGCTTCTACGCTGACCGCCGCCCGACGAAAGTCGTTGGCGGGACACCCAGCGCGCGCCGAAATGCTGCGCTGAACGCCGCGAGGTTCATGTGCCCGAGCTCCGTGGCGACGAGGCTCACGCTGTCGCCGTCCGCGAGCCGCTCGAGCGCGTGAAGCATTCGCAGTCGCTGATGCCAGTTTCGAAACGTCATTCCCGTCTCCGCCTCGAATCGGCGGGCGGCCGTCTTGGCGCTCAGCCCGGTCTCGGCGCTCCAAGCATCGAGGTTGGCGCGCTTCGGCGGGAACTTGGCGATGCGGTCGAGGATCCGGAAGAGGGTCGGATCCGTGACGGTAGGAAGAAAGAAGGGCCGGGTTTCGAGCGTCGCGACCCGATCCAGAAGGACCTGGACCAGGCGCGCCTCTGGGCCTTCGTCGGCGTAGGCATCCCCTGCCGCTTGTGCGGCGAGCAGAAGCTCTTCGACCAAGCGGTTCCCGACCAGCGGTGAGATCAGCCTGTGCGGGACCCCCGCCGGTATGAAGACCGCATGCCCGGGTGTAGCGGCGTATCGAGCTGACGGGCTTGTCACGCTCAAGAAGCCTTCCCTCACGTACACGAGCTGCGCCCACAACGCGAAGCGCTCCTTGTCCTGCGTGATGCCTCGCGACTCGGCTTCGACGAATGCCGGAACTCGGGGGATCTCCGATTTCGCCTTGTCCATTCCTCGATACTTCTCCCAAAAGTATCGAGGAGTGGACAGGGCAAAAAGGGGGAAGGCCCTCCGGGAGAGGGAGGAGGGAGAGGGCGAGGGCGAGGGAGCGAGCGCTGGAGCGTGGTTGCTCAGGGCGCTGGAAGACCGCGGAGGACGCGCTCGTGGTGGAGCGCGAGCTCGATCGAGCCGGGGCCCTGGTTCCAGACGTAATCGTGCGGGCCCTGGGTCACGACGACCGAGGATGCGACTTTGCGTGCTGCGAGGGCGGCGGCGAGGGCGCGGGTGGCCTCGAGGAAAGGATCGCCTTCGCTGGAAACGAGGCGAATCGTTGTCGGGCTCTTGGCGACCGTCTGCGCGGCGAGATCGGCGAACGCGTCGGCTTCGCCGACTTGAATCGCGGGCTGCAGACCGCCGACCGAAGCGAACGCGCTGCTGACTCCGAGCCCGATTTGAAGCGCGTAGCGGCCGCCCATGCTGACGCCATCGATCCCGGTCTCTTCGCGCTTGATCGGCGCGCCGCGCAGCTCGCCGATCTTGGGAACGAGCACCTCGGTGAGAAAGCGCGCGAACGGTGCCGCGTCGGAGGGCGCGCGGCCGGTGGGAACGGGCGTGTACGGGCAAGCGACGATCAAGCCGCCCCACGGTTTGCTCGCGAGCGACTTGTTGAGCGCTTCGAGACGGCCGGCGGACAGCATGTGCCCGGCGTCGTCCGAGTCGAGGTGACCCGTCTTGAGACGATCGAGCGCCTTGCCGAGATCGTATTCGTCGCGCCATCCGTACGCGCCGGCGCGAAGGCCGCGCCCCGCCTCACCGCGGCCGTGGAGGGCGATGAGCACCGGCCACGACGCCGAGCCTTCGGGGACGTAGACGAGCGCTCGCTGGGCTTCGAGACCGTTTGCCGCCGCGAACTCGAGATCGTGCCAACCTCCGGAGGGCGCGGCGGGCTTGTCGCCGGATGGGGCCGATCGGCTCGAGCACGCGACCGCGAGCCCGGCGAAGGTGCCGAGGAGCGTTCGTCGAGAGAGCCCGCCGCGCTGCATGCGACGATGAGCTTAGCGTCAACCGGGCGGGATCAGGCTCTCCCAGAAGTCGCACTCGGCGGTTCGGATGCCGTTCTCGACGGAGATGGGGGCATCCAGCACGAGCGTGTTGTCGAGCTGCGGATCGTAGAGCGGCCACAGAGGTGCGCCCTCTGCTCCGGGCACGCCGCCGATCGCCAAGCTGCTCCAGTAGCCGCGCATGTCGGTAGCGAGAGCGACGTCTGCGGCCGCGGGCGAGAACCCCGGAATGTCTTCGAGCACACCGAAGAGGTAGAGTAGCTCGATGCCGTGCTGCGCCGGCTTGGGGCCCATCGGTGCGTCGGCGCGCCGACGGAAGAAGTACCGGTACACGGGCGAGCCGTGCCCCGATGCGACCTCGGCGATGCGACGCGACGGACAGACGAAGCGTTGATCCGAAATGAACGCCACGAGCGCATCCTGCGGCGACGGATAGCCGGACGAAGGATAGAGCGCGAGCGCGTCCTCGGTCGCCTGCGCCCCGAACGGAGCCATGGCGGCCTCGACTGCCGCGATATACTCGGCGTCCGTCTCGACCGTCGTGGTGATGAGCGAGGCGAGCTCCTCGGCGTTCGCACCGACGACGAAAGGCACGTGCTCGAACGTGCCGTCGGCGAGCGCAGTCTCCGGGGACTTGGGGAGCACGACACCGTCGACGACCGGCCCATAGCGACCATCGGGTGAGAACGAGACGTCGAACACACCGAGCGCACCAGGAAGCTGGGTGACGATTTGCTCGGCCGAGAGCCCGCGAAGGCAGGCCGCCGGATCTGCAGCGCCACCGCACGAGCTGTCGGCGACCTTCTCATCCATCCAGACGCGTGAGACCTCGGCGGGCGGCTGACGGCAGCCACCGCTTTGCATGAGCGCCGCGTGAAAGAGTCCTGACGCAAGCGGCGAGGTGAGGAGGGTGCACGTGTTGACCGCGCCGGCCGATTCGCCGAACAGAAGGACGCGGCCGGGATCGCCGCCAAACACCGCAATGTTGCGCCGTACCCATTCGAGCGCGGCGACTTGATCGCGGGTGCCGTAGTTGCCCGAGACACCGTCGGCGCTTTCGCCATCGAGCGCAGCTTGGTTCAAGAAGCCGAGCGCACCGAGGCGGTACTGAATCGTGACGACGACAACGTTCTGTTCTTCGGCGAGCTTGCTCCCGTCGTAGAGGACGACGCCGGGAACCACGGTGTTGCTGGCGGACCCGGAGATGTTGCCGCCGCCGTGTACGTAGAAGAGGACGGCTCGCGGTGCGGCGTCTGCCCGCGGACGAAAGACGTTGAGCGTCAAGCAGTCTTCGTCGCCGACGAAGTCGCCGTTCTTCTCGAGCTGTGGGCAGACGGGGCCGTAGGCGCTCGCGGCGAGGGTGCCCTCCAAGCACGCCGGGAGCTCGGGCGGACGAAAGCGAAGCTCGCCGATCGGCGGCGCGGCGTAGGGGATGCCGCGAAACACGATGACGTCTCCTTCTGCGATGCCCTCGACCGCGCCTCGGTCGGTGATGACGACCGTTTCGCTCGGCGTCGCATCTGTGGGGCAGGCTGCGCTGCCGCCGGTGCCGCCTCCGGCGCCGGCCGTGCTGCTCGCGCCGCCTGCGTTGCCGCCACCCGAGCCGGCGGACGTTCTTTCGTCTTCGCTACAGCCGAGAGCTAGAGCCGCGAGGCTCGAGAGAACGAGAAGCCTATGCACTCGCATCCGACACCGGACGCGGAGCAAAGGTAAAATCAGAGACCGAACCAGGGAGCAGGCTCGATCGCCCGGCCGTCTTTGCGCAGCTCGAAGTAGAGGAGGGCGCCGTCGGAGCCGCGGGGAGCCACAGGCCCGAGGGGGGCGCTTCGCGGCACGTTGTCGCCGACCTTGACGTCGGCGCGCTCGAGGTTGCCGTAGATCGAGAAGTGGCGCTCGCCGTGATCGATCACGACGGTGATCTTGAGATCTTGGTAGTCGTCCGCGAAGACGACGCGGCCGGCGGCGACGCTGCGGGCCGATGCGCTGCCGGCGGCTCGAAGCTCGAGGGCGGGACCGCCGGCGCTCGATCCGTCGAGCTTCTTCACCTCGGCGCGGCCCGCAATCGGTAGCGGAAGCCGCCCGTAGAGCGAGGTGAAGGCTTCGCTCGCGCCTCCGTCGCCGGGGCTCACGTCGGCGCCGTAGATCGCGACGTAGTCGGGCGGCGCGCTCGAGCTCTCGAATGCGCGGTCGAAAGAGGCCCGCCGCTCGTCGGCCATGCGCATCATGCCCTTCGCCTTGGCGACGGCTTCGCGCTGCATGGCGAGCGGCGCGCGCTCGACCTTGAGTCGGGTCATGCGATCCGAGAGCGCGTCGCGGCGCTTGCGGAGAGCCTTCTGCGCATCGAGGTCTCGCGTGAGCGCGAGGCGGGTCCGTTCGACGCGCGCGGCATGATCGACGAGCTCGTCGAAGCCGCCGCCCGCAGGCAAGAGGCCCGCTCGGACCTGCTTGAAGTAGGTCTTGCCGCGAGCGACGACGCGCTCGTCGAGGATGCCGAGGTCCTCTTCGATCTTCGCGAGCTCGGTCTGCATCCGCTTCTCTTCCTCGTCGTACTTCTTGAGGGCGGACTCGATCTCGTACGGCGAGGTCGGCGGCGGGACGATCGGCGCGTGGGCGGCCGCCGTCGGATCCGCCGGCTCGCGCAGCTGCCCCAGCGGATCACGCACCGCGGGATCGCCGACGGCGACGCCGGTCGCGAGCGCCAGAGCGAGCAGGGAGGCGGCGGTGCCGAGCTTCTTCATCTCAGACGCTCGTGAGCCTGCGGAGGCTGAAGAACGCGGTGGTCGCGCCGAGCGCTCCGCCGAGCGCGACCATTCCGAGGACCATCGGCCAGGGGAGGAAGCTCGGCATCACGCCGAGGAGGTTGGCGAGGTGATGGTCGAAACGCTGCCGCACGAGGAGGAACATCATGCCGAGCATGGCGAGTGCGAGGGCTGCGCCGGCGGCGCCCTGCGTTGCCCCTTCGAGGACGAAGGGACGTCGCACGAAGCGGTCGGTGGCGCCGACGAGGCGAAGTACCTCGACCTCGATCTTTCGCCGCTGCAGAAGCAGTCGCATCGTCGAGGCGACGACGCTCACGACGGCCGCGAGCACGATGAACGCGAGGCAGGCGGCGGCGGTGACCCCGCCGCCGAGCACCGACGAGAGGCGCTCGGTCCAGCGCTCGTAGGTCTCGACCGACTCGACCGACGGGAGGGCGCGGAGCTTGAGGGCGATCGTCTTGAGCTGCTCGTCGCTGACCGAGTCGTCGAACGCTACCTCGATCGAAGCGGGGAACGCGCGCGCCGGGAGCGCCGAGAGGGTGTCATCGGCTGCCACGACCTCGCGGCGGGCCTCCTCGCTCGACACCTGTCGCACGCGCGAGACGCCCGTGGTCTGCGTGAGCGCTTGCGAGAGCGCTGCGACGTCGGGCTCCTTGGTGCCGTCCTTGAGGTAGACGGTGGCGCGGCCCGCGCGCGACCAGCGATCGCGAAGCGCCTCGATGTTCGTCACGACGAGGAGCGATGCCGCCAAGCAAACGAAGGCGACCGAGAGCGAGAAGACGGTCAGGACCTGCAGCCGCCAGTCGCTGCGCCCCGCCCGCCACGTGCCAAACGCCTTCGGGCCAAAGCCACTCATCCTCTTCTCTCCTCGTCAAGCGACCGCGAGGTCGCCGTCGGTCTCGAAGT
>JBGTSH010000187.1:0-20489 GCA_041940405.1 Polyangiaceae bacterium
CCAGCGCGAGACGACGCTCCTCTGGGATCGGGCGACGGGAAAGCACGTCCACCGCGCGATCGTTTGGCAAGACCGCCGGACCGCGTCGATCTGTGAGCGCCTGAAGGCCGCCGGCAAAGAGCCGCTCGTCCGCGACAAGACGGGCCTCGTGCTCGATCCCTACTTCAGCGGCACCAAGCTCGCGTGGATGCTCGACAACGTCTCGGGGGTTCGGCAGAGCGCCGAAAAGGGCGAGCTCGCGTTCGGGACGATCGACACCTACCTGGTCTACAAGCTCTCGGGCGGGGCTCGCCTCGCCACCGACGTCACCAACGCGTCGCGGACGCTGCTGATGGACCTCCGAAGCCGCGCGTGGGACGACGTCATGCTCGAGCTCATCGGTGTCCCGCGAAGCGTCCTCGGAGACATCGTCCCGTCCGCGGGAAGGATCGCCGAGACCAAAGGGTTTCCAGGATTGCCGGATGGGCTCCCCATCGCCGGCATCGCAGGCGACCAGCAGTCGGCCCTCTTCGGCCAAGCCTGCTTCTCCGTCGGCGACTCGAAGTGCACCTACGGCACGGGCGCCTTTGCGCTCACGAACGTCGGCACGTCACCCAAGGCGAGCAAGACGGGCCTCCTCGCGACGGTCGCTTGGCAGGTAGGCGATGAGGTCTGGTACGCCCTCGAGGGCAGCTCGTTCATCGCCGGCGCCGCGGTGCAGTGGCTGCGGGACGGTCTCGGTCTCATCAAGACCGCCGCCGAGGTGGAGGCCCTCGCGAGGAGCGTTCCCTCGAGTGACGGCGTCGTCTTCGTTCCTGCCCTCGCGGGGCTCGGCGCGCCCCACTGGGACGCCCACGCACGGGGGCTGGTTTGTGGAATTACCCGCGGAACGACGGCCGCTCACATCGCGCGCGCGGCGCTCGAAGGCGTGGCGTTCCAGGTGGCCGATCTCTTGGCCGCGATGCAGGGCGATATGGGCGCAAAGATCGGCAAGCTCAGGGTCGACGGCGGCGCCGCAGCCAACGACCTCTTGATGCAGTTCCAGGCCGACGTGACGGGCGTCGTCATCGAGCGGCCCGCCGAGCTCGAGTCGACGGCCCGCGGCGCAGCGATGCTCGCCGGCGTCGGCGTCGGCCTCTTCGCCACGCCGGCCGACGCCGCCCGTATGGCCAAAGCCGACCGTACCTTTTCTCCTGCGCTCTCCGACGCCGACCGAGCACGCGCACTCTCGAGCTGGCAAGCGGCGGTGGGGCGAGCGCGCTCGACCTGAGCGCGAGCGAGCCCGCGCTTCGGCTTCACGAAAGCCGAGCGGGCACCCTTGCACAGGTGCCCAGGGCCGCGCCAACGGCCGAACGAGGTCGCTTTTCATTCGTGAGAGCGCTCACGAAGTCGTCGGCAGGCGTCTTGCCGTCTTCTCTCTCTCGACTGGCACGGTGTGTGGAATGTCGGGCAGGGCGGCCTGGTTGTCCCTGCACACGGGGAGATACGGTGATATGAATCGTCCACAGTCAGCGGCCCTTCGCCGCGTTGTCCTTGAAGTTCCCTCTGACGCGCACGCTGCGCCCACCTCCCAAGGCGGCAGCCCGTTCGTTCCGATGAGACCACCGCTTCGACGAGTCACACGTAAGGATGAGCCCGAGGAGCTCTCCGCGGATCAAGCCGATCCGACCATGCCCTCGCAGGTCGCGCCGGGCACCCCGACGCGAGATGTGCCCGTCGATTGGGAGGCGCTCGAGGACGCGTTCGAGAACAACGCGCCCGAGGTGCACTCGTACCTCCACCTGGTGACCGGCGACGTGCTCCGCATCGTCGACGGCATCGCCGATCCGCAGATGCACGCTCGGATCGCCGCCGACTCGAACTATCTCCGCATCGATCCGGTCAGCTCTCGCGAGCAATACCGCTGGATGGAGCGGTACATCCCGATGGTCGAGGACCCGGATCTCCAGGGCAAGCTCACGCAAGCCATCGACGGCAAGGGCGCGTTCCGGCGTTTCAAGGACGTGCTCATGGCCTACGGCCCCGAGCGCGAGCGCTGGTTCTCGTTCCGGTCCGAGCGGCTCCGCATCTTCATGGAGGCGTGGCTCTCCGCGCACGCGCTCGCGCCGGTCCCCCGTCCCGTGTGGACGCCGGAGCCGGCTCCCGTCAGCCCGTCCGGTGCACCTCCTGCAGCTGGTGCAGAAGCACCTTCGGCCGAAGCACCGCGCTCCCCGGATCGTCGGGGCCGCAGCGCCGAGTCCCTCCGCAAGACGCTCCGCGATATCTCCGACTCGCTCGGTCCTCGCGATCTCGACACGCTCGTAGCGTTCGCCGAGTTCGTCAGGACCCGCCGCGCCACGCGATCGTTCGCTCACCACTTCGGCGACACGCACCATGGTGAGGATGAGGTGCCGAGCTCGCAAGAGATCGCGCCCGACTCCGGCAAGGTGCCGGCGAGCGAGCCTCCCAGCTCGGAAGGCTGATCACCCTCGTCGCGCGAAGGGCGGAGAGAAACGGCTCGGCCCGCGAGAGCGCGGACCGAGCCGTCTTTGCGTGTTTTCGGTTCAGCGCTACTGGGTGGCGACGAATGCGGTCACCCGCGTCCACTCGTTGCTGTTCCAGTTGGCTGCTTGGCCCGCGACGGTCGTGAAGCCGCAAAGCCCAACCTCGTAGCTTCCCACGGGGAGGTTTGCGAACCGCGTGTTCAAGGTGAAGGCCAGCCGCTGGTTCTGGCCGACGCGCAGGTTTCCGAGGTAGTCGGCGCCGTTGTCGACCGGCGTCGCGCCGCTGCCCGAGACCCGCCGACAAATCGCGAGCCGAAGGTTGTTCGCTCCCGCTGCCGCGGTGCTTCCCAGCGCCCTGGTTGCGGTGACGTGCAGCGCCTGGTTCGCTGCGGTGACGTTGATCGTCGCGGTGACACCGATGAACGCATACGTCAGCGTCGTGCTGTCGACAGGGTCCGCACCCAAGCCGTTCGCGTAGACGGACGAGATCACGCCGCTCGGTCCCTGCGGACCCGTCGCACCGGTCGCACCCGTTGGGCCCTGCGGACCTTGCGGGCCTTGCAGGCCCTGTAGGCCTTGCGGACCTGCAGGACCGATCGGGCCTGCGGGACCTTGAGGACCTTGAGGACCGACGGGGCCAGCGGGACCCGCCGGGCCAGCAGGACCAATCGCGCCGGCCGGACCCGCCGGACCTGCAGGACCCGCCGGACCCGCAGGACCCACCGCACCCGGAGGACCTGCAGCACCTGCCGGCCCCGCCGGCCCCGTCGCCCCGGCCGGCCCCGTCGGCCCGGCCGGACCTACGGCGCCCGTCGGACCCGCCGGCCCTACCGCGCCTGGCGGACCCGCGGGACCCGCGGGACCAGGCGGACCTTGGAGGCCCGTGGTGTCGCCGACCCAGGCGCCGGTGTCGTCGATGACGGTGGTGCCGTTCACGGTGACGCTCGTGGGGTTGATGTCACCAACGGCGTCGTTCGCGACGAGCGCGTACGGGACGCTTCGCACCTTGCCGCGCGGTGACATGGGCGGGTCGCTCCCGACGCTGATCTCGACCCAGAGCGCTTGAGCATCGAAGGTGCTGCCGAACGGCGTCGCGCTGCCGAGCTCGACCGAGTAGTAGCCGTCGTCGAACGTGACGTTGTGCGTCTCGCTCCACACGATGTTGCCGCCCGTTTCGGCGTCCGCGAGCGCGAACTCGATGCTGACAGGTCCGTTAACAGGATCGCCGTTTGCGTCGTAGAGCCGGCCTTGGTGGGTGAGCGTCGCCGGGACGTCGGCAAACGCGACCGAGGCGGTCGCCACCGACGCCGATACCACGGCTGTCATGATTGCCGACTTCAACAGGACATTCTTCTTCATTGCACACTCCCCGTTGCCCCGACGAAGCCGCCCTGCAGGCGGTAGCCGGTCGAAGTCATGGTTTCTTGGTTCGTCGTCGGCTGTCCGAGCGTGTAGACCAGGCGATAACCAGGGCTCTCGCAGACCTCGCCCGCGTTCACGAACTCGGTGCCCTCGTGTCCGTCGCTCGACGTCATCCCGCCGCCTGAACCGCCTTGTCCGCCACCGCCGGACGAGCTGGTGCTCGAGCCGGTCGTGTTGCTGGTCGTACTGGTAGCGGCCGTGGTGCTACCCGATGCGCCGCCGCTTCCCGTTCGTCCTCCGCTGCCTTCCGCGCCCTGCCCGCCGCCGCCGTCTGTGGAGCTGTCGTCGCCGCACCCCAGCCACATCGACAGAGCAAGCAAGGTCATCGACAGCGGACCACGCAGTGATCGTTGCGTGATCAAGTCGCCTCCTTCTCGGCAACTTGCCGAGGCTGCCGAAGATACAGAAGCGTTGCACGCGCACAATGGTGAGCGAGCAGGCCAAGCTCCGCGGGTCATCCAATGTGGCGCGCTGTCAAATAACCCGAGACGAGCACCACGGCCTCTCTCACGAAGGCCTCCCGCTTGGCCGGGGCCGCTTGGTAAATCACGAAGCGGTGGACCAGCGCCTCGACCGTTTGCACGACGATCCACGCCGTCAGCTCGGGGTCGTCGAGCTTCCTCCCGGGGCGTGCGCCGAGCATCCCGGCCAGCGCCGAACAGATCGTTCGCTCCATCGAACCGAGCTCGTCCCAGACCGCCTTGGGATGCGGCGCCTCTTCGAAGAGCACGCGATGGAGCCGCGGATCCTCTTCGTGGAGCGCGAGCATCGCGCGAACGAACCTTTCGACGAGCTCCGGGAGAGCGACCTCGGAGAGCGCCGAAGGATCCCCCAGCATCGAGAGCACGAGCGACGTCCCTTCGGCCATGTGCTTGCGGACGAGCGCGAGGAGGATCGAGTCCTTGTTTGGAAAGTACTGGTAGACCGATCCGATCGAGACGCCCGCGCGCGCGGCGATGCGGTTGGTCGTGCCGTGCGCGTAGCCGTGCTTCGAGAAGACCTGGCTCGCGGCCTTCAGGATGTCGTCCATCGTGTCCTTGCCGCGGTCGAGCACGGGCTTGCGACGCAGCGCCAGGCGGGGCTTGGCCATCGGCGCCAACGTAGCATCGCGATCCGAGCAGCCGCGGAGCGGCGCACATAACCTGCGAGATCGGCGCCGAAATTCGGCCAGCCTCAGGTGAGTAGCACGATCTGAGCAAAGCCTCAGATTCTGGTCCATGACCTCGCGAACGATCTTCCCTGCCGCCGTCTTCGCCTTTCTCTTGCTCGGCTTCGTCGTGCCGATGGTTCGGATGCGCCTGCGTACCGGACGAACCGGTCTCGTCGTCTCCAACGCGGCGGACGCGTTTCAGCCGGTGGTGAAGACGGCGCTCGCATCGCTCGTGGCCGGCGCCGTCGCGTTGGCCGTCCTCCACGTCGCTCTCGGGCCCGAAGCCGTCGGCGTATGGGCCGTGCCGGGCTGGATGCTCTTTGGCGGTCTCGTGACTGCCGCGCTGGGCACTGCCGCCATGATCGTGGCGCAAGCACAGATGCGCGACTCGTGGCGCATCGGCATCGACACGGCGCCAACGGCGCTCGTGACGAGCGGCCTCTACGGCTACGTGCGAAACCCGATCTACGCGGGCCTCTTCATCGCGCTCGCGGGGAGCGTAGCGGTCGCACCCTCGCCGTGGTCGGTCATGGGCGCGCTTGCGATCGCGCAGACGATCGCGCTGCAGGTCCGCGCCGAAGAGCAGCACCTCTTGGCACAGCACGGCGACGCGTTTCGCCGCTACGCAGCCCAGGTCGGGCGGTTCGTGCCGGGGATCGGGAAGCTGTCGTGAGAGACAGAGCAGCTTCTCGGATCAGGGGAACTCGACGGGGATGTCGAGGCTGAGCGCCGAGCCCGGCGGCGTGAGGTCGAGCGTAAATCTCTCTTGGCGGAGGCACTGCGCGACGTCGGGCCGCGAGGGAGCGTCGCGAAGCTCGTTCCAGCCGATGCCGATCAGCTTGCCTTCGGGGCTGATGGCGAGGTTCACCCTGTACTTGCTCGTCTTCGGCTCGGCCTTGGTTTTCAGCGCAGGCTCCCAGCAGTTCTTCGTCCAGTCGGCCTTCAACTTGGCGATCGCCTTGACGGCTTCGGCTTCGGCCTTCTTTGCCGCTTCTTGGTTGGCCGTCGGAGCAGGCGCCGGCGAGCCCTGCTGAGGAGGCGGTTCGGTGTTCGGCGCCGGGTCCGCCTTACGCGGCTCTGGCACCGATGATGACGATGGCGCCGGTGCGTTGGTTTGCGGAGACGGGGCTTGCGATCGCAAACCGAAGTACAGCCCGACACCGATCAAGGAACAGCCGATGAGGATGGATGCAGGAATCGTCAGATCGCGCGCCATGGGCTCCGTCTCGAGGCATGTCCCTTACCACGCCCGCGTCGCTGGTCGCTTTGATCGCGCGCGAGCTCGATCCACGAAGGGCGGACCGAGCTCGCGCGAGCTCCGATCAGAGGCGAATCACAAGTGGGTCAACGCGCTCGTGTAGCCGAACTCGTTGGAGTTCCAGTTCGCGAAGTTGGACGACATCCCGCACAGGCCGAAGTTGTACGTCCCTGGCGCCAGGCCGGTGAACACCCAGGAGAGGCCGAAGGTGACGCGCGTGTTTTGCGGCACGCGAAGATCGAAGATCGCGGCGCCGTGTTGCACGAGCGGATCGGCGTTGAGCTGCGAGCACATCCAAATGTCCAGATCGAACGCGCCGGAGGCGATGGTCGAGCCCAGTGCCTTGTTCGCCACGACGCTGACCTTCTGGTTCGCTCCGACGGTCACGGTGACGACGGGCCCGAGGAAGGCGAGGGTCGCGGCGGGAGAGTTGCCGAACCCCGACGTCGACACCGACGAGATGACGCCGGGAATGCCCTGCGGACCCTGCGGGCCCTGCGCACCTTGCGGACCCTGAGGACCCGCGGGACCTTGAGGACCCTGCGCGCCCGCCGGTCCAATCGGGCCCGCCGGACCCGCCGGACCAACTGCGCCCGCAGGACCTGCCGGACCCGCCGGGCCAATCGCGCCGGCCGGACCGACCGGACCCGCAGGGCCCGCTGGCCCAATCGGCCCAATCGGACCTGCCGGACCCGCCGGACCCACTGCGCCCGCCGGACCTGCCGGACCCGCCGGACCGACTGCGCCAGTGGCACCCGTCGGACCGACCGGACCTGCAGGGCCCGTCGCACCTATCGGACCCGCCGGGCCTACTGCGCCAGGAGGACCAGCCGGTCCCGTCGCTCCGTCGGCGCCGTCCGCGCCCGCGGGGCCTTGAGGACCCGCCGGACCCGCCGGGCCCACTGCGCCAGGAGGGCCAGCCGGTCCTGTCGCTCCGTCGGCCCCGTCGGCACCTGCGGGGCCCGCAGGGCCCGTCGCACCGATCGGACCTGCCGGACCTACGGCGCCGGGCGGACCCGCCGGACCAACGGCGCCAGCAGGACCTGCTGGGCCCGTCGCGCCGTCAGCGCCGTCAGCGCCGTCAGCTCCGGGCGGACCTGGCGGACCCGCAGGACCCACGAGGCCCGTCGGGCTGCCGACCCATGCGCCGGTGTCATCGATGACAGTGGTGCCATTTACGGTGATGCTCGTCGGGTTGATGTCGCCGACGGCGTCGCTCGCGACGAGCGCGTAGGGGACGCTGCGCACCTTGCCGCGGGGTGACATCGGCGCATCGTCGCCGACGGTGATCTCGATCCAGAGCGCCGATGCGTCGAGCAGCGATCCGAACGGCGAGGATCCGCCGAGCTCGACGGAGTAGTAGCCGTCGTCGAACGTGATGTCGTGCGTCTCGGTCCATACGACGTTGCCGCCGGTCTCGGCGTCGGTGAACGCGAACTCCACGCTCACCAGTCCGCTCACGGGATCGCCGTTCGCGTCGTAGAGCCGGCCTTGGTGCGTGAGCGTTTGGGGGACGTCGGCCAACGCGACGGACGCCGTCGCCATCGACGCGCTGATCAGCGCGGCGACGATCGCAGACCTCAACAAGACATTCTTCCTCATTGCACACTCCCTGTTGCGCCGACGAAGCCGCCCTGCAGGCGGTAGCCGGTCGAAGTCATGGTTTCCTGGTTCGTCGTCGGCTGTCCGAGCGTGTAGACCAGTCGATATCCCGGGCTCTCGCAGACATCGCCCGCGCTTACGAGCTCGGTGCTTTGGTGCCCGTCGTTCGTCGTCGTTCCGCCGCCCGATCCTCCCTGTCCCCCGCCTCCGCCGCCGGCCGAGCTCGTGCTCGAGCCCGTGGTGCTGCTCGTCACGTCGGTGCCGGTGGTCGTCCCACCGCCCTGTCCTGATCTCCCTCCGCTGCCTTCCGCGCCTTGCCCTCCGCCGCCGTCTGGTGCGGTGTCGTCGCCGCACCCCAGGCCGAGCGAGAGAGCAAGGAACGTCACGGTCAACGGACCACGCAAAGATGGTCGCGTGCTCAAGTCGTCTCCTTTGAGAAATTGCCCAAGCTGCCGAAGATACAGAGCAGCCGCACGGCCACAAGATCTTCTCGTAGGGGATCCGCTGAGGTGCCCTCGCGCCTCTTGTGCGCTTATGTCCGGTCGCCTGCGTGCGACTAACGGGCGCCGATCGACCGCTCGAGAAACGCTCGCAGCGCCGAGTTGCCGGCGCGCTCCGCTGCGGCGTTGCCTGCGGGCGTTCCGCCGACGTCGAACCAAACGTCGTAGCCGGGGTGGTAGTACGCGGTGCTGTCCTGCGTCGACGATCCCGGAGGGAAGGCGATGAAGTGCCCGGCGGCGGGGAAGCAGTACGACTCGTCGCCGTGCTTACCCACATGGCCGCTCGCTTGGAGGCGCGCGAACGCGACCTCGGCGAGGACGCACGATGGCCAGAGGTTGTCCCCCTCGCCGGCGAGAAGAAGAACAGGACCGTCAGCGAGCTCGGCGCGTGTCGTCGCCGCGTCGAGCTCTTCGGGCGTGGCCGCCTCGATGTCGGCGAGGAACGCGGGCGTCGAGACGTAGTAGAGCTCGCCGTCTTCGTAGTAGGTGTCGGCGAGCGCCCCCGAGCTCGGGACGAAGGGGACGTCGGCGCCTTCGAACGTCCACGCCGTGACCGGCTGGCCGCTGGTCGCGCCCCAGACGTAGCCGCTGGGCACCTGTGCGACGACGGCCGAGACGAGCTCGGGGTAGTGCGCTCCGAGCAGGAGCGCGAGCTCTCCGCCGCGTGAGCCGCCGAGCACCGCGATCCGCTCGGGGTCGACGTCGGGCTGCGAGGCCAAGAGCTCCAGGTCGTCTCGCAAGATCTCGAGCGGCACGCGCTCCAGGTGGGTCGATAGACCGGGCTCGCCGAAGTAGCCGACGCCGAACGAGACGTAGCCGAGCTGCGCCAGGTAATACGCGAAGAACTCGCCGGTCGAGCTGCCGCCTTCGGAACCGCCGAACGCGAGGACGGCGCCACGCTTCGCAGTGCCGCCGCCCGCCGGGCGCGCGAGCGTCCCGATGCGCGTGCCCTCGTTCACCGGCGTCGCTTCGACGCCCACGTTCACCGGACGCCGCGAGAAGCTCCCGCTGGCGATCGGGGCGGCCGTATCCGCGTCGGTCACCGTGACGTCGACGTCGAAGACCGGTGCATCCGCAGGCGGAGCCGACCAGAAGATCCCGTCGACGTCGGCGCCCGTCGTCCACGACGCCGACTCGGGCACGTCGCGCCCGAGATCGACCGAGCCATCGCTCGCTGCGGCCACCACGGCCCACGATCCGAGCGAGAGATCGATGCGCACGCGCCTTCCGGGCTCGAGGTCTCGAACCACGACGCGGACGGGATCGCCCCAGCTTGCTTCGGACGTCTCGACCTCTGCATCGGTCGTGTCGTGCGGCCGCTGATCGACGAAGAAGTGGACGGTGGGAGTGGGCCGGACCGACGCGCCGCCGCCGCCGTCCGCCGTAGCGTGGCCCCCGTCGCCATCGCCGCCTCCACCGCCGGGGCTCAGGGAATCATCACTGCAAGCGGCCGCCGCTGCCGCGACCGCAAGCACCGCCCAAGCACGGAAGGAGAACACGCGCGCGCCCGATGCAACGGGCGCGCCACGCTACTTCACGGGCGCAAGCCCGGGCAGCCGACAGTTCGCTAACGGTTCGCTTCACGAAGGGCGGCGCAACGAGTCGGTCGAGATGGCCTCTGCGCCCGTCGATTCGTCCCTCGCGCGGTCGAGAAGCAGGCGAACCTCGTCGTCGTTCGTCTGGGCGAAGTCCTGATACCAGGATCCGACGGATACGAACGGCGTCGGGGTCTCTGCGCACATCACGTCGTCGGTGATGGCGCGCATCGCCATGCAGGTGTCGATGGATCCGACAGGCACCGCGACGACGAGCGTCTTCGGCGATGCGCTCCGGACGGCGGTCGCTGCGGCCCGGAGCGTCGCTCCGGTGGCGAGCCCGTCGTCTACCAAGATGACGGTTTTGTCTCTCAACTGAAGCGGTGGCCGCGAGCCGCGAAACGCCACCTCGCGTCGCGTCAGCTCGAGGGCCTCGCGTGCGGCGATGGCGGCGATGGTCGCCTCCGGCACCCGCAGCTGCTGGATGACGTCGTGGTTCAGGACCAACACGCCGCCGCTCGCGAGCGCCCCGAGCGCGAGCTCTTCGTGTCCCGGCATCCCGAGCTTGCGCACGACGAGCGTATCGAGCGGCGCGCGAAGCCGGCGAGCGACCTCGTATGCGACCGGGACGCCGCCGCGCGGCAGACCCAGGACGAGCAGGTTCGGGGCGGACCTGTAGGACGCCAGCTTCAGCGCCAGGTGACGTCCGCCCTCACGACGATCCTTGAACGGGAGCATATGAAAGCGGGCAGCAAGCCGCGGACCGTCGGCGCCACCCCGCGGACGGCGGACAAAATTCAGAAGCCGAGAACGGTTCGTGAGTTCCATTCTCGGCTTCGGGTCGCGTCGAGGTCTCTTTCGAGATTCGCGCTTCCGCCCTCTGGTAGAGCATCGGGGATGCCACCCTCGCTCCTCGCCAATCGTGGGGCAAGACGACGTGAATTCGCGGACATCGAGTGGTGCGAATGGCCGCGGTAGGGCAGGCTGACCCGCCCCGATCGCACGGCTCATTCTTCGCCGTGGTAGACGGGGATCGGCTCCACGCGCAGGAGCTTCCAGGTGACGTTGCGCGGGCCCATCAGGTTCTCTTCGCGAAGCGACTCGAGCCCTCGACCGCGTGAGAAGCACATGCGCGCGCGGGTGTCGCCGTAACCGAACCTCGGCTTGCAGCGCTCCTCGTGGCAGGCGCTCGTCGCGCCGACCTCGACCCGCTCCGTGCAGGGCTCCGTGTCCTCGGGCGCAGAGCCGCCGCCGCGTTCGAAGCTCCGCGTGCGTGCCTTGGGCACGTCGGCGATCTGCGGCGGTTCTCGGATCACGGCCGCGAGCTCGTCCTGGGTAGCGGGCTTCGACGACGTGATCCAGATCCCGCCGGGCGCAGAGACGAAGCCGAGCTCGCGTACGACCTCGGGGGTATCGTCGTTCCTTCGTTCGACCGGCACGCAGACGAGGCTGCTCGCGAGCGCGCCCTCGAACCACGTCGGATCGCCGACCACGCACCGGATCTCCTGCTTGGTCACGATGCGGCCGCCTTCCGGAGAGTGCGGATCGACGTCGTCGACCATCGCGTAACGAAACGCGCGGCCCGTCTCGAAGAGCTTCTCGAAGTACGGCGGCGCTCGGTGCTCGACAGCCGGCAAGGCGGGGGGCGGCGCCTCGCGAGGGCTCGGCGGCGCGAAGGCGGCGCTGGGGACGACTTCGGGAAGCGCGAACGCGGAAGCCACGGCTCCGAAATCGAGCGCGGTGGTCGTCGTTGTCGTCGGAGGCGCGGCTTCTGCTTGCGACCTGGACGGCGCTCGTGCCGCAGGTCGTTCGACGGCCGGGGGCGCCGACGAGCAACCTGCGATCACGACACTCACCAGCACCCACCGCCGCCGCATGCCGCACGGTACGCCCGCGGCGGGGCGAGCATTCCCGGCTACTTGTGCAGGACGACCTGCGGCGCGGTCGTTGCGTCGAGCTTGTTCGTAAGCTGGACGCCGTTCGCGTGCAGATCGAACGCGAGGATCGACCAGTACTCGTGCTCCTTCAGCGACCCGGGCTTGTTGGCCGGCATGTACTTGACCACGAAGCTCGCCACGTCCGCTGCGGTTCGGAACTCCATCGTGCGGAGCTTGGCGCCCTGCGGCGGATCGAGCGGAAGCGCTCCTTCGGCGACGCCGACGACGCGCGGTCCGCTGTCGGTGCCTTCGCCCTTCTCGCCGTGGCACGACGCGCAGTTCTCTTCGTAGAGCTCCGCCCCGGCCGAGACTTGATCTGCGAACGTCTGCGGTCCCATCGGCGTCGGTGCCTGGGTCTCCGTCTCGCCCATCCTCGCCGCCGGTCCCGGTTCATCGGGCACCTCGGGCTCTCGGTCACCGGTGCAAGCCATGACGAGCGCCGCTGCGGCGCCGCAAATCAGCCATCGATCCATGTCGTCCTCCCGGCTCGAATGTGTCCGAGCGCAAGATCTCTGTTCGAGCGCCGCCTCAAAGCAGCTCTCGTACCTCGCGCGATCCTCGGCCAAACCTTCGCCGAACAGCGCTCGAAGGCCGTGACCGGATGGCGGCCACGCGTCGTCTCGCCTCGTGCAGAGACGGCTCTCAGCCCCAGCGCTTGAGCACGTCTTGAACGAGGTGCGCGATCAGGCCGACGAGCCCGAGCGCGAGGAGCACGAAACCGAGCGTCCGCTCCTGCGCCGTGATGAGCACCGCGGAGGCGATGACCAACCCGGCGACGACGAACCCGGAGAACAGCCGGCGTCCGAGGCGGTCGAGCGCGGTCGGCATCTTCGCATCGGTCGTCTGGAGGCTGAGGCGACCCATGCGGATGTCCTCGAGCACCTCTTTGCCGAGCTGCGGAAGGTCGTACGTCGCGCCCCCGAGGCGCTCGATCCCGCGGAGCAAGTCGTTGCCGATACGCTGGGGCGAGTAGCGCTTCTTGAGGATCTCGACGAAGTACGGCTTGGCTTCCTGAAAGACGTCGAGCTCGGGATGGATCTCTTTGCCGACGCCCTCGATCGTCATGAGCGCCTTGCCGACAAGCAGAAAATCGGGCGGGATCTCGAGACCGAACTTCTTCGCCCCGCCGACGAGGTCCGCGATCATGCGGCTCATCTCGATGTCCTTGAGCTGCTTGCCCAAGTACTTGTCCGAGAGCATCGCGACCTCGGCCCGGTAAGCGCGCATGTCGACGCGGCGCGTGGGCGTTCCGATCGCGTAGAGCGCGTCGGCGATGGCTTCTTGATCGTTGCGCCCGGCGGCGACCATCAAGTCGACGCAGCGGTCGCGCATCTCGGGCGAGAGGCGTCCGACCATGCCGAGATCGATGAGACCGATGACCGGATTGTCAGGATCGCCGGAGATGAGGATGTTCCCGGGGTGCGGATCGGCGTGGAAGAAGCCGTCCTCGAAGATCATCTTGATCACGATGCCAACCGCGGCGTTCGCGATCTTGGGTCCCGAGAAGCCGTCTTCGCGGATGGCGTCGTAGACCTTCTTGCCGGGAAGGAGCTCGAGGGTCAGCACCTGCTTCGAGGAGGCCTCGCGGTAGACGAGGGGGAAGCGCACCGAGGCGTGCCCTTCGAAGTTCTTTCGGAACCTGTCGGCATTCTCGGCTTCGAGGGTGAAGTCGAGCTCGGCGGTGATGGCGCGATCGAACTGCTCGACGAGGCCGCGCGGCGCGTACGTCCTCGACTCGGGGATCGTGCGCTCCACGATCCGCGCGAGGTCGTGGAGGAGCTCGAGATCGCTCGCGACGGTGGTCCGGATGCCGGGCCGCTGGACCTTGATGACGACGTCCTTGGGACCATCGGCGTGCTTGAGGATCGCGCGGTGGACCTGGCCGATCGATGCCGCCGCGAGGGGCTTGTCGTCGAAGCTGTCGTAGAGGGCATCGATCGGCGAGCCGAGCGAGGTCTCGATCGCCTCGCGAATCTTGTCGGCAGGTAGGGGCGAGACGTCGTCCTGGAGCTTCTTCAGCTCCACGACCCACTCGGCGGGCAAGACATCCGTGCGCGTCGAAGCGATCTGGCCGAGCTTCACGAACGACGGACCCAGGTCCATCGCGACGAGCCGCACGCGTTCGGCGAGCGGGCTCTTCTTTGCTTCCTCGGCGCCTTCGGTCTCGGCTTGCGCCTCCTCGGCGGATGCCGGCGGCACGCTCTCCTTTGCGCCGTCCTTGGGCGCCCCGTCTTTCGCCTTCTTGCCGAGCCCGATGCGTCGCGCGACGTCGGCGAAGCCGTGCCGGAAGAGGACGACGTTGATCTGCCGGATGCGATCGAGCTCGCGGATGGTGGAAAAGATCGCGACCATGTCAGCGAACTCGGACCACGCTGCCTTGCTCGCGCGCGCTCGGCAGGACGGCGGTCCATCCGGCTGGCAGGCGCGGAGAGGTGAACCAGAACAGGCGCTGCGCGTCGAGCGGCGCGAGGTTCACGCAGCCGTGGCTCCGCACCTGACCGAACGAGCGATGCCAGAACGCGCCGTGCAGCCCCACGCCCTTGGCGAAGTACTGCACGTAGGGAACGTTCTCCATCCGGTAGAAGCGGTTCGCGTTTTCGTCCTCGAGGTTGTCCATGTTCGACGACGCGAGCTTCACCCAGATGCGCGTCGTGCCCTTCGGCGTCGCGTTCGATGTGCCCTGCTTGCCTTTGCCTGTCGAGACGAGCGTCGCGAAGACCGGTGACTTGCCTTCGTAGGCGACGAGCGTCTGCGACGCGAGATCGACGTCGATCCATCGCTCGTTCGCGGCGACGTCGACCTCTTCCGGAGGAGGTGCGACCGTGGGGCGCCGAATGTCCTTCGACATGACCCACTGGTCGTCGCCGATGCGCGTGAACTTCTGGAACGTGCCCGCCTCTTCGAAGGCCGGCACCTTCACGAACTGCGCGAAGCTCTGGCTCGTGGGCTTGGCAGCGGTCGGTCCGCCGTAGACGCGCGCGCTCGTCACCGTGACCCACGCGAACGGAATCGATGTCTCGCTCCCGGCGGGCACCTCGGCTCCTTGGAACGAGAAGGGACGCGTCGGCGACAGATCGCGCATCGGGATCCAGAGCTCGTTGCCCGAGAGGCCGTAGCGCGTGCCGTCGACCACCCGCTCCTCGCTGATGGCGACGGCGAATCCGGGGTCGAGCTGCGCGTCGGCCGGCGCGATGTCGACCTCGACGAGCTTGCGATACCCCTGCGATCCGTCCGGCCCGACGAAGTAATAACGGTACGGTAAGCCGTCCGACGATGGCTCGAACGTGCGCGAGGACGCCGCGACCGGCTCGCCGCGCGAGAGCTCGACGTGATCGCCGCAGACCCACGCGTTCGGCCCGACGCTGTACCAGGGCTCGCGACAGCCCGGTCCGGCGCGCGTTCCAAAGAAGGGGAGGCGCGCCTCACGCGCTGCGCTTCCTCGGCGCGCCGCCGCGCCCCTCGGCTCGAGGAGGAGGCTCTCGTCGGTCCGGATGATGCGGACCGTCGTGGCCCACTCGGGAACGTCGGCGCCGGCCTCGACCCAAGGCCCCCCTTCGCCGGCCGCGGCGCTCGAGCCTTCGCCGACGAGAGCGGCGACGACGCCGAGCGCCAGCGAAGCGCTAGCGATACGAGAAACGGATCTCGTGATCACAGATCCGGAAGAGGTCGCCTTCGGCGATCGCTTTGCGAGCGATGCGTTGGCCGTTGTACTCGACGCCGTTCGTCGAGCCCATGTCGACCATGTAGTACTGGCCGTTGAGGAACTCGACCATCGCGTGCTGCCGCGACACGTTCGGGTCCTTGATCGTCATGTCGCTCGACTGCTTGCCGCGACCGACGATGAAGCGGTCCTTGGTCACCGGGTAGCGCTGACCTTGGTAGATGATGTTGAGCTGGCTGTTCTGCGGCTGCTGCTGCTGCTGCATCTGCGGCTGGCCGTAGGGCTGCTGCGGCGCACCGTACGGTTGCGGCGGCGGAGGCGGCGGCGGCGGGAAGCCTTGCTGCTGTTGCTGCTGCTGGCCGGGGTAGTAGTTCGGCGGCGGCGGCGGCGGGAAACCACCGGGAGGCGGCGGCGGCGGCGGAACCGACGGCGGTTTGCGCGGCATGCCCGGACCGGGAGGCGGAGGCGGCGGAGGCGCCGGCGCGCGAACGCTCGGCGGCGATCCCGGGGGACGCGTGCCGGGCGGCGGCGGCGGAAGGCTTCCCCGTTTCGGGCTACCCGGCGGACCCGGGATCGGCGGTGGACCCGGCGGCATGCCCGGAGCCGGCGGAGGCATGCGGCTCGCGCCCGGACCCATGGGTGCTTGGCCCATCTGCTGCTGGCCCATCGGCGCGCCGTACTGCGGCTGCTGCCCGTACTGCGGGGGCGGCGCTCCATATCCGCCGGGCATCTGCGGCGGCATCGGCGGCTGTTGCGGCGGCATCCCGGGCGGCGGCATCGGCATGCCCTGTTGCTGCGGCTGGCCGGTCTGGAACTGCTGGCCGGGGAACGGCGTGCGCGGGCCGGGGCTCGGGCTCGGGCTGTAGCTTCGCTGCCGCGCGTACTGCTTCATCGACTCGTTGATGAGGTAGTCGATGGAGCACTCGAGCTCGCGAGCCATCTGCTCGAACGTCTCCCACAGCACGTCGCGGCACTGAAATGTTCGCGCGCTCTTCTTGTTCGGATCAGCGCTCATGTTCGGACGCTCTCACTTCTTCTCGGGAGCTTTCTGCTCGGCGGCCTTCTTCGCCGCTTCGCGATCCTTGATGGCCGGCTCGACGCACATCTTCACGTAGTCGCCGATGGTCTTTACGTCTTTGAGCTCTTTGTCTTCCGGCTTGGCCGGGTCCTTCGGTACGTAGCAAGCCCACTTGCATTCGGCGTCGGAGTCGCAGACGGGCACCGGGGTCGTGTCGCTCTCGAGCGGCGTCAGCGTCGCGATGTCCTCGGGCGTGCCGTGCGTGAGGTAGTAGCTGATTGCAGTAGTCCGAACGGAGGGTTGACCCTCGGTCAGGTACTTCTTCAGCTCTTCGCGGGGGGTGCCGTCTTTCCAATCGCCGATCATCGCACCGTACGAGATCGCCTCGGACATGGCGAAACCCTTGGTGTCTTTGTCAGGTAGCTTGCCGAAGAACTCGGGAAGATCCTTGAACTTGCTCATCTTGAGGACGATCGAGGCGGCGGCGCGCCTGACCTTCCATTTGTCGGTCTTGAAGGCCTCGTAGAGACGGCCGACGACCTTGTCTCGCGGCATCTCGCCGATGCGGCGGAACGCGAGATCGAGCACCTCGGGCGGGGAGTCGGACAGCGCGATCTCGAAGATCCGCTTCATGTCCTCTTCCTTCGAAGGATCGAGGCGGAGCTCGAGGGCGGCGAGCGCCGCGGCCCGCCGTTCCTTCTTGTTCTTTCCCTCGCGGGCGTAGTCCAGGCAGAAGTCGACGGCCGCCCGGCCGCCCACGCGCTTGAGCGTGCCGAAGGTCCGCATGAGCTCTTCGTCTTGGTACTGCTCGAGCTGGGCCTTGAATTGCTCGGGCGTGGGCTCGAGCTTCGAGCGCTTGTTCGCTTCTTCGAGCTTCGGGGTAGCTACCTTGACCCACTCGTCCGAGACGATGTGCTTCGCGATTTCGACGAGGGCGACCGACGCCTGCTCCTTCGTCTCGTCGGAGCCGAGATCGGCGATCAAGCCCGACATCTTCTCGAGGTTGCGCGAGTCGCGATGGATCAGCTTGGGCAGGCCGACCACCGACTCGGGCCCGAGGTAGCGGAGCAGCTGCTCCATGCCGTACGTCTGCGTTCGGTTGTCGAGGCGGCGCTCGAAGTCGGCCATCGCCCAGTCGGTGAGCGCGGTGCGAAGGTTCGCCTTGAGCGTCTCGTCGACGAGCAGGACCTGCTTCTCGTAGGTGAGGAGCGCGTAAGCCGCGTCTTTGAACGCGAAAGAGGGATCAGGCGGCGCGGCTTGTCCCGCCTGTGCGGCGGGCGGCGGCTTCTTCAGCTCGGCGATCATCGCCGGCACGAGGCCACCCAGGATGGGCGCGCGCTCTTCCGGCGGAATCTCGGCGAGGGTGTCGACCAGGATCTCGATGCCGACGGTCCGACCGCCGCGCGGTTTCATCCGAATCAGCGAGAGCGCGGCTTCGACCCGAAGCGGGGTGTCGTACTTCGGCGCAAGAAGAACTGCACGAAGGCGATCGGGCCCGTGCTGCGTGCCTTCCCACCGATGTACGTCCTTCTCGTCGACGCGGCAGCCGGGCAGGGCGGCAAGACTCGCCGTCAGGACCAATGATGCGGAGATCCAAGCTTTGATTCGCCCAGCCGAGGCAGTCTTTCGCATCGAAGTCGTTCGTCCCCGAGGGAGGAACATCGTACTTGCCGACCGCGCCACACCAAAGATTTTTCATCCCTGAGCGCACCTCGCGCGCCTGAGTGTGCGTCCAGTGGCCGGCAGGCCTCGAGAGCGGCTCGGAACTTGGCCTCGGTCCCGGGGCTCGACGTAAGAGGGGGGGACGCGGGCCGATGAGGATCCCGTTCTTCTCACCAAGGCTCCCGTCATCCGACGTTCGAGCCCCTGCCGCCGCAAAACGTCGAGCGCCTGAAGAGCCGCACACGTTCACGCGGATGGCCCACTCGTTCGCTCGCGAGTGCTCCGCCGTGCTCTTCCTCGCGACCGCGCTCTACCTCGCGCTCGCGCTCCTTTCCTTCAAGGCAGATCCGGAGCGGCCCGACGTCGCCGGACCGGACTGGGTAGGGCCGGTCGGTGCGTCGGTCGGCGAGGTCCTCGTCACCGCGGTCGGCGTTGCCTCCTGGGTGCTACCGCTCGAGCTCGCCGCGATCGGGCTCGCCCTGGTGGCCGACTCTGCCACCCGCCCGCGCTCGGCGCGCATGTGGGCCATGCGTTTCTTCGGCGACGTGACGATCGTCACGATCTGTGCGGCCCTCGTTCACGTCGCGTTCCCCGGCGCGACGGCGTTCGGCGAAATGCCCCTCGGCGGGCTCATCGGGGAGCACGCAGGCGAGCTGATGCGCGCGCTCTTCAGCGCGATCGGCTCCTTCATCATCGGCACCACGATCGTCGCGCTCATCCTCGTGGGCCGAGCGTCGTTCTCGTTCATCGACGGCGCGCGAAAGACGATCGCGCTCGCGACCGCCGCCGGCGAAAAAGGTGCCGAAGGCGCCAAGAAGCTCGCTGCGGCGTGGGAGCAAGCGCGTTCGATCGATCGCGAGAGCGAAGAAGCGCCCGCGATCAAGACGGCCGATCCGGACGCGATCATCGCCGCGCTCAGCGACGACGGAGGCGGCGACGACGCCACGACGAGGGGCGAGCCGAATCCCTCCGAGATCGCGAGCATGCTCGTTGAAAGCGATGCCGCGACGCCGGCGCCGCCTCCGAAGGTCCGCGCGAAGGTAGCGCTCCCCGCCGAGCCGAAGGCCAGGACAAAAGCAGAGATCGATCCCGACGAAGTCGAGACGCCCTCGCCGATCGTTCCGGTCGAAGCCGCGCCGAAGGCGGCGGCGCAAAAGGCGCCGGCGTCCAAGCCGAAGAAGGCCGAGCAGCAGGGCCTGAAGATCGTCGACACCTCCGCCGCGCGCGAGGTCGAGAAGGCGGGCAAGGCCGCCGCGCGCGCAGCACAAGGCTTCAAGCTCCCGGCGTTCGAGATGCTCGACCCGCCCGAAGGCGGTGCAATCGTCGTCAACGAAGAGCAGCTCAAGCAGACGGCGGCGCTCCTCGAGAAGACGCTCGCCGACTATGGCGTCAGCGGGCGCGTCGAGGAGATCCACCCGGGTCCGACGGTGACGACGTTCGAGGTCTCGCCTGCCGCGGGAACCAAGGTCTCGAAGGTCGCGAGCCTCGCCGACGATCTCGCCCTCGGTCTGTCGCGCAAGGTGCGCATCATCGCGCCGATTCCGGGCAAGAACCGCATCGGCTTCGAGATCCCGAACGCGAAGCGCGCACCGGTCAACATGCGCGAGCTCGTCGAAGATCGCCGCTTCCTCGAGATGAAGGCGCCGCTGCCCTGCGTGATGGGCCGGGACATCGTCGGCGCACCGTACTTCGCCGACCTCTCGTCGATGCCGCACGTGATCGTCGCGGGCGCGACGGGCGCCGGCAAGAGCGTCGGTCTCAACGTGATCCTCGTGAGCCTTCTCTACCGGCGGCCGCCCGAGGAGCTGCGCCTCCTCATGATCGACCCCAAGGTGGTCGAGCTCGCGCCCTACGACGGCATTCCGCACATGCTCCTGCCGGTCGTCACCGACATGAAGCAGGCGGCGAACGCGCTCAAGTGGGCCGTCGACGAGATGGAGCGGCGCTACATGATGTTCGCGAGCGCCGGCACGAAGAACATCACGACCTACAACGGGTTCGTCGAGCGCGTTCAGCGCGGCGAGGCCAAGGCGCCGAAGGCTCCGTCGACGGTGAACGCGATCGCCGCCGACGGGACCGAGGTCGAGGTCCCGGCCGCAAAGGACGGCAGCGACGTCGAGCCGCCGAAGAAGCTGCCGTACATCGTGATCGTCGTCGACGAGTTCGCCGACCTCATGATGCAGCAGGGCAAAGACGTCGAAGCTGCGATCGCCCGGCTTGCACAGAAGGCCCGCGCCGCCGGCATGCACGTCATCCTCGCGACGCAGAGGCCGAGCGTCGAC
>JBGTSH010000188.1:0-20478 GCA_041940405.1 Polyangiaceae bacterium
GCGACGTCAACCTTGGCAAGGTTGCACTCTACCACTGAGTTACTCCCGCAGTGACAGGCCGCGCAGCATACTCAGGGGCCGGCGTCCGTCAAGCGTTTCGCGTCACGTGAAGACCATGCTCGCATGGCTCACGATCGAGCCCTCGTCGGGGTCGATGTTCTGCTCGTACGAGAGAAGCTCGCCTTTCCTGACGCCCAACCCTTCGAGCGCTCGCAGCAAGGTGTAGAGCGGCCCTGTCCCGCATACCCGGCGGGTCGTCAGGTCTTCGGTCACGTGGTCGAAGAAGCCGCCCGCATCGCGACCGACGGCGAGCTCGAGCGAAGCGCGGTCGCGCTGCTCCAGCCGCGCGCGTCCCGCGCCATCGAGCGGCTTCCTGTCGCCGAACCGAGGCCCGACGTGCGCGAGATCGGCCCCGGCGACGACGAGCGCCCTTCCGGATCGCTTGGCGAGCGACTCGGTGAGCACACCCAGGAAGCGCTCGGCCACCGGATCGTCTTCGGGGCTCGTGCGCTCGACCTGCGAGCGACCGAGCCCGCAGAGGATGGGGACGATCCGTACCGCGCGAGCGCGCTCGTCGCCGAGCAAGTGCCGCAGGAACACGCACTGGAACTCGATCGAATGCTCGCCCTTGTGCTTGTACTCCTCGGCGAAGACGTCCTCGTCCGACGCATCGGCGAGCTCGGTGACGAAGCCTTCGTCGACCTCGAGCTCGCCGAGCGGCGTCGCGAACGCCTTCTTGGTGAGGCAAAAGGCGCTCATGAGCCCGGCGTGGCAGGTGCCGAGCACGACGATCGTCTCGACGCCATCGGGGAGCGAGCCGCGCAGCGCACCGTAGGCGCGACCGTAGCCGGCGGCGGCGCGCCACAGATCCATGTGCGGCGCGACCAGACCGAGGATCTTGCCGCGCCCATTCGACTTCGGCGCTACGCCCAGACACTCGGCTTCGACGAACGCGGCGAGCGCTGCTGCTTCCCCATGATACGCGCCGCCGGCGTGCGTCGCGGGGCGCACGCGCGATGCAGCGAAGGCGCGGACGAGCGCGGCCTTTCGAGCCCGCGCCGTCGGACCTTCGAGCATCGCGGCCTCTTCGAGATCGGCCACGAGGCGCTCGACGTCCAGGACGCCGACGCGGTGTCCACGGTGCATCAGGAGACGCGCGATCTCGGGGGCGCTGTGGCGGCCGTCGAGATACGGAAGCGCGGCATCGAGCGGCGCACGAACCTCGATCGCATGAGGCGCGATCCGCTCGGGATCGCGCAGCACCGTGACGAGCTCACCGCGCCCCGAGGGCACGCGAATGATCTCGACCGGCCTCAACCTGGGTTTCACCCTCTCGTCTCCTCCCCCTCACGCAGTGAGGGGGGCCGGGGGGGTGAAACAATAGGCATGCCGGTCCTGTTCCGAAGGACGTCGCCAGTCTTGGCGAGACGTCAGACGCGCTCGACTCCTACGACGCCGGGGATCTTTTGCAGCCGGCGCATCACGTTCTTGAGCTGGTTCAGGTCGGAGCAGAGGAACGTAAAGACGTTCGTCGCGCGGCCGTCATCGGTCGCCCGGCAGGACGCTTCGCTGATGTTGATGCCCTGCTCGTGGAACGTCGTGCCGATGGTCGCGAGGATGCCGAGCCGGTTCTGGGTGGTGACCTTTACCTGCACCGGGCGGTTGATGCGCGCCTTGGCGTCCCAGGTGATCTCCACACGACGCTCGGGATCGGTGTCGAACGCCTTGGGGCAGTTGCGGCGGTGCACGGTGACGCCGCGCCCGCGGGTGATGAACCCGACGATCTCGTCGCCCGGCAGCGGGTTACAGCACTTCGTGTAGCGAACGAGGATGTCGTCGACGCCGTTGAGCCGGATGCCCGGGCCCGCCTTGCCCGTGAGCTTGCGGACGAATTGCTCGATCTTTCCTTCTTTGAGGCTGGGCGGAACGCTCGCCGGCGCGTCGCCCTGGTTCGGCGCGAGGAACTCGACGACGCCCTTCGACGGGATCTTGCCGTAGCCGATCTGCACGCAGAGCTCGTCGAAGCTCGTGACCTTGAAGTGCTCGAGCACCTTCTTCAGCTCGTCATCGCTCTTCGAGAGGCGCGTGAGGCTGAGAGATGCGGTGTGCATCTCTTTCTCTAGGAGGTTCTTGCCGAGCTTGAGCGACTTGTCGCGCTGCTCGGTCCGGAGAAATGCCCGGATCCGCGACCGGGCGCGCCCGCTCACGACGAAGTCGAGCCAGTCCTTGGACGGCGTCTGGTTCGGGCTGGTGATCACCTCGACGACGTCGCCGTTTCGCAGCTTGTGCCGGATGGGCACGATGCTGCCGTTGATACGCGCACCCGAGCAGTGGTGTCCGACGTCGCTGTGGATGGCGTAGGCGAAGTCGATGGGCGTGGAGCCGCGCGGGAAGACGCGCACGTCGCCCTTGGGCGTGAAGACGTAGACCTCGTCCTGGAAGAGGTCGACCTTCACGCTCTCGAGGAACTCGGCCGGGTCCTTGAGCTCTTTCTGGAACTCCATCAGCTGGCGGAGCCAGCCGAAGCGCGCGGCGTCGCGCGGATCGATACCCCCCGAGCGCTCTTTGTACTTCCAGTGCGCGGCGATGCCTTGCTCGGCCACGCGGTGCATCTCGTGGGTCCGGATCTGGATCTCGATGCGCTCGTGGCCCGGGCCGATGACCGTCGTGTGGAGCGACTGGTACATGTTCGGCTTGGGCAGCGCGACGTAGTCCTTGAAGCGGCCCGGGACCGGGGTCCACTGCGAGTGGATGACGCCGAGCACGGCGTAGCAGTCGGCGACCGACTCGACGATCGCGCGGAACGCGATGACGTCGTAGACCTTGTCGAAGCCGACCTCTTGCGCCTGCATCTTTCGCCAGATCGAATAGAGGTGCTTCGCCCGGCCGGTGACGTCGGCGGCGAAGCCCTGCTTGGCCAGCTTGGTCGAGAGGACCTTGCACACCTCGGCGATGTACTTCTTGCGCTCCGGGTCGCTGTCTTTGACCTGCTTGAGGAGAGCGGCGTGCGCGTCCGGCTCGATGTACTTGAACGCGAGGTCCTCGAGCTCGCTCTTGATTCGCTGGATACCGAGCCGGTTGGCGAGCGGCGCGTAGATCTCCATCGTCTCCCGCGCGATTCGATCCTGCGCCTCGGGCTTCATGAAATCGAGCGTCCGCATGTTGTCGAGGCGATCGCACAGCTTCACGAGGAGCACGCGGATGTCGCGCGCCATCGCGACGACCATCTTGCGGAAGTTCTCGGCCTGCCGGTCCTCGCGCGAGATGAAGTTGATCTTCGAGAGCTTGGTTACCCCGTCGACGAGGAACGCCACCTCGTCGCCGAACTCGCGCTCGATGTCGGTCGTGGTCGCGAGGGTGTCCTCGACGCAGTCGTGGAGGAGCCCCGCGCAGACACTGGCGGTGTCCAGCTTGAGGTCGGCGATGATCTCGGCCACCTTGAGCGGGTGAACGAAGTACGGGTCCCCGCTTTTTCGCGTCTGGCCCACGTGGGCTTTGTCCGCGAACTGGTATGCGCGCTCGATGAGCCCGACGTCCGCGTTGGGATGGTAGGAGCGAACACGACCGACGAGCTCGGGGAGCGAAATCATGCGTAGGGGGCCGTAGCCTCGCGAAAAGGTACCACTCGTGCTTGTCTCCCGCAATTTCGCTCCTTTCTCGTCAGACGCGTCCGACTCGCGGACGCTCGGTGTTTACGTGCACTTCCCCTATTGCTTGGCGAAGTGCCCGTATTGCGACTTCACGTCCTTCGCCACAGAGCCGCGCTCGATCCCGCATGAGGCGTACGCCGATGCGGTCATCGCCGAGCTCGAGCAAAAGCGTGCGTCGCTCGAAGGCGCGAACATAACCACGATTTTCTTCGGTGGCGGGACGCCCTCTCTCTGGGAGCCCGGCGAGCTGGGACGGGTGCTCGAGGCCATCACGAGCAGCTTCTCGACGAGCGCCGACCTCGAGATCACGGCCGAGTGCAACCCGAGCTCGCTCGACGCCGATCGGGCCAAAGCCCTCGTCGATCAGGGCGTGAACCGTCTCAGCGTCGGGGTCCAATCCCTCGACGACGCCCGGCTGAAGTTCTTGGGTCGCCTGCACGATCCCGACGGGGCCCTCGCCTCGGTTCGCGCCGCGCTCGCAACCGGAGCGCGCGTGAGCGCAGACCTGATCTTCGGGGTCCAGGGCGGAGCGCCGCAATCGGCCGAAGCCGCCGCCGCCGAAGCGGGCAGAATTGCCGATCTCGGCCTCTCGCACGTCTCGGCGTACGGCCTGACGATCGAGCCGGGCACGCGCTTTGGCGAGCTCCACAAGAAGGGCAAGCTGCCGATCGCGACCGACGATGCGGTGATGGAAGCCTTTGCCGCGGTCCGAAGCGCTCTCTCCGAGCGCGGGCTCGAGCGGTACGAGGTGTCCAATTACGCGCGGCCCGGAGAAGAGGCGCGGCACAACCTCGGCTACTGGAGGGGTCGCGACTACCTCGGCCTGGGCTGCGCCGCCGTCGGTACCATCTCCCGCCCCGATGGGTCGGCCAGGCGCGCGAAGAACGCGCGGGACCCGCGCCAGTACATGCGCCTCGCGCGCGCCGGTGAGCCGACCGAAGCCGAGGTCGAGGACCTCGACGCCGAGACGCGCCTCAAAGAGCGGATCATGCTCGGGCTGAGGTTGACCCAGGGCCTGGATCTCGGTGCCGCAGCCGCCGATCTCGGGGTCGACCCCCTCCCCACCGCGCGGCGGCGCTCGCTCGAGAAGCTCGTGCGCCGCGGCGCGGTCGTCGCGGATGGGCTCACGGTTCGCGTCACCGACGCCGCCCGCCATCTGACGGACGGCATCGCCGCCGAGCTCTTCTGACCATGAGCTAAAGAGCTGCAACGTCACGCCGCTGGTGAGGTTGATCCCCGTCGATTCACCCCCCCGGCCCCCCTCACTGCGTGAGGGGGGCGATCAGAACGACAGCTTGAGGTTGGCGCCCGCGAAGCCGGGGCCGACGAGCGGAACGCCGCTCACCTCGATGTCCTTCGGCTCGTCGTCTCCGGGCTCCTTCTCGCGCGTCGGGCCCTCGAGGCGCGGCGCAGCGACAGGCCGCGGCTTGTCGAAGACCGCGAGCCCCACGCCCAGCAGGCCGAGCGCGACGCCTGCACCGCCGCCCCCGATGGCCAGCGCGGTGTAGAGGCTGCGATCGGTTCGAGCGTCTTCGTAGTCGGCGACCTCGGTTCGCGAGAGCGTGCGCGAGTCTCGCTGCTCGAGGATCTCGGTCGCCTTCGCCTCGCGATCCAGGGCAAGGCCTACGAAGACGATGCCCGCGGTCGCGAAGGCGCCCGCGCCGGCGATCACGACGTAGGAGAGATCCCGCTGGGTGGTCGTCGCCAGCTCGGGGGTCAGCGTCTGCTTCGACCCGCGGGTGAGCTCGATCTCGCTCGTGTAGGTCTCGTGGCCGGTCTTGAGCACGGCGATGAAGTGCCGCCCGCTCGGCAGCTCGATCGCGCGGGTGAGCGGCGCCTCGCCGACGAAGCGTCCGTCGATGCTGATCTCGGCGCCCGACTCGACGTCGATCGCGAGCTCGGCAGGCTTCTCTCGCTGCGGCAGGTTGGCCGGCGCGATCTCGCCCTTCTCCACGGCGATGTTGCGCTCCTCGTCGAAGTAGCCGGGCGCGCTGAGCTTCACGACGTGGTTGCCCGGCGCGACCTCTTCGTTGATTGGCGGAGCCTTGGGCGGACCGTTGTCGATCGACACGACGGTGCCCGGGACGAAGATGTTCACGACGATGCGCGTCTTCAGGACGGCGGCCGGCTGGACCGGCGTCGCGCCCGAGCCTTCGACCTGCTTGAGCTGCGGCTCGAGCTCGCCGAGCGCCTTGACGGCGTCGGTGACGCGACCGCCGGCCTTCACGCGGTCGATGTACTGCTTGTAGAGCTCGACGGCGCGGACCAGGTACGCCGGATCGCTCGAGCGCGTGTACTGGCGGCGGTTCGCCTGGGCCATCGAGAAGAGGATGCCGTCGCGAGGCGCGACCTTGTACGCCTGCTCGAACGCCTGGATCGCCAGATCGAAGCGGCCGTTTTCGTACTCGCGCGCCCCTGCGTCGAAGAGCTCTTTCGCCTTGGCGACGCTGGCGTCCTGCGCGGCGGCGTTCGTGCCGAACGCGAGGAGCGCCAGGCACAGCGCCACCGAGAGACGTCGGGCACGGCTCATTCTTCACCTCCTGCCTGTGGCATGGGTCTGTCGCCGGCGAGCACCGGCTGGCGCCGGAGCACGCGTACGGCCTGCGTGGTGAGCGCCGCGACGTCCTCGAATCCGTCACCGTCGATGTCCGCGACGGCGAGGTCGGTGACGTCTCCGATCGTCGCGAGCGCGTGCTCCGCCACGACCTCGCGTCCGGAGAGCTCGACCGCGGTCAGCGTGAAACCGCTCTCGGACGGCACCGAGAGGAGGAGCTGGATCGGAACCGTCGCTCCGTCCGCGGGAGCCCCCGCGTCCGGGTAGGTCGGCAGGAAGGCGGCCGCGTTCGACGGGCCGGCCCCTGCGAAGGTGACGAGCGTGTTCGTCGCCGGATCGAAGTTGCCGCCCCAGATGATGAGCGCGGCCGGAACACCGCTGCTCGCTCCGAAGACGACGAGATCGTCGTAGCCGTCTCGATCGAGGTCGGCCGCGTCGAGGCCGACGATCCAATCCACGGGCGTCGAGATCCGACCGGTCACGAACGCCGTCGAGAGCTGGTCGGTGCTGACGGGCACCCCGGGGCCCATCCCGAGCTGGCACGCTTCGCTGGAAGCGTCGAGCTTCACGCTCGTCTCGTACGACGCGGGGAAGCACTCGAAGTGGCGGATGATCTGGATCGCCGTTTCGTCGGCGACGGCGATCTCGAGCTGTGGGTCGCCGTCGAGGTTGCCGAGGGCGATCGACAGGCCCTCACGCCCCAACGATGCAGGCACGTAGTGCGTGTTCTTGAAGACGACGCCGTCGCGCGTCTCGAGGGCGAAGATCGCGACCGGGTGAAGAGGCTGGGCGCTCGATGCGTACGCGTCGAGGCGCTCGGCCGCGGTGGCCACGACGCGCACGTCACCGACCTCACGCGCAGCGATGGCTGCGGGACCGAACGGCACGAGGTCCAGGGTCGCGTTGCCGTCACCGCCCCGGGTGTCGTTCAGCAAGAAGGGAGCTGCGACTTGGCGGCTGAGCGCGCCGTAAAAGACGGTGATCCGGTTATTGTCGGGCTCCGGATTGCCGGAGGTGTCGACGGTCAGACAATGGGAAACGAGCCCGAAGTCGGAGATGCCGTCGCGCTTGTCGAGGCGAGGCAGGCGTCCGACGACGAGCTGCTCGATGCCGGCGATCTTTCCGAGGGTCGAGCCCTCGCCGAGGCCGCTGTCGGAGCCGAAAAAGATGCGCAGATCGTCGAGGTCGGTGCAGCCCGGGAGAGCTGGCGGCAACACCTTCTTTGCCAAGTCGATGGATCGAGAGCGGAAGACGAGGTCGTCGATGCCGTCACCGTCGAAGTCCCCCACCCCGAACACCGAGGCCTTGCCGTCGGTCGGGAGAATGACGGGATTGTAATAACTCGAGGAGCTCCCGAGCATGATGTCGAGGTTGTCGGCCGGCTCCTGCGTGGTTCCGCGGCCGGCGGCGACGTCGAGGAGGCCGTCGTCGTTGAAGTCGCCGACGGCGACCTCGTTCCATTTTCCGATGCTCCCGACGGCAGCGACGTAGCTCGGTCCGCCGTTCGAGAGATGAATCGCCTCGGACGTGACGGCGTCGATCTCGGCGTCGCCGTTGAGATCGCCGAGGTAGAGCGGCGGTCCCTCCTTGGCGAGGTCGATCGCCTCGATCGAGCCGGGGATCCCCCCTAGGACCGCGCGCGTGCGAAGCGGCGCGGGCCCCACAGGATCGGCTTCGACCACCCGCAGATCGAGCCCGGTCTGGGTTTCGACGAGGACGACGAGCTCGACCTCCGGATCGAGGGTCATGTCCGGCTCGGCGAGCTGAGCCGGCCAGATGCCGCGCACGGTGCCCGTCATCGACTCCGTCACGATGCAGTTCTGTTCCGGTAGGCAGTCGAGCTCTCCATCCGGGAGCGGGAAGAGCGGCGCTCCGTCGTCGTCGCAGAGCTTGACCACCACGACGCTCGCTTGGAACGCGAGCGCAAACTCGTCGCAGGCAGGTCCGACGCCGCGCGGATAGACGTTGCCGCGCGTCTGGCCGACCAGGCCCCCGAGCTCGGGAAGGAGCGGCGTCGATGGGGTCGAGCCATCGTACGGATTGCGGATGTAGATCTGCGAGCTGCCCGGGAAGTTCAAGATGACGGCTTCGCTGTCCGCGTCATCCTCGAGCTTCGCCTGCGCCGGGGCGGGGTTCGGATAGACGTTCGACTGCGCCGGCGCCGCCAGGACGCGCGCCAGGTCGACGTCGAAGTCGTACTGCGGGAAGGCGGTCGACACGAGCTCGCGGCGGCCCGATGCCGATCCCAAGCTCGCGACCGCCGCGTCGGCTCCGAGCGCTACGTCGGGCCGCCCGTCGGTGTCGATCTTTCCGACCGCCATCGTGCGCGTGGGCGTCACCGGTATCGTCGTCTCGAGGATCGGCGTGAGCCCGCCGAGGAACGACACGAAGAGCTCACCTTCGGCCTCGGACACGACCGCGATGTCGGTCAGCCGGTCGCCGTCGAAGTCGGCGGCGGCAAACGCGTCGCCTCCGCGGCCGACGAGCGCCGCCTCTTCCAGAGAAAATGCGTTTGACGGGTGCGTGCAGACGTCGCCGACGCCGCAGCGGGTCCCCTCGGGGCAAGGCGTCGAGGTCTCCGGCGAGGCGAAGCTGCAGGTGAACCGGCACGCGTTGCGATCGCCCGGCGGCGCGCAGAGGCTGCCGCTCGGGTCATCGTGCCCGTCGCAGTCCTCACCCTCGTCGAGGACGCGGTTGCCGCAGCGCCCCAGCTCGATGTCTTCGAGATCGGCGCAAGAGGCCGCCGTGATCACCGCGCCGCCCGCGGGGACGGCGAAGTAGGCGGCGGACATCAAGGCCCGCGCCCAAACGCGAATGCGCATTCCGTACTCCCCGCTCTTTCAGAATTCCAGATCGCCCCCCGGAGTCGTCGGGGCCGTTCCGGCCGAGGCTCGTGGGCGGGACGGGCCCCCGGTCTTGACGAGATCGGTCATCACCGTGCGATCGCGATCAGGCACGATCCAGACCTCTCTGGGCAAGAACCCCGACTTTCTGATCGTGAGCTTCACCTTCTCGGTGCCGCGTGCCAGATCGACACCCGGCCCGGCACTGCCGATGGGCTTGGTCCCGAGCACCACCTCGGCGTCCGGCGGCACACCGTCGAAGCTCAAACGAATGCTGTGGGCGGGCGGCGCGGTGGCAGACGTCGGGGCGGACGCGGTCGATGTGACCGGCAGCACGGGCGTGACCTGGGTCGCCGTCGAGCCCGAGGGCGTCGGCGGCGGGGGCAGACCGTGGGCGTTCTCTGCCGGCGCCGCGCCCGGCGGTCGGGTCGCGAAGAAGAGCGCCGCTACGATCCCTGCGGCCACGACGACGATCCCCGCAGCGAGGGGGCCTCGGCTCTTCGACCGGGCCGGGTCGGGGGTCATCCGCCCCTCGAGGCTCGACATGGTCGTCGCGACGCTCGGCGAGACGCTGCCGGGCGGGCGCGCCGCGTTCGGATCGCTCGGCCCCGCCAGCGGCGCTGTTGCGGCCAGCGCGCCGCGCGGAGGACCCACCGGCGTCAGGCGCGCCACAGGCGCCTGGCGACCGCTCGGCGTGGAGTTGCGGGCCACCAGGCCGGCTCGCTCCGCGGCCGCCATGAGCCCGTCGATCGCCAGGGTGATGCTGCCCGGACGCTTCGCAGGATCCTTCTCGAGCATCGCGAGAATCGGCGCGTCGAGCTCGGTGGGAACGTCGGCGTTCACCGACGAGAGGGCCGGAGCGCGCGTCGTCGTCTGCGCGGTGAGGACATCCATGACGGTGTCGCCATCGAAAGGCGTCGCCCCGGCCAAGACCTCGAACGTGAGGATGCCGAACGAGTAGATGTCGCTCCGGTGATCGATGCTGCGGCCGTAGACCTGTTCCGGCGACATGTAGAGCGGCGTCCCCATCGGGGCGCCGGGCCGGGTCACCTGGACGCTCTGGTTTACGTCGATGAGCTTCGCGATGCCGAAATCGAGGAGCTTCGCGGTAGGGACCCCATCCTCGTCGTACACGAGGAACACGTTCTCGGGCTTGATGTCCCGGTGCGTGATCCCCGCCGCGTGCGCCGCGCCGAGCGCACGCCCGAGCTGGCGGATGATCGGCAGCGCTTCGGCGACCGGGAGCCTGCCGCGCTGATGGATGAGCCGATCGAGGGTGATGCCCTCGAGCAGCTCCATGACGTAGTAGTGCCGGCCGTCCGGGAGCACGCCGAACGAGAAGATGTCGACGATGTTCTTGTGCCGGATCTGGTTGACCGCACGCGCCTCGGAGATGAACCGCGAGACCATCTCGGGATTCGACGAAAACTCGCGCTTGAGGACCTTGATCGCGGCGCTCTTGCCGATGACCGGGTGAACGCAGCGGTAGACCGTGCCGAAGCCGCCCTCGGCGACGACGTCCTCGATGCGGTACTCGCCGACGAGCGTGCCCGGCTCGACGGGCTTGTCCGCCCCGACGAAGGCCTGATCAGGCAAGAGCTCCGCCCCATCGTGCGGACACACGATCGTCCCCTCCCCGTGGGGTGTCCGACAGCGCGGACAAGTCGGCATGGTCAGGACGAATCATACGCGCGCTTTACCGCAAGGGGCTAGCCGCGAAGTTCAATTACCGGACGGTCATTCACACGACCGTCAGTAACCAACTGTTATTCACACACGGTGAGCCCGGAGCACAGGTCGGGGCACACGGCGCAATCCATGCACTGTCGCGCGGCGTCGTACGTATCGACAGAGACGGCATACTGCGCACGGCAGCTTTCTTCGCAGTCCGTGCCGGCGAGACAGCCCGCCAAGCACTGGTCCAGCGCCGAGCAGAGCGGATCGTCGAGGCAAGCATCCACGGCGACCTTGCATGACGAGTTTGCCGCGCAAGCGCGGCACGATGCGCAGTCCGGCGACTCTTCGTTGCAGGTGCCGGGGCTGCCGCCGGCCTCCCCTCCCTCGCCGCCCTCGCCACCTCCCCCGTCATCGCTACCGTCGTCGCCGTCCATGATCTTGCTGATGTCGCAGGCTCCGGAGACGAGCGCGGCAGCACCGAGCAAGAAGGTCAGCGATAGGAAGGTCGTGGGGCGCATCGAGCGCCCCTAGCACGCGGTTCGCGAGAGGGCCAAGCTCCCGAGCTCGCCCGAGCCGAGCTCATGCCTTCTCGACGAGCTCTTTCTTCGCGAAGAGGCCCCTCGCCGTCTTGCGGCACTTGTCGCCCTGCTTCTCGTCGAGAAACACCTTCGCTCCCGGCTCGCGGTCGTAGCTCATGAGGTTGTTCTTCACGTAGGCGTGATCGAGCCCCAAGAAGTGTCCGAGCTCGTGCGCGAGCGTCGTCGGGCCCGCGCTCGCCGCGACGATGACGTACTTCTTCTTCAGGTTCTTCAGGCAGCGCCACATGACGCCCATCCTGTAGAGCTTCGGATCGTCGACGTCGCGCAGCGAGCGCACCAAGAAGACGTTCGCTACGCCGCTCGACATGTACTCGACCATCGCGTCGCGATCCGCCCGCGTCTCGAGCGCGGCGCGCGACGCCGGTAGCTCTCCCCTCCCCGTGTCGACGAACGAGAGCCGATGCTCCGCGTAGATCGTCTTCGCCTCGCTCATGAGCTCGTCGATGAACTCCTTGTCGACGACCGGCACCTCTTCGCCCGACGCGCTCTTCTCACGCGCGACGCGGATGGCGAGCGGGATCGACGGAATGGCATCGGCAGCGAGCGCGACGCCCGGAGCGAGCATCCAGGGCACGCAGGCGAGCACTGTGCGACGCCGCACGATCATCGACGAAGGATAGCTTCAGGCGCGGGCGGCTGCATGCTTCGCGATCGCGCGGAGCAGGCTCTCGGCGAGCCCCTCGGGATCGCCGAGAGCTCCCTCGCGCAGCCTGGCGGGCAGCGCCACGTCGAGCTTTGCGAGGCGATCGGCGTCACCGGCCAGGAGGACGGCCTTCTCGACGTACTCCTCGGTGCTGGTCGCCACCAAGTCGCCGAGCCCCACGGCTCCGAGGAGGCTCGAAGCGACGCGGCTCGGCGGCGTCGAGCCCCGCAGCGACACGACGGGACGGCCTGCGCAGAACGCGTCGCAGGTCGTGGTGGTGCCGTGGTAGGGGAACGTGTCGAGGATCACGTCCACGCCGGCGTGCCGTGCTCGCGCCTCGGCGTCGGTAGGCGCCCAGGGAAGCGCGTGGATCCGAGAGCGGACCTCGGCGTCGAAACGACCCGAGACCTCGGCGAACGTCTCGGGGTCTTCGTAGGCGCGTGCGCCGAGGGCGAGCGTCGCACGCGGTGAGCGCCGTAGGATCGCGCTCCACAGCCGGGTCGTTGCAGCGGAGATCTTCATCGCTCGCGCGAAGCACCCGAAGCGCGGAGCCGAGCCTGGGGTGCGCGGGACAGGAGGGCTGTCCGTGACTCGGTACACCCACGCGCAGCGGTCGAGCACCAGGTGACGATCGACGTCGGGCGTGCCTTCTGGATCGACGGCGGCGTCGGTGACCCGGTAGTCGATGCTACGAAGGCCGATCGGCCCCGGGAACCCGAGGTAGTGCAGCTGTACGGGAGCGAGCCGCGGCGACAGGACGTCGAGCCTCGCGCTCGTGTGCGCGCCGAGATCGACGAGCACCGAGGGGCCGGCGCGAGCGATCGCCGATCGCGCATCGTCGCGCGAGAGCTCGGCGAGCTCGACGAAATCGAAGCGGCGCGCCAGCGCTTCGGTGCGCCCGTCGCGCGGGCGCGTCGTGGAAAACAGCGTGATCCGCCCTACCCGTGCGGCCAGCGCGTCGAGCAGCGGACCGAAGAACCGCATGACGACGTGATCGCGAAAGTCGCCGGAGAAGAACGCGAGATGGCAAGATGACGGATCGACCTCATCCCACCGCGGCGCGCCAGCGTCCTCGCCGTGGGTGCGCTCGACCTCGAGCCCCCAGGCGGTCGCGGCGGCGCCCAAAGAGGCAGCGTCGAACGCGTCATCGTGGGCGATCCCGAAGATCCGCGAGCACGCCACGCGAAGCTTCGTCGCGGCGGAGAGCCGCGCTTCGGCCTCGAGGAACGCACGCGCTGCTTCGCCTGGTCTTCCGAGGTCCAAGAGGAGCGACGCCTGCTCCTCGAACGCGGCTGCCGGCAGATCCGACCGGCCCTCGATGCGCGCGAGGACGCGCCGTGCCTCGACCAAGCGCCCGGTCATGCGTAGAGCTCGCGCGAGCTGCACCACGACCCCCGCCTCGGTCCGAGCGCCGAGCTTCGCGTTCGCGCGCTCGAGCGGCTCCAGAGCGCCGCGCGCGTCGCCCGCGGCGAGCCGCGCGGTACCGAGCTCGGCCAAGAGCGCTTCGTCGTCCGGAAATTCGTCGAGCGCCGCCTCGAGCCGCGCCGCGGCTTCGCTCTCGCGGCCCTCGGCGCGGAACGTCTGCGCGAGGCCGAGGAGCGCCTTCGCCGAGGCACCGTCGCGAGCGATCGCTTCCTCGAACGCGGTCCGGGCCTCGATCGGCCTGGCCATGGCGTGGAGGCAGCGCGCGCGGTTGAGGCGCATGTTCGCTGTCGCGTCTGGCGATTGGACCGCGCGCTCGTAGAGGTCGAGGGCGCGCTCGCGATCGGGCGGCGTGCGCTCGAGCAAGAGGTTCGCGAGGTTGTTGAGCGACCGGGCGTAGCCGGCATCGATCGCGATGGCTCGCTCGTACGCCGCCGTCGCGCCCGCGCGATCGCCCTTCCTCAGCAGGGCCGCAGCGAGCGCGTGCTCGACGGGCGCCGACGGGCTCGAAGCGAGCGCCTCGCGAGCGCGGCGCTCGGCTTCGTCCGCCTGCCCCGACGAGGCGAGGGCTTCGATCTCGCGGCCGAGTGCGGCGGGCGTGCTCATCGATCGAGGTGCGAGCGCGTCAGCGGCGCAGCGTTCCGGCGCGAGCCATGTAGAGGCCGAGACGATCGTCCATCGCCGCGCTCACGCCGCCGGCGCGGTAGAACGCGCGGAAGCGATCCATGACGCTCGTGCCTTGGTAGAAGCTCGAGAACGCTGCAAACCGCACGCCCACCTCGTGCGCCTGCGCGACGTACAAGCGCTCCGCATCGAACGTCTCGAGCTCCTCGTACGCAGGGATCGGACAAGCGAAGGCGTGGGTCGGCGGATCGAGCGGATAGCGCCCTTCGAGGATGCCGCGAGCAGCCTCGACCGCGCGGGAGCGACGGCCGATGTCGAGCGCAATCCGTGACGCGGTGAGGCGGACGGCCGGTGTCGCCGAACGCCCGAGCTCGCCCTGCGCGGCGCGCTCCGCGGCGAGGAGCGCTGCGTAGCGCGTCGCCGCGGGCTGATCGGCCTTTCGTGTGCGAAGCCAGTAGCCGAGCCCGCCTCGCGAGCCCTTCGCCGCATCGAGCGCGAGCGCGGCGAGCAGCGGCCGCGTTCGAGCCCACGCCGCGATTTCGTCCGGGCTCGCCGGCTCGGGGGTCTTGCCTGGCGCCTCTGCCAAGCGCCCTCGTCCCTCGAGCTCGGCGGCGCGCGCCGGCGTCACGGCGAAGAGGTTCAAGCAGTAGTTGTCGAACGGCTCGTCGTCGCGCACCGGAACCAGGATGCCCGGCCCGGGACAGAGCCTGTAGAGCCCGAAGCCGAGCCTGCGGAACGCACCGAGCAGCCCCGTGTTGATCGAGCTCGCGTGCTTGAGCTCGAACATCACGACGGGCGCCTCGCGCTTCACCAGATCGGCGGCGGCCTCGAGGATTTCCTGCTCGGTCCCTTCGGCATCGAGCTTCAAGAAGGCCATGCCCCGAACGTCGGCGTCGAAGGCACCCAGCGTCTCGATGGGAACCACCTCGGAAGGTCCCGGGCCGCTCCCGAGCTGAGAGAGCTCGGGGCTCGAGCCGACGAGGAGCGTCGCCTCGCCCTTGCGACCGCCGAGCGCCGTCTGGAACACCTTCACGTTGGAGAGGCCGTTCGCCGCGACCGAGGCGCGCAGCATCGCGGCGGTCGAGGAGGAAGGCTCGAAGGCGACGACCTTGCCGCCCGGGCCCACGATCTTGGCTGCCTCGATCGTGTAGACGCCAAGGTTCGCGCCTACGTCGACAACGGTGTCATTCTCGCGCAAGAGCGATCGCACGTACGGCACCTCGTCCTCGAACCATCGCTTCTGCTCGGGGATGACGAAGGTGGTGACCGTGTCGAGCGTGTCCGGAACGACGAGGCGCGCGCCGATGTCCGTCTCGACGACCCTGGTGCCGGGAGGTCGCTGGTCCGAGGGACGATCGACGAACTGCGCTTCGAGGCAGGCCTCGAGAGACTTGGTGAAGCTCACCGGATCGCCCAGCGGGCTCGACGACACCCGCCCGCGGAGCTCCTTTCGGAGCGTCGCAAGGCGCGCGGCGTCCGTGGCGAGCGCCACGGCACGGTCGACGTACTCGTCTACCGTGCGCGCGACGCAGTCGTCGAGCCCAACCGCGGAGAGCATGCTCGCGCCGGGGCTCGCGATGGAGGTCATCCCCGCGAGGGTGACGGCGGGCACGCCCGACGAGAGCGCCTCGGCGGTCGAGGCGGTGCCCGCAAAAGGAAACGTGTCGAGAGCGACGTCCACGTGCCCGTACCTCGCGACCCGCGCCTGTCGATCCTCCGCCGGCGACAGGAAATCCACGCGCGACGCAGAAGCACCGAGCGCCGCCGCGACGCGCGCACGGAAGCGCTTGCTCTCGCTCGCGGGCGTCCCGAGAGAGAGGCGTGCCGAGGGTGCGGCATCGAGGATCCGCTTCGCTGCGTCGAGGAACGCGGCGCTCAGATCCGCCGAGTCCGCAAAGACGCAGAAGACCGGAGCCTGGCCGGGCGCCCGCGCCGGTGCCGGAGGCAGGTCGCGCCCGATGCAATAGGCAGTGTGCGAGAGCCGGAGGAGGCGCTCGGTGGATGCGCTCTCGGCCCCTTCTGGATCGGCAGCGGCGTCGGTGATGCGAGCATCGATGCAGTCGGCGCCGAGCGAAGCCGGATAGCCGAGGTACGAGACCTGGACCGGCGCCGGACGCCGCGCGAGCACCGGCAGGCGCGAGCCGGGCGTGTGACCGTCGAGGTTCACGAGCACGTCGATCGCGTCGTTCGCGATGACCGCGGCTGCCGCATCGTGCGACAGATTCAGGATCGTTCGGTACGTCCCGAGCGACTTGAACCTGTCGGTCACCGCGTCGGAGAGGGCCACCGATCCGTAGAGAAAGATCTCGTATCGATCGTGGTCGTGGCTGGCCAGGACGTCGAGGAGCAGCCGCGCGCCCGGTTGATCGAAGAAGCCGGCGGAGAGATACCCGATGCGAAGCTTTCGGCCGGAGCGCGGCGCCCGCTCGGCCGGCGTGGCCAAGCGCCGCGCGTGCAGGAACCGCCGGGCGAAGCTCTTGTGCCCTTCGAGCCGCCGCTCTACGGGCCAGACGCCGGCGCGAAGTTCGGCCGAGAGGAGCGCCGCGAAGGGCGCCGGATCCGTGGGATCGAGGCGAGCCGCGCGCTCGAGGAGCTCGACCGCGCGACGCCCCGGGGCGAGCGTCGCTTCGACGGAGCCGAGCCCGAACGCCGCTCCCGCGTGCTCGGGATCGAGGCTCGCAGCGCGCTCGAACGCCTCGTACGCCGCATCGAAGTCTCGCCGGCTGCGCGCGTAGCGGCCCCACGCGACGAGCACGTCGACGGAGTCCGGAAAGAGCACCCGCGCAGCCTCGAACACGCCGGGGCTGCGGACGGCGGCGCCGGTTCGCTGCGCGACGCCCGAGAGCGCGTAGACCCACGGGATCGACGGAGCGGCGTCGAACGCCGCCTCGACGAGCTCGATCGCCGCGGCGGCCTGGCCCAACCCCTCGAGGCAGGCGACCTCGAGCGTGACGAGCGCCGCGTCGCCGCCGACGGCCGCGCGCGCCTCACGAACCAGGCGGAGCGCGATCTCGAGCCGGCCGGCTTCGATCGCGACGCGCGCCAGCGCGTGGGCGAGAGGCGGGCTCAGCGCGCGTGCCGCCGCCGACTCGATGACCGCGGCCGCGCGCGGATCGCCGGCGTTCGCGAGCGCTTCGGCGAACGTCACCGATGCTTCCACGTCGGCGCCGACGTCGGCCTTCTCGAGCAGCACCACCGCGCGGGCCGGCGCGCCCATCGCGAGGTGAAGGCGCGCGAGCGCCGTGCGATGCGCCGTGTTGTCCTCGACCTCGACCGCCCGCTCGAGCGCGTCGCGTGCACCGCCTGCATCGCCCTGATCGGCGAGCGCTTGCCCGAGCCGCGCCCAGAGCCGGCCCGCCTTCGGCTCGAGCCGCACCGCCTCGCGCAGCCGCTGTGCAGCGAGCGGCGCCTGGCCGCGCTTCATGTAGAGGTTGGCGAGGTTCGCGTGCGGTTTGTAGAGCGACGCGTCCGCGGCCGCCGCCGCGAGGTACGCGCGCTCCGCGGCCTGCGTGTCCCCGGCTTGGGCGAGCGCGGTCCCGAGCGCGTTGTGGAGCTCGGCCAGCTCGACACCCCTCGCCGATCCCTCTGCGATGGCGCGCCGCGCCGCCTCGGCTGCGTCGGCGTGGCGCCCGCTTCGAAGCAGCGCGTTCACCTGGGCGATCGGCGAGTCGGTCATCGCTGGGCCAATTTCACCTGAGAGGACGGCCGCCTGAGGCTCGCCCGAGCCGCCGCGCCGCGCAAGGCGCCGCGGCCCCCCGGATTGGCCTCGGCGATGCGTTCACGAGCTTGGTGCGAAGCAGAGGACTTGAACCTCCACGGGAGTTACCCCACTGGAACCTGAATCCAGCGCGTCTGCCAATTCCGCCAGCTTCGCTCGGTCGGATGCGTTCTAGCTCACCCGAGGTCGCCTCGGCAACCATCGACTTCCCCGCCGCCGACTTCAAGGCGCGCTCTCGACGTAACGCACCCACAGCCGGCGGTATGCCCCCTCGAGCGCGCGGGTGAGCCCGGCGGTGTCTCCGAGCTCCGAGTCGAGGATCTGCTGGCGCAGCCTGCGCCTCAGATTCATGAGCGCGGCGCGATCCGAGGCGAGCCGCGCGGCCGCGTCGGCGTAGGCCTCGCGCGTCGCGACGGCGAGATCGCCGAGGCCGCACGCGGTGAGGAGGCTGTGACCTACCCGCGAGGCAGAGGTCGCGCCGCGAAGAGACACGACCGGCACGCCCATCCAGAGCGCTTCGCAGGTCGTGGTGGTTCCGTTGTACGGGTACGTGTCGAGGCAGATGTCGACCGACTCGTAGAGCGCCATGTGGTTCCGGCGTGACGACTCCCAGGGCATCAGGTGGACGCGGTCGAGATCGATGCCGCGCCGCGCGAGCTCCTCGCGCATCCGCCGGCGCGCGTTCTCCTGCTCGAGCTGCTTCGCCTTGAGGACGAGCCGCGAGCCCGGGACGCGATCGAGCGCGCTCTGAAACAGATCGAGGGTCGCGTCGCCGACCTTGGAGATGTTGTTGAACGACCCGAACGTGATGGGTCGATCCGCGGGCACCACGACGTCGGGCGTCTCGTCCGGGGGGCGAAACGCCCAGGCACACCGCGGCAGCCGGACGAGCTCCTCGGTGTAGCCAACCTCACACCCGTCGGGGTCCGCCAGCGAATCGGTGATGCGGAACGGGATCTCTTCGAGGCCGAGCGTGGTCGGAAACCCGAGGTAGGTGATCTGCAACGGCGCGGGCCGATACGAGAGCGCCTCGAGCGCGTTCTCCGAGGTCCAGCCCGCGAGATCGACGAGAACATCGATCTCGTCTTCGACGGCTCGCTTCGCGACGTCGTATGCGAGCCGGTGCGCGAAGTCGACGTACGTGAGCGGCAGCGCCTTGATGCGCTCGGTGACGTCGTCGGGTGCCTTCTCGGTCGTCGAGTAGCAAAAGATCTCGAAGGCATCGCGATCGTGATGCGCGAGCACCGGCTCGATGAAGCGCGAGACCGAGTGAAGCCGAAAATCGGGCGAAACGTAGGCGAGGCGCAGGCGCCTGTCGGGCGCGTGCGAGCGCGGCCTCCGCGCCATCGGCGGCTTGGGTGGCGTCGCGATCCTCGACCAGCGCCGGATGTCCTCGCGGATGGCCGCGGGGTCGGCGTCCTCGATGTAGTTCGTGACCATGCTCGCGAGCGTGCCCGTGAAGCTGATGTCGTACGGCGGATGGTCGGCCTCGCGCACGAGCGCGAGGGCCTCGACCGCGTCGCCGACGTCGAGCCGAACCGCGGCGAGGGTGCAGAGCGCGTCACAGGACCGGTACTCCTCGAGGATCTCGCGGAGCATCACCTCGGCCTCATCGATCTTTCCCGAGTGCTTGAGCGCGCGAGCGATCTGGACCTTGACCTCTTTGGCCTCGGGGAAGCGCTCGTGCGCCTCGACGAGCAGCTCCATCTCGCGCTCGTACTCCTTCTTGCGCGCTCGGACCTTGGCGATCTGCATCCAGGGGCCGGGGCCATCCGCGCCGAGATCGATCGCGCGCCGGTAGTACGGCTCACCCTCTTCGAGCGCGTCCTGCCGGGCGAGCACGTTCGAGAGAAGGAGCAGCAAGGTCCCGTGCGTCGGCCACCGCTCGAGCACGCGAAAGAGCACCGCCTTCGCTTCGTCGTCGAGCCGGGCGAGCTGGTACTGCCGAGCCACGTTGGCGACGACGTCCGCGTCGTCGGGAGCTGTCGCGAGCGCACGCTCGAGGTGCACCTTGAGCTCGTCGAGCCGCCCGAGGCCCAGCGTCGCCTCGGCCGCGGCGAAATGGGAGACGAAGAGCGAAGGATCGATCGCCGTCGCTCGCCCGAACGCTTCGAGCGCATCCTCGAGACGGCCGACCGCAGCGAGGCACAGCCCCAGGTTGTGAAACGCGGGCGCGCTCGGCTCGAGCCTGGTCGCGCGCTCGTAGCCGCTGGCCGCTTCCTCGTGCTGTTTTTCGTGCTGGAGCGCCTGTGCGAGGCTCAGCCATAGCCCGCCCCGCTCGGGGGCGAGCTCCGTCGCCCTGCGAAGCGGAGGGATCGCCGCGGCGAAGTCGCCGGACCGGGAGAGCAAGTTGCCGAGGTTCGCGAACGGCTTGTGGAGGCTCGGCGCGATCTCTGCGGCGACCTCGTACGCCTGCTTCGCCGGGCCGCGCCGATCCGCTCGCGCGAGGGCCGTTCCCAGGGCGTTCCAGGTCTCGCCGTTCGGATCCGCCTCGGCCGCGCGCGCCGCGTCGGCGATCGGGCCCACGGGGAAAGCCTCGAGCACGTCTTTGAGCACCGCACGCGCGCGGTCATCGAGGTCGATCACGTCGAACGAACCATATCGCACTCGCCCGGCTTCGCGAGGCCTGGTCCCGCGCGCCATAGGTGGTATACGGCGCGCATGTCCCCCCGGGCTGCCCGGCTCTGTCTAGCGGACGGGAGCGTCTTCGAGGGTGCGCTCGTAGAGGGCACCCTCCAAGGCGACGCT
>JBGTSH010000189.1:0-20392 GCA_041940405.1 Polyangiaceae bacterium
GGTGCGCGGCAGCGTCTGGGCGCGCCCCATCGCGCCCCCCCCCCGACGTGGGGGGGGCGGGGGGGAGTAATCGACAGGAAGACCGGTGAAGCGCGAAAAATCGCCGCCGGTCTTGCCTCGACTTATTCGATCTGGACGTAGTTCGACGCGAGCAGCTTCAGCAGGATCTGCGCCGTATCGAGGTCGGTCGCGGGCGACTTGTTGAGGATCGTCGCGACGTGGCCGAAGTTGATCGCCAGCTGCAGCACGTCGAGCTCGCTCGCGCTCAGGGTGCGGAGCGGCGACTGGAGGGGGTGCACCAAGAGCACGCGAGCGTCGAGATCGGGCAAGCGATGCCGCAGGTTGTTGAGCTCGTCGATTTGACGCAGCCCCTCCATCAGAACCTCTTGCACGCTGGCTTCGATCTCGCCCTCGATCGGCGAGTCGTCGTACGGCTCGAGCGAGAAGGTGCCGGTGGTCCACGTCAGGATGCGGTAGATGCTCTTGAGTGGCGGGACCTCTTCGAGATCGTTGATCGACGCGAAGACGATCGTCCCTTTTCGCATCACGAGCTTTCCGACGTCTTCGTCGGACTGCACGACCAAGACACCGCTCTTCTTGGAGGTGCCGAGGAGCTGCAAGAGATCGGGCAGGGGGATCTCATCGATCGCGCCCGACATCGTCTTTCCGGCGCCGGTGCGGTTCGCTTCGGCGCTCTGACGTCGCGCAGCGCCGTTCGACGCGTCGTCGCGGATCACGACCTTGAGGATGCTCGTTCCGATCAGCACGCGATCGCCCTCTTTCAGGTGCGCGCGCTTGATCTTTTCGCCGTTTACGAACGTGCCGTTGGTCGAGCCGAGGTCTTCGATGGTGATGTCCGCGTCGCCGCACGCGATGCGTGCGTGGCGGCGCGAGACCATGTCCTCGACGAGGACCATGTCGAGATCGCTCGAGCGTCCGACGATGATTTCCTTGTTCTCCCCGAGTGGAAACTCGCCGCCCTGGTACTTCCCCGAAATGAAGCGCAGGGCGAGCTGGCTCAGGGGGACCCTGGGAGGCTGGTGATCCATCGTGGGAGCGTTCAAGGGGGAGACCCGAGCCGCGCCCCGAAAACGGGTGGCGGACGGCGCAACGAGAGTAGTTTCTTCGTGCGAGTCCGGTCAAGTTGGGTGGGTACGGGTTGTCGCCATGGCTCCGGGACGACCTCGCCAGGCAGGCCCTGAGATCCGCCTTCGGCGGAGCGGCCGCACCCGGCCCATCGCACGAGGACTGCCGCCTGGCCCCGTGCTACCCGCGTCCGCATGACCTCTCCCGGTGACCCCCTCGGTCTCCACCGTGTCGTTCCGGAAGGCGAGCCCGGCGCCCCCGTACCGCTCCCCCAGCGAGCCCAAAAGCTCGACAGCGACCCCGAGAAGCACTTCGACTCGGAGATCGAGGTCGAGGTCGAGACCCTGAACATCGACGCTGCGAGCTTTCGACAGATGGAAGAGGTCTCGGGTGGCGACCCCCAAAAAGTCGGCGAGCTCGTCCTCGAGACCGTTCGCCGCCGGGGCAAGCAGCACAACCCGGTCACCGGCTCGGGCGGGATGCTCCTCGGCAAGGTCGCGAGGGTCGGGGCCCTGGTCGAGGACCGAGGCGTCGCGGTCGGCGATCGCATCGCCACGCTCGCCTCGCTGTCGCTCACCCCGCTTCACCTTCGCGCCATCCGTGGTGTTCGCCCCGCCAGCGCCCAGGTCGATGTCGAAGGCACCGCGTTCATCTTTGCCACCGCGCCGTTCGCCAAAATGCCGGCCGACCTCTCGCCCCGCCTCGCCCTCGCAGCGCTCGACGTCGCCGGCGCCGCGCCCCAGGTGGCCCGCCTCGCCAAGCCCGGCGACACGGTCCTGGTCCTCGGCGCCGGCGGCAAGAGCGGCATCCTCTGCGCCGTCGAGGCCCGCCGCCGCGTGGGCCCCAAGGGCAAGGTCATCGGCCTCGAGAGCTTCGAGCCGTTCGCCAAAGACCTCCTCGCGCTCGGCATCTGCGATGCGGTCCTCTCGCTCGACGCGCGAGACGCCGTCGCGGTGCGCGATCGCGTCGCCGAGCTCACCGACGGCGAGGGCGCCGACCTGACCCTCTCTTGCGTCAACGTCCCCGGTTGCGAGATGGGCGCCATCTGCGCCACCAAGGACCGCGGCAAGGTCTACTTCTTCGCGATGAGCACCTCGTTCACCGCGTGCGCACTCGGCGCAGAGGGCATCGGTGCCGACGTCGACCTCTACATCGGCAACGGCTACTGCCAGGACCACGCGGTCCACACGCTCGACCTCTTGCGCAGCGACGAGCGCGTTCGGTCGGTGTTCTCGAGCCGGTACGGCTGACGAACGGGAGGCGGGGCTCGTTGGATGCAGACGGTCGCTCCATCGCGACCGGACCGATGTCAGACCGCGTGCGCGAGATTCTCGATCGCGATGCGTCGCAGCTTTACGTAGCGGTTGCGATCGATCCGCGGGCCGTCGAGTCGTGCGATCAGCTCTCGCCCGGTGTCTCCGAGCACGCGTTCGAAGGCGGGCGCGAAATGATGCTGGAACGCGCGCAGCCATGCCAGAAGCGCTTCGGGGGGGAAGGCTGCTGGATCAAGACTGGCTCGCATGAGCGCCTCACGCAGGCTGGCATCGTCCGGAAGCGAGTGCGGGGGCAGTCGCACGGCGCCCAGCGGAACGCCTGCACGCTCCAGGATCTCGCGACCAATCTCCACGAGTCGTATCGTAGCAGCGTGAGCTCGGCGGCGCTGGACAAGGCCCGGATCGACCTGGTCGTCGATGCGGTCGTCAATCGGCTCGAAGGTCGCTGGCTGCTCGTCGGTGGCGGTCTGGTCGCGCTCTGGCTCGACGGCAACCGAACGACCGAGGACGTCGACCTCGTCGGGATGCAGGGCACCCAAGCAGAGCGATTCGCTCTGATGGACCTCGCCGACGAGCTCGGACTCCCGATCGAAGCCGTCAACTCGGCGGCCGACTTCTTCGTCCGTCGGATCGATGGTTGGGATGGCATGATCGAGGTGCTCCGTGCCGGTGAGCGAGCGACCGTCTACCGCCCGACGACGACGCTGTTCGTCCTCCTCAAGATGGCGCGCTTGACGGAGCGAGACCTTGCGGACTGTCAGCTGGCGATCGACGGCGCCCGCGCCTCGGGAGACCCGCTCGACGAGGAACGGCTGGCTTCGGCGATCGATGCGCTACCACCTACGGAAGACCGTGCGCTCCTCGAGCGACGCGAGCGCTTGCGGCTGCTGCTCCCCGTTGGGAAGGCTGTCGGAGGTTCGTAGGTGACAAGCTTGTCAGCTACGTGCCGTCGGCCGCGGCCGTAGATGACAGACTGATCACCCAACGTCGCGCACGGGCCAGCCTCCGTTGCCTCCTTTCGGCATTTGCGTGAACGGGAGCTGCAGCTGATCGAGCCACAAAATCAGCGAGCCCCCGCGACCGAAGGTCGCGGGGGCTCAGCCTCATTCAGCTTCTAGGACTCGATCAGTCGTAGATGCCCTTCATGCTCGCGTCGGCCATGCGGAAGTCGCGCATGGCTTGGCGCATGAAGGCGGGGACCGACTCGTAGGCGGCGAGTTGCTCGCAGCTACGGTTCGAGCTGCAGGTGCAGCCCGAGTTGTCGGTCGCGTTGCAGGCGGTGTTGAAGGTGCCGCCCTGCATGACCGGGTCGAACTTGATGAGCGGCTTGCCGTTCACGACGGTCGGGATGCACCACGTCGCGCTGCCGTCGACGGCGGCCCCTGGAGTGCAGACGTAAGCGCGGTCGGCGAGCTCGTTGGCGTACTCGAGGATGCGAGCGCCGACACCGCGCTGCACCGTCTTGCCGAAGATAGTCTCCGTGCCGTAGGTACGGGCCACGTAGATGCGGCCGTCTGGCATGTGGAGCTCGATGCGGTTCGGGAAGCCCGGATCCGTGTCGGAACCGATCTCCCAAATGCCCATCAGGTTGATCCAGTTGGTGCGGGCGTTCTCGGGCAAGTAGAGCAGCGTCTGGGCGATGAGCCACTTGTACTCCTCCCAACCAACGAGCGGCTCGAGGGGAACCGTGTTGGCGGGCGCCTGCGGGTTGAGCGCGTGCGGGATGACGTTGAGATCATCGTCGACCTCGCAGACATTGCCCGACGGGCATCCGTAGGTGGAGCAGATGGTTGCGGTCGAGCCGGGGAAGCAGACTTCGGGCGTCGGCGTCCACCAGCTCACCCAGCCGATACCAAGGCTCGGGTAGCCGGAGCCATCCGTGGAGGGAGAGCCGTTGCTCTCAGCCGCCAAGCGAGGACCCTTCAGGAAGTCGTCGCCGGTCAGCTGGTTCGCCAAGAAGCGGCGGTAGCCATCCGGGAAAAGGTCCGCCATCGACACCGCGCGGTTGCGCGGATCGATGAAGTCGTTCGCCGAGTCGCTGATGAAGTTGTCGACGCTCTCGGTGAGGAGGTACGGAGCGTAGACCTTGTCGTAGTACGACCCCACGTTCATCGTGAAGTCACGGTCGAACTCGCCCTGATCTTCGGAGAGGCGGTTCTCGATGAGCTTCGCGCCGGGGACAACCTGGCCAAAGTAGCCGCTGCCGCCGTCGTAGAGGAAGACCTCTGCCTCGTCGTCCGTCACGAGCTGCTGCGCCGTGTCGTGCGAGCGAAGGATGCGGTCGTACTGGTTGTTCGGATCGTCCTTCAGATAGAAGCTGTGCGCTCCGGTCTGGGGACGGCTGAACTGCCGCGTGAAGTGATCGAACGCTAGACCCGAAGCGAGGATGTTGTCGGGGAACTGGAGGTTCGCGACGGTCGGGAAGACCGAGTCGAAGTCGATGCCGACCTCTTGGTAGTAGAGGCGCGTGCCGTTGGCGACGAGGCCGAGGCCCTTCGCGCCGTCACGCATCTTCTCGTTATAGCGGCCGAGGATACGACTCGACTGCGTGCGAACGCTGAAGGTCGTCCTGCCTCGACGGTAGTTGTCGAAGATGTGACGGGCCTCCTGCTCCGTGACGAGGAAGTTGAAGAGCTCGTACGGATCGGCGCCGTTATCATGCCGGTAGACCGCGAGGTTACCGAGGTCGGCCCAGCTGTCGGTCGCGAACCCGTAGGGGACGCGGAGACGCTTGGTCGGCGCCTTTTCGACGGCCTTGCCAGGCGCTCCGTAGAAGCCCGCGGAAGCGGACTCGTCAGGAGTTGCCGGACGCATCTGGTTGTACTGGACGTAGTCAACCGGCTGCGTCTTGCACTTGGTAGCCGTGCCGTTCTGCGTGACGATCATGCCGTCGAGGAGCGAGTCCCATTCGCCGAGTGCCTCGCTGTCCCACGAGAGCGGCTGATACTGCGACGCATCCACCTGCGTGCAGTTCTGGATCAGGCCCAGCTGCTGGTTCAGCTGCGAGTAGTGGATGTCGGGTGCGTCGCCATTGCTGGCTTCGGTCCCGAGGTACTGGTACCCGACGATGCCGCCGAACGTGTCGGTGATGTTGAGAAGAGAGGCTCGCACCTCTTTGTTGTCGACGTTGTACTTCGACGCGTCGTTGTAGACGCTCATGACGTTGCCGTAGAAGAACCGCGCTGCGGCAAAGTCGTACGCGCCGAGACCGATCATGTCCTGGGTGAGCTCACCCGGGTAGTCCATGACCGTCGACTGCTGGAACATCCAAATGAGGTTCGAGCGCTCTGTCTCGGTCGGCGGATCGTAGTAGCGCGGACCCACGCACTCCTCGCCGGTGGCCGAGACATCGGTGCACTTCTCCGTGATCATCCCGTCCTTCGTACGGAGCTGCCAATACTGGGGGCGGAAGCCGTAGGCGAAGTAGCTCGAGATGAAGTTGTGGCGCAGGCCGATGGAGTGACCCATCTCGTGCGCGATGACGGCGTACTGGTAGCGCTGCGCGATGTACTTGCGGATCTTCTCCTGCCGCTCGTACCGCGAAGCCTTGTCGGCGCCGGGCGTCCACGGTCCGAACTTGCGCGCCATGACCTTCGTCAGGTCGGCGAGCGCGTTCGGCGCAGGTGCCATGATGTTCTCCGCAGAGAGGATGCAGGCGCCACGTGCCGCAAGGCCGAGCTCGCGAGCGCGTTCGAACTCCCGGCGGACCGTGGGGTTCAGGTTGCGGAGGATCGAGGCAGAAGCGAGGACGCTGCTGCCGATCTGACCCGCCTGGATCTCAGAGCCCGCGCCCTGGATCTCGTGCTTGTTCATCCCCGCCATCTGCATCATCGGCTCGGTGATGAGCGCGGCTTCCGTCTGGGTGTTCTGCGCTGCGAGCCGTCGGGCCTCACTGGCCGCTCGGTTCTGGGAGATCACGTCCGCAGATGCGTAGACGCCCGGCAGATTCTTGCTCAGCCACTTCTTCGTCTGCTTCAAGATCTCCGCAGGGACCTTCTCGTCGGGCCTGCGGTTATCGTTGGGGTCGTAGCTGACGCGCGGGTTGGGGTTGTCGAAGTTCCGGCCGTCAAAAACTGCCATCTTGCGGCGCTCGACCGTATGACGATCCATCGTGCCCAGCGCGCCCTTGCCGCTGGCGGCGTCGGCGGCGGCAGCCCAGTCCTTGACGTAGGTGCCGTCCGTGATCTCGCCCGGCGGGATCTCGCCGGCGATGTAGCCGAGCGTGTCGACGAGACCCTGGCTGGCCAGGTCGTTGACGTGCGCCCAGATGTTGATGCTCGCCTGGACCTTCTCGCCCGTCCGCGGATCGTCCGCGTCGGCCATGATGCCCCACGGCGACGGCGTCTGCGGGTTCCGGATCGTGTTGACCTGGTGGTAGCGCAGGTCGCCGATGCGGACGAGGAAGCCGTTGTCGCAGGCGTCCAGGACCTCTTGGTCGACCTTCTCGGGATCGTCGTAGCGGAGCTGGAACTGCACGTCGCAGTCAGCCGCCGTGATGTCCGCGGGGAGGACCTGGCGCGTGTCGGCCGCCTTGACCTCATCCGACATGTACTTCTGGATGTCCGCCTGGCAGAGGGGCGAGTCGTCGACCTGCACCGGGCTGTGGCAGAGGGTGACCATCTCATCCATCTGCGCGATCGCGATGACGCCCGCGGAGTAGCCGCGGGTGTTGCCGATCTCTTCGGCCTTGGCGACGCACGCCTCGACCCGGTCGTCGGACCACGGCGCGCCGTCGACTGCGTCGGCCCAACCACCCAAGGCCTTCTTGCAGTCGTCGACCTCGCGAGCGAGCTCGATCGCGTCCTGGTTCTCGTCCTGCTGGCCGCGGTAGAGCGGGAACTCGCCCTCGCAGGTGGCAGCGTCGTTGCCGACGGAGAGGCACTCGCTGTACTTCGCGGAGACGACCGCCGTGCGCATCGCGACGTCCCACTCGTGGGTCGCCCACTCGGTGCCCTCGAAGTACTCTTGCGCCGAGTCCTTCGTGTAGTGCCAGACGATCGGCTGCTCGGTCCGATCGCGGTAGGGCAGCGTGCACTTCTGCTCGAAGCGATCGCACTGCGAGCCTTGGCCGACGTAGGAGCACTCGTCAGCGGTGCCGTCGCCGTCCTCGTCACGGTTCGGGTCGGCGCCGGGGGGCGTCTTCTCGCTCGTGAAGCAAGCGACCTCACACTGGCCGGGGAACTTCTCGCTCTCGACGGTCTCGCCGCCGCACTTCCCGTCCTCGTAGTAGTGGTGCTTGTCCCAGATGTTGTAGCGCGCCGCGAAGCGGTACCACTGGTTGTCGGTGATGCCGTAGTTGCGGGCGTACCCGAAGCGCTCACCGTAGAAGATGCCGAACGAGCGGAACTTGTTGCCGTCGAAGTCGACCGGCTCGTAGTCGCTCGGCTCGGCGCGGCGGAACGACATGCGGAGCGAGAGCTCTGTCGGGTTGCAGTTACCGAAGGGCTGGCTGCCGCCGAAGATGTCGTTCGGCAGGTAGCAGGCCGGGAACGTGTCGATGCCCCAGCCGAGGTGCGACAGATCGATGAGCCCCGGGGTGGCGTACACCTTGGTCGTGATGTCGAAGTACCCCTCGGCCGTCGCGAACTCGGGCGCGTCCGGGTGGTGCGGGTCGTTGACGTAGTACGAGAGCGGCTCGTACGTGACGCCGCCGTAGACGCCGACGAGCGACAGGGTGTCGAAGTCGTACGCGTCGACGTTCAGGTTGCGCGACCAGTCGACGCGGAACTGATCCCGGAGGTACCAGGCGCGGTCCGACGTGTTCTCGACGATGACGTTGCTCTCTTCGCCGGTGGTCGGGTTGTAGTCGCGACGGATGTCGAAGTGGCTGAGGATCGGGAACGCGTACGCGACCTGACCGTCGATCGAGTTCTCGCCATCGCCCTTGCCGTCGGCCCCGATGATGCGGTTGTAGACGATGCGGCCGATGAGGAGATCCTCGGTGATCTCCCACTTGATGACGGAGGTCGGCTGCGCGTACGTCGACGTGAAGAGACCGTCCTGCGCCGCGCCGTAGCCGACGTCGGTGATGGCGGCCCGTGCGTAGAACGCCGGGTCGTCTTGGGTGCCGACGTAATCTGCGCCGACGAAGAAAGCCTTCGGAAGCGCATTGGGTTGAACGCGGTTGATGGGATCGCGTTCTTCGGCGCAGCCCGAGGCCCCGGTGATGGCGAGGCTGAGCAAGCTCAACCCGGCCAGCCGCGCCGCGAGCCCTGCCGCGCCCATCCGGGTGCGAAACAGACCTCTCTTCAGTGTCATCGCTCGTCCTCCTTCACTACCGTCACCAAGTTCCTCGTCTCCGAGGTCGAACCGAGGGGTGCGCCGCCCAGGCCGGGCGGTGCGCTCGGTTCAAAAGTCATCCAGCTGTCGCCGGACCGATCCGTGGCTGACGCCGTAGGGCGTCAGAACCCTGTCATTGAGAAATGGGATCAAGGGGAATACTGCAAGCCACGTACCGATCAGCTGACATGTTGAAACACTTAGATATCTACTGATCCCGGCCCCGCACTTGGGAAGCGTCCGTTAGCTTCCTGTCGAAGACGCACATAGAAGGGAGCTCTCCCACTCGTGCGGGCATCGCCGTCTACCACAGGCCCTCCATCGATGGAACGGGGGATCCAGCACAGCTGGACGTCGCGTCAGGTCCGCCCGGGGTGCTAGGGTCCTCGCCGATGGCCGCGGCTCTGCGATTTCCTCTGGCTTTGGTAGGCATGGCCGCGGTGACGGCTACCGTCGTCCCCCTAACGGGCTGCCCCGCCAACCAGTGCTTCCTGGAGATCTGCACCGGGAAGAACTGCCGGTGCTCGATCTCTTCCTGTCCCGAAGGTGCCGGTTACGACACCAAGCAGGACCGCTGCCGCTGCCTTCGCGGTCACTACGACATCAGCGGCCAGTGCCTGACGCAGTGGCAAGCGAACGCGTACTGCGGCAAGGGCTACGCGTGGGTCGGAACGCCCGACGGTCGCGGCGGCTGCCAGAAGCTCGCCTGTCGTCCGGGCGACAAGATGGATGAGAAGACGGGTTGGTGCATCCCGAAGGACCAGCTCGCGCAGCAGGCCGGTGTGCAGCTCGGCCAAGGCCAGACGCTCGGCTGTCCCGCGGGACAAGTGCTCGTCGTCGACGGCGGCAAGAGCGCGTGCGTCCCTGCATCGCAGTCGTGCGCGAAGGATGAGGTGTGGAACGGTCAGGCCTGCGTGAAGACGACGCAGTGTCCAACGGGCCAGGCCTTCGATCCGGCGCAAGGTCGATGCGTCCCATTCGCGCAATCGGGTGGCTCGAGCGAGCTCGTCGTCGACGTCCAGTCGTGGACGCAGTCGAACTTCGGACCCAACGGGGGCAACGGTACGCCCGCGTTCTGTTCGTCGCTCGCGAAGAAGCCGCACTCGTTCGGCATCTCACAAGGCGTGACCGCTGCGGTGCGCATCTCGATCCAACTTTCGTTCCCGAGCAACGAGGTAACGAAGGGACAGGCGCAGTCGGTGGCCGTGTTCGATGCGAGCGGCAACCCCGTGCCGCCGTCGGGCGCCCAAGAAGTGCAGATGGCGGTACAGCAACAATTCGCGCCCCTCGTAGGCGGCGGCGGAAGAGCCAGCGCCGCGGGCGCAGGCACGACCGTCAAATGCCTCATCGCCAACGCGAGCGCGCCGGTCGTCGTCCCCGAGACGGGCGGGTTCTGACAGAACCGTACTAGCGAACGCACGACGTAGCGGCGCGCGAAGTCAGCCGTTGCGGGGCGTTTGATCTTTGCACGCTGGCAAAGCGGGGAGGCGGGGAGGCGGCAAGATTTTAGGTCGTCCACACTTCCACGTGGCTCCCGCACCTCCTGTTCACTCCGATCTACAACGACCCTCCAAATCGCCGACACGTGTGGCTTCCCACGCCGGGGCGCGGAGCGCCCCGCGTGAGATCCTGGCGGACGCGTCCAGCGTCCGCGCGCTCCCCGCCTCCCCGCCTTCCTGTTTTGCACGCCCGCGGTGATCAAACGCGGTGTCACGGCGCTACCGCGGCGCTTCTAGCCGCCGCCTCTTTCGAGCACCGTACTGCCCTGGCTCGCGCCGACGTCCCTCAGACCGCTGCACGCGACGATGACGTCGTCTTCGACCGTGAAGTTCTTCGCGCGCGGGGCGATCTTGGCAAACGCTACTGTCAGCCTCGTCCCGTCGAACGTGGCCTTGAGCGGGCGGCCGTCGATCTCGGTCCAGACCTCTTGGCAGGTGTTGCGCGACTTGGGATCGAACGTCTTCCCGACAGGAGGTTGGGGCCGGATCTTGTCCTCGACCCGGAAGGTGCCGTCAGCTTGGGCGCGTAGGACGAAGCGCGCCTCGCCGTCGCGGTAGTCGCTGGGTGCGAGCTGCTTGGCGTCGACGACGCGGAACTCGACCGCGTCGCCGACGCGCACGCCCTCGAACTTCGTGCCGGCCTCGGACTTCCACATGCCGACGACGCTCTCGAGGGGATCGCGCGGTGCTTGGCTCGCCGAGGGCTTGCTCGTCGGCGGACCGTCGGTCGAAGTGGTGCCCAGCGTCGAGCTCGGTGCGCTGTTCGAAGTCCGGTGCCGCGGTTTGTCGTCGTCGTCGAGAAAGAGGAACACCCCTACGCCGCCGGCTCCGAGCGCTAGGGTGCCGACGAGCGCGTAGATCCAGCCGCGACCGCCGCCCTCGGTGCCGGGCCCGGTGACGCTCGTCCCCGCGGCGGTGGGCTGGAGATCGGCGCCGATTTTGGTGGCGTCAGGGATGCTCGGGATGCGCGTGAGGCCGGCCTGGGGCAGATGCGTAGGCAGATGCGTCGGCTGCGCGGGCATGTGCGCGTCGACGGTGGAGAGAAACTCTTCCGCGCTCCCGAATCGTTCGTCGCGGTTCTTGGCGCACGCACGCGCGAGGACATCGTCGATCCAGGGCGGCGCGTCGCGGCGGATGCTCGTCACCTTCGGTAGCGGATCCTCGACGTGCATGCGCATCAGCTCGTACGAGGAGTCGGCGTTGAACGGGACACGACCCGTGAGCAGCTCGAAGAGCAGGATGCCGAGCGAGTAGATGTCGACGCGCTTGTCGAGGTCCTTCTTTCCTTGGACCTGCTCGGGCGACATGTACCAGAGCGATCCGATGATCCCCTTGGTCTTGCCCTGTCCGATGCGCGCCTGCTCTTCGGGCTTGGCGATGCCGAAGTCGGTGACCTTGGCGACGCCGTCCTTGCGGCGGACGAGCACGTTGGCGGGCTTGAGGTCGCGGTGGATGATCCCTTCGCGGTGCGCGGCGGCGACGCCGAGCAGCACCTGGCGGAAGATGTCGAGCGCGACGGTGAACGCGACGCGCTCGCCCGCGTCGGTGTGGCGCTTGATCGTCTTGTCGAGGCTCTCGCCGTCGATGTACTGCATCACCAGCCAGAGGCCGGTCGTGTCCTCGACCACCGCGTTGAGGTGAACGACGTTGGGGTGATCGATCCGCGCGAGGACGCGCCCCTCGCCCAGGGTTCGCTCGCGCACGTCACGGCGGTGGACGAGCTCGGGCCGGACCGCCTTGAGCACGATGAACGCGCCGGTGTGCACGTCCTCGGCCAGGTAGACGACGCCCATGCCGCCTTCGCCGAGGACGCGGTCCACCTTGTACTTGTTGTCGATGACGGTGCCGGGCGGGACGCGCTCGGGCTTTTCCTCGGCCGGCGTCTTCGGCGCGAGCGCTTCTACGGGCGGCTCACCGGGGACGGTCGCCGTGACGAACTTCGCGCCGCAGCTGGTGCAGAAGGTGGAGCCGGCGATGGCGACGTCCCCACACGCGGGGCAGCGCGCAGCCGCGCCGCCCACGTCAGGTCCAGTGCCCGGCGCGCAGCGCGGCGGAGTCGATCGTCTTGATGCGCGGCGCGAGCGTCTCGCGGAACGTGCGCTCGTCGTCGTCGTCCATCAGCGCGTCGCCGAAGCCCGACGCGACCTCCATCGAGGCTGTCAGAATCCGGAGAAACTGCTGGAGGCTGGAGGCACAGAGCTCGGGCTTGAGCTGGTCGGTGCCCGTCATCGCAGAGAAGACGGGACAGTCACCCTCGGCGTCGAGCTTGGAGATGTCCAAGAAGTACGGGTCGCCGAGCAAGGCGCTCCGCGCGATGATGATCCAGCTCTTGCGCCAGCCCGGCATCGCTTCGCCGCCGTCGGACGACGGCACGGCGTAGCCGAGCTGCTCCTCGGCCAGCTTGGCGGCAGGGGCGAAGCGCACGCGCTCGACGGGCGAGACCGTCTCGACGTCGACCGGGTCGGCCGCGGCAAGGAACGAGCGATAGCGCGCTGGAACCTTGAGCGTTTTCCGGAGCGTTTCGATGACGGCTGGGTCGCCCTTGTCGAACCTCGCGGGGATCTTTCGCTGTTCGAAGGCGCTCTTCAATCCCGAGACGGCCTCGGCAAGATCGCTATCCACCGAAGAAATCCTCGTCGAAATTCGCGCCCGTAAGGGTGCGATTCAATGCCCGCACGCGGGGATGAAACACTGTTGTTACCCGGAGGGCCGAGGCCACCCGAGGGGAGTTGGCATAGCGCTTTTCGGTCCTGGTGGGCAGGGTTTTTTCCGGGGCCTTTTCCGGCCGGCAGCTAGGACCGGCGCTTCTTCTTCTTGCGCCGCGGATTGTGCGAGACCACCAGCGCCGCGTAGTCGATCGGGGGCGGCGGCGTGGCCGGACCCACCGCAGGCGGGGCGGCGTTCCGGATGCCTTCGAGCATGGCCACGAGCTCGCTCGCGGCCGGCGCGCGCCGGGCCGAGAGCAGGCGATCGAGCGCCTCCTGGAGCTCGTCGAGCCGGAGCCGCTTGAGATGCCCGCGGCGAAGAAGATCGATGTAGCTGCGAACGAGCGCCGTGCGTTCGAAGTTCTGAACGATGACCAGGTCGGTGGCGACGCTGAGGACGCTCTCGGGCGGGAGCCTTCCGTCTTCGTAGAGGACGAACGTCGCCTGGAGGTAGTTGTAAAACGGGACGACGCGGGGGCCGTAGGCCCGAAACTCCGACGGCGAGGACTGGCGATCGAGGTGGATGAGCACCCGCTCGACCACATCGCCCTTCTCGATGTACTGCGCGAAGCGCACCGACTCGCGGATCGAGTCCTCGTACGCGCCGCCGGCGCGCATGACGGCAGCGAGGGTGTCGGCGTCGACGATCCCGCGACACACGTCGCCGTACAGGCAGTACACGAACGCGTCGGCTTCGGCGTCGTCGCCGAGGAGAACCTCGTTGACGAGCTCGCCGCTTCGCTCGCGCTGGCTGCCCATCTCGCAGCGCCTGAGCAAGAGGGCCGGCAGCTTGTAGCCGAGCTGACCGCGGAGCGCGCGAAACCGAAAGCGGAGGAGGTTCTCCAGGTTCGGCTTGAGCGTCAGCGACGCGTAGCGAACGCCGTCGAGCTGCAGCTTCTCGACGATCCGCCCTCGCAGCTGCTCGGGGCTTCCCGAGAGGATGTGCGTCTCGACGCCGGCGCGGCCGAGCTCGCGCAGGAGCGCAGCGGCGCCGGGGACCGTCCGCTTCTGATCGGGACGCTCGATCGCCGTGCGAACGAGATCGCGGAGCGTGTCGAAGTCCGTCCGCAGGTACGTCTTGTCGAGGTCCCAGCGCGCGACATAGCGGCGCGCCTCGGGCTTCTCTGTCACGCCCCCCTCCCGATCAAGCCAGCGTCCACTCTTTTCGCGCTCGCTCGAGCGAGTCGACGAGATCGACGAGCAGCTCTTCCTTCGCGAGGTTGATCGCCTCGCGAAGATACTTGCGAGCCTCGCCGCCGCGCGCGCGCTCCTTGGCCGTGAAGGCGAGGGCGCCGAGGACCTGGACGCGATCCGGGCCCGTCGGTCCGGCCATGTCGAGCGCCTCGAGCAGCACGCCGTTGGCATCGGCGTAGTCGCCGGCGCGCGCCAGCGCTTCACCCAGCTTGCGGCTGAAGATGAGCACCGCGCGAACCGGGTCGTCGATGTCGCCGCGGAACAGCTCGCGCCGCGCGACGTCGAGCGCGCGCCGCAGCGCGATCACGCTCCCGGAAAGATCGCCGCGGCACGCCGCGCGGTTCGCGACCGTCTCGAGCAGCATCAGCGCCTCGAACGAGTTTTGCGCGTGGTACGCGTGCATCGCGAGGACCTCGGTCGGGATCTCACCGCCAGTCCCTCGATGGTCGGGGCCGCGCGTGCCGTCGGACCAGCCGGCGTTCTGCAGATCGTCGGAGCTCGCGCGCTCGTGCAGCTCGCGGCGGACGCCCGCGGGGATGGTCGCGAGCACGACGTCGCGGATCAACGGGTGCGCCGTCGACATGCGTCCCTCGATGATCTCGATCATGCCCGCCGCGCGCAGCTCGTCGACGGCAGCGTCGGGATCGGTGACCGAGACCACGTTGAGGAGGAGATCGGGAGGCGAGTCGTCGCCGATGACGGCGACCGCCTGGAGCACGCGGCGCGCGTCGCTGTTGAGGCGCTCGATGCGCTGCGCGATGAGATCGCCGAGGCGCGGCGGCGGCGACTTTCCGCCCTCTTGCGAGAAGCGGATGAGCTGCTCGACGTACATCGGCGAGACCGTGCGGCTCTTGCCGTCGCCGGCGCCGTTGGCGGCCATGCCTTTGCCGAGGCTCGCGAACGCCGACAGGGGGAGGCCGGAGAGCTGGCGCTCGGGGCCGCCCCAGCCGGGATCGAAGTCGGGCGGATGGGTGCCGACGAGGAGGATGCCGACGAGCGGCGGCTCTTGAATCACGTCCAGGAACGCGTTGCGGCTCGCGCCATCGATCGCGTGAAGATCGTCGATCGCGAGGATGACGCGGTTCTTCTGCGCGCTTCGAGACGCGCGCGCCATCGCCCAGCGGAGCGCTTCGGCGGCGACGAAGCGCCGATCGCTGATCGTCATCTCACCGGCACCGCTCTCCCATGCGAGGGGCGGCGGCTCCGCCTTGGTCGCGGTGCGTCCGAAGATCTCTTCGAGCCCGCGTCGCGCTTCGGGTGTGGCGCTCGTCCAGTCGGCCGGCGTCCCGCCGCCCGGCGGCAGCTTGGAGAGGCCGGCGATCGCCTGGCGCAGCGCCCAGTAGCCGACCTCGGAGCCCCAAGGATCGGGACCGGACTCGACGACGAGATCGCCAGACTCTTGTGCGTTGCGCAGGAACTGCCTGAGCAGGCGCGTCTTGCCGACGCCGTGATCGCCGACGAGGCGCGCCGTTGCGACCCACGATCCGACCTCGAAGCGGCAGAGATCGAGCCAGTCGATGTCCTCTTCGCGGCCGGTGAAGGCGAGGGGCAGCGAAGGCTGGCCGACCACCGGTTGCACCGGCGTGCGCACCGTCGAGTTCGTCCGTACGCGCGTCCCGCAATCGCCGCAGAACTTCTGTCCGCCCGGGACGGCTGCACCGCACGCGGTGCATGACAAGCCCGGCTCGGCAGCCCAGCTGTGCGCCGGGTTGCTCGAACGCTCGGCCATGCCGACGAGCGCGGCCTTCAGCGTGTTCGCGAACTCGTCCGAGGACTGGTAGCGCTCGTTCGCGTTCTTCGCGAGCGCCTTGAGGGTGATGTCGACGATCACCTGGGGGATCTCGCGGTCGGGCGCGATCTTCGACGGATCGGGCGGCGGTTGCGAGAGGTGCATGAGCACGACCTGCGTCGGCGACTCGGCCTCGAAGGGCAGGCGGCCGGTGAGCAGCTGGAAGAGGATGACGCCGCAGGCGTAGAGGTCGCTGCGTGCATCGATGGGATCGCCGCGGCCCTGCTCGGGCGCCATGTAGTCCGGCGTGCCGCACACCAGACCGGGGCTCGTGATGTTGGTGCCGACGTCACGGATCTTCGCGAGGCCGAAGTCGACGACCTTCACGAAGTCCCCCCCGGATCGCATCGGCTCCAAGACGATGTTCTCGGGCTTCAGATCACGGTGGATGATGTCGAGGTGGTGCGCTTCATCGAGCGCGGCGAGCACCTGGACCATGACATCCACGATGCGCGGAATCGGAAGGAGCCCATCCTCGTACACGACCCGCGCGAGATCGCGGCCGCGTAAGTACTCCATCACGAGGTAGAGCTGGGCGTTGTTCTTGCCGAAGTCGATGACGCCGACCGAGTTCGGGTGGTTCAGTCGCGACGCGGCGCGCGCTTCGGTGATGAAGCGCGCCGACGCGCTCTCGTCGCCGAGGAGGTGCGGATGGATGATCTTTACGGCGACGGTCCGGCCGAGCGCCTTCTGCTCGGCGCGGTACACGCGCCCCATGCCGCCTACACCGACCAGCTCCTGGATGACGTAGCCGCCCGGAAGCGTGGAGTTGATGAGGGGATCCTCGTTCCCCTTCACGAGCTCTGCGATCGGGAACCCGCACACCGGGCAAAACTTGTGCGAGGGCTCGCACGCATTTTCGCAGTGCGGGCAGACGACTTCCGTCACGCTCGCCAAGCTACCACTCTGCAGGACCCGAAACAGTGGAATTTGAAGGGCTGGGGTCGGAACGAGAGACCAAATCCGCAACGGACCGTTGCGTTTGCGCTACGTCGCGAGACCCGACGCGAACAGTGACTCGATGGTCTCGTTCGGGAGCCCGGCCTCTGCGAGGACGGCGCGCGTGTGCTCGCCCTGCTTGGGTGCCGGACCAAAAGCGACGTCTCGCGGCGTGACGGGGGTGCGCCACTGGGGAACGCCGGAGACGTCGAAGAACACGCTCCGTGCCCGAAGGTGCTCGTCGTCGCGCGCTTCGGCGGGCGTGAGCACGGGCTCGAGCAGACAATCCTTGTCCTTCGCCCAAGCCGTCCACTCGGCGAGCGTCTTTTCCCGGAAGATCGCCGAGAGCTTTTCGCGCAGGGGGGGTTGGTGGGGTCCCGCGAGCAAATCGCCGAGAGAGCTCTCGAGACCGACATGGGCCGAAAAGGACATCCAGAACTTCGGCTCGAGCGCCGCGAGCGCGACGGCGCGACCGTCTTTGGTCGCATAGGTCTGGTAAGGCGCGATGCCGCCTGTCAGTGTCTCGCCGCCTCGTGCTCCGGGCTCGCCCGCGAGCGCAGCCGCGAAGCTCGTCGTCGCGAAGGGGATGGTGCTCTCGCTCATCGCGATGTCGAGCCACGCGCCTTCGCCCGCGTGGTCGCGGTGCCGCAGAGCCGCGAGGATCGCCACGACGCTCCAGAGGCCGCCGCCCACATCGGCGAGCTGAAACCCGGGGACCGTCGGCGTCGCGCCCTCGGGGCCTTGTGCACCGAGGAGGCCGGCTCGCGCCAGGTAGTTCAGATCGTGACCCGCTCGTTGCGCCAGCGGTCCGGTTTGTCCGTAGCCGGTGAGGGAGCACACGATGAGCCGCGGGAAGTCCTTGCGCAGGGTCACCGGGTCGAGCCCGAGGCGTGCGAGGACACCCGGCCGGAACTGCTCGAAGAGGACGTCGTACGTCCCGAGCATCGCGCGCAGAGCCGCCTGCGCCTCCGCCTTTTTCAGATCAAGGACCGCGCTTCGCTTGCCGCGGTTGAGCATCGCGAAGGCCGCATTCTCTCCGGCCACCTGCGGGGGCAGGTGGCGGAGATAGTCGCCCTGGCCGGGCTCCTCGATCTTGTCGACCTTTGCGCCGAGGTCCGCGAGGACCAGGGTCGCGAAGGGTCCGGGTATCAGCCGCGACAGATCGAGGACGCGGATATCGAAAAGAGGCTGCAAGCTACTGAAGCTGGAAGAGCTTCTTCAGCTTCATCGCGAGCATCTGGTTGCCCGCGACCTTCAGCTTGCCCGAGAAAAAGAGCGACATGCCGTTCGCGTCGGGGTTCTCGTGGAGCTTCTGGAAGTCCTCGGCGCTGATGGTGAGCGTGCAATCAGCACCGCCCGGGTTGCCGGCCTGCGAGCTGGGGCCGCTCGGCGTGAGGTCGATGAACCACTCGCCGCCGCCTTCGCCGGTGATGTTGAACTGGTACTTCGCGCCGATCTCCTTCGCCGCGTCTGCGTTCTTCGCGAGAGCTGCAGGGATCGTCGTGTTGAACAGGTTCTGGATGTCGACAGCCATGATCGCCTCCGGGCCGCGCTCGAAACGCTTCGCGTTTCTGCCATGCGCGGGCTGACTCGGGTACCGCCGAACGGCGCCGATGGCAAGACCTGCGGCTGCTCGCTTTACCGAGACGGCTAGGCGTGGCGTGCGCGTACCTGCTCGGACGACGGGCGAGGTGCTTCGTCCAGCGCCGCCCGCAGCGGAACCACGAACAGCCCATCCATCGCCACCCGCTGCTCGACGGGCGGCGGATCGGAGGCCGCGGCCTGCAAGAGTCGCTGATCGCGGACCGCCATGCGATCGAGCTCGGGGATGCCGGCGCGCTCGTGACCGCGCGTCGCGGCGTCGAAGAGCCCCTGCGAGAGGAGCGAAACCAGCACGACCTCGTGGGTGCCCTGGCGGATCCAGGTGCCCTGGTAGAGGGTGATTGCGTGCCCGAACGACTCTTGGAAGAGGATGGCGCGCCACTCGATCGGACGAGAGAGATCGAAACGACAGCTTCGCGCCGTAAGCGTCTCGCCGTCGAGCAAGAGAGGGGAGCCACGCTGATCGGAGAGGACGACCCGGCTCGCCGAGCCCGGGTCGATCGCGAGCAGCGACTCGTAGAGCTTGCGGAAGGTCGTGGGCGGCAAGCACACGGGCTGACCGTCGGGCCCGGTCGCCTCGAGCGCGGCGTCGTCGGTCCCGAGGACCCACGACCGCGCGAAGAGATCGCCGAAGCTCGCGCGCTCCTCTTCTTCGAGACGGGCTCCGACCAGGAACGTCCCGTGGGTCGAGGTGATCGCGAGCGCAAGGCGGTCGCGCCGGGAGTTCGAGAGGAGCGTGGCGCCGAAGCCGCTCGCGCCTTGGAGGATGCTGTCGCCGTCGAGGAGCCTGAGCGGTGCGGGGCCCGTGGTGATCGCGCCGGAGACGTCTGAAGGTGCCATCCCAGCGGGCAGGGGTCGCCGGACGAGCTCGTAGCGCAGGCCCGACGCGTCGAGCACGAGCGCGCGCGGCGCCTTCCTGACGACGGCCATCCCCGTGCGCCGTTCGCGGCGAAGGCGGAACCGGATGGCGATCGCGATGCCGGCGGCGATGAGCGCGATCGGCAGGAGCGTCCGCAGCCACAGGCTTCGGACGACGGCGACCGCGATGAGCGCGCCCGCGAACGCGACGAGCGCGAGCCACGGAAACCGCGGCCGCGTGGCCCACGCGACGAGTCGAGCAAAGCGGGTGCGGTAGCGTCGCGACGAAGGCGGTTGCTCGGCGGGATCGATCAACCCGAAGGAGACACGCCCTTCGAGGTCCGATGCATCGGCGCCCATCCCCTCGAAGCCCGTCTCCTCGAAGTTGGAGCCCGGCTCCCCGAGGCCTTGGCTCTCCTCGGAAGGACGCTTCGACTTGTTTCCCTGATGCGTGCCGTCGGCCATGACACCCCGAGCGGTCTCACGGAGGTTAGCACCGGGAATGGGGAGGCGTCAGGCGAGATCTCAGGACCGTAGGATGCGCGCACGATGCTGTAGGACCCAGGGGGATAGCGCCTCCAGCGGCGGCGTGGCCTCGAAGCGCGGCTCGCGAGCGTCCCTGTGGACGGCGAGCGCGATCGCCGCGGCGAGCGCCGTCTCGTCCTCCGGACGCACATCGGCGTAGCCGAGCAGGGTGCTCTTGTGGCGATCGAGGAACCCCGTGTCGTAACGGCCCGCCACGAACTCCGGGTGGCCGAGGAGCTTTTGGTGGAAGGCCAGGTTCGTCCGGATGCCGGTCACCACGTACTCGCTGAGAGCGCGCTGCATCCGAGAGATGGCGAGCGCTCGGTTCGGTGCCCAGACGGTGAGCTTCGAAATGAGCGGATCGTAGTGGCTCGGCACCTCGGCTCCGGCGTAGTAGCCGCCGTCGTCGCGCACCCAGGGGCCTTGCGGCGAGCGGAGCGCTTCGATCAAGCCGGGGCTCGGCAAGAAGCCGCTCTGCGGATCCTCGGCGTAGACGCGGCACTGGATCGAAGCGCCGCGGCGCGTGATCCGATCCTGTTCGTACCCGCAGCGATCGCCCTGTGCGACGCGGACCATTTCGGCCACGAGATCGAACCCGGTGATCCACTCGGTGACCGGATGCTCGACCTGGAGGCGCGTGTT
>JBGTSH010000190.1:0-20386 GCA_041940405.1 Polyangiaceae bacterium
GCGCAGACCGTCGCCGAGGAAGTTGAAGCAAAAAAGCGTGAGCGCCAGCATGAAGCCGGGAAAGAAGATCAGCCAGGGGTAGAGGTCGAGGCTCTCGGCGCCGCTCGCGACGAGCTGCCCCCACGAAGACAGCGGCTCTTCGGTTCCGAGGCCGAGGAAGCTGAGGAACGCCTCGACCATCATGACCTCCGGGATGGTGAGCGTCGTGTAGACGATGATCGGCCCGAGGGCGTTGGGGAGCAGGTGGCGGAAGACGATGTCGAGATCCCGCACGCCGATCGACCGCGCCGCCTCGACGAAGGGCTGGCTGCGGAGGGAGATCACCTGACCGCGGACGATGCGCGCCATGGTCAGCCAGGACACCGAGCCCAAAACCGCGAAGACGAAGGTGATCTTGAAGAGCGGCTGGTACCTCGGATCCGTCGGGTGGTCGCTGAAGAGCCCGACGAGCGCGACGAAGATGTCGTGAAAGATCGTCCCCGGCTTGGCGTAGAACGCCGTGAGCAGGATCACGATGATGAGCAGCGGGATCGTGTAGAGGACGTCGACGAAGCGCATCATCAGCGCGTCGAGGCGCTTGCCGAAGTAGCCGGCGATCCCGCCCCACGAGACGCCGATCGCGAAGCTGATGATCGTCGCGATGACGCCGACCGCCAGCGAGACGCGGCCTCCGAAGGTCACCCGCGAGAAGAGGTCGCGCCCGAGATCGTCGGTGCCCATCCAGTGCTCGGCGGACGGCGGGGTCGGCCCGAGCTTGAGGTTGGCCTTGTCGTAGGGGTGCGCCGCGATCTCCGGGTGGATGATGCAGAGGAGGGTGAGCAGGATGAGGACGACGCCTGCAGCCACCGCGACGCGGTTCTTGCGGAGGCGCCGCCAGGCGTCGGACCAGAGGCTCGAGCCCGCCTCTTCGGCGACGGGCCCGGCTTCGCCGGTGGGCGCAGCGGTCGTCATTCGAGCTCCACCCTCGGGTCGAGGTACTTGTAGGCGATGTCGACGACCGCGTTGCTCGCGGTGAGCAAGACTGCGTAGACGACGACCACGCCGAGGAAGAGGTTGTAGTCGCGGTTCTGAACCGCCTCGACCAGGTACCGGCCCATCCCGGGGATGTCGAAGATCTTCTCGACGACGAGGCTGCCGACGAGGAGCCCGGCGAAGCCCGGCCCCAAGAAGCTCACGACCGGCAGCATGGCGCCTTTGAGGGCGTGCCGCGTGATCACCTTGCGCTCCGAGAGGCCCTTGGCGCGGGCGGTGCGAACGAAGTCGCTGCGGATCACCTCGAGCATGCCTGCGCGAGCGAGGCGGGCGATGTACGCGGCCATCGGGAGCGCGGCGCAGAAGACAGGCATCACCATGTGCCGCCACGACTCCCAGCGCGCTACCGGCAAGAGGTACAGGTTGAGCGACAGACCGAGGACGAGCAGCGGCCCGACGACGAAGCGCGGCACGCTGATGCCGAGGAGCGCCGCGGCCATCGCGAGAGAGTCCTTCCAGGTGTTCTGTCGAACGGCGCCGATGATGCCGAGCGGGACGCCGATTGCGAGCGCGACGATCATCGCGAGAAAGCCGAGCTGCATGGAGACGGGGAGCGTCGCCCCGATGATCTCTTCGACCGTACGGCCGGGGTACTTGAAGCTGTACCCGAACGACCCCTCGGTCACGATCCGCCCGAGCCACTCGAAGTATTGGATGTGGAGCGGCTTGTCGAGGCCGAGCTGCGCCTGGACGTTCTTCATCACCTCGGGCGGGAGCGCCTTCTCGTTGTCGTAGACGTTGCCCGGGGCGAACCGGAACAAGAAGAACAGGACCGTCACGATCACGAGGAGCGTGGGGATGAGCGAGAGGATTCGCCGAATGACGTAGGTAGCCACGTGTCAGTACTCGCCGGGCGGGGGCACCGCCTCGGGGACCATCGCCGGCTCGTCCGAGGGGTTGCTTTGCCAGTTCTCGTCGATCCACATCCAGTGGACGAGCTGCTCGTTCCGGCGGTTGAAGTGGTGGCCTTTGACGTAGGGCTTGATGAGCGTCGACTTCGTATAGAAGTAGATCGGCAGCTTCGGCAGCTCGTCGACAAGGATGCGCTCGGCCTGCCTGTAGAGCTTCATGCTCTCGGCGACGTCGCCGGTCGAGCGCGCCTTCCGGACGAGCGCGTCGAACTGCGGGCTCTTCCAGCCGGTGCGGTTGTTCGGGCTGTCTCCCATGAAGGTGTCCATGAACGTCTGCGGGTGGTCGTAGTCGCCGATCCAACCGAAGCGCACGATCTGGAAGTGTCGATCGCGCACGTTCTTCAGCATCACCTTCCACTCTTCGTTGCGGAGCGACACGCTCACGCCGAGGTGGCGCTTCCACATGTCCTGGATGGCGACCGCGAGCTTCTTGTGGCCCTCGTGCGTGTTGTAGAGGAGCTCGAGCGGCGGCATGCCTTCGGCGCGCCAGCCGTCGCCGTCCTTCACGACCGGGAAGCCCGCCTTGCCGAGCAGCTCGCGCGCGCGCTCGGGGTTGAACCCCGCGTCCGCGAAGGGATCCGTCCCCGCATCCTTGTCGGCCTTGACCGCGTCGGAGTAGCCGCCGCCCACGTAGGGAGGAATGAAGCCCGGCGCGGGCAGCTGCTTGGCCAAGAGGACGCGATCGACGATCTCTTGTTTGTCGATCGCGTAGTTGAGCGCTTGGCGGACCTCGACCTTGTCGAGGGGCGGGCTCTTGGTGTTGTACTCGTACCAATAGACCCCGATGTAGTCGCGGCGCTCGAAGTCCTTCTTCGGCTCGAGGAACGGGATGTAGTTCGGCGGCGGCGAGCTGTTGTCGCCGGCGTAGTCGAGCTCGCCCGCCTTGTAGAGGTTCATCGACGAGACTGCGCTCTCGACGCTCATCCACACGATGTCGTGGATCTTGAGCTTGTCGTAGAAGCGATGATGCGGGTTCCGCGTCATCCGGATTTCATACCGGAACCGCCATTTGTCGATCTTGTAGGGCCCGTTCGAGACGATGTTCTCGGGCCGGGTCCAGCGGTCCGGATCGTCGGGGAACTTCTCGACCACGTCCTTTCGAACGGGGAAGGCCGTCGGGTTGCAGAGGAGATCGAGGAGGTACGGTGCGGGGTACGCGAGCTCGAGCTCGAGGACCGAGTCGCTCGTGGCGCGTACACCGATGATCGAGGTGTCGCTCTTGATCGAAGCGTCTGGGACGAAGCCGAGCGGCGCGGGCACCGGCTGCTCGTCCGGGACCTTTCGCGCGGCGAAGGTCGGGACGTCGTCGTGCCGCGAGACGAGGACCATCGCGTCCTTGGCGCTCGACTCGTCGAGCATGCACCCGGGCAGCACGCCGCGCTTTTGGCCGTCCTTCGACGCGACCTCGAAATAGAAATCGGGATCGCCGTTGCAGACGATCGGGTCGAGCCTCCGGACGACGTCGTAGTCGCCCTTCGGCAAGCGCTGGGCTTCGTCGGGGGCCTTGGTCTCGCTCGTCTTCTCGAACAAGAGCACGAGCTTCTCGGGGGTCTTCGCCTTCTCGTCCGCCTTGTCGTAGCCGAGCGCTTCGACGCCTCTGGGGACCTCGGCGAAGGGCGCGATCGCCGAATTGATCGCGACGGGCGACCGCGCGAGGACGCGAACCGCCGCGCCGGCCGGGAGCTTCACCACCTCTTTGCTCGATGCGGTGGGGCCGTCGAAGACGCTCGTGTCCGCTTTGGTGACCTTGAGCTTGCCCTGGTTGACGTGCTCGGCGTTCTTCAACACGTAGAGGTTGCTGGCGCTCTGCGAAGCCGTGATCGGATCGATGACCCGCTTGTAGGCGTACTCGAAGTCGTGCGCCGTGACCGGCTTGCCGTCGCTCCACCTGGCGTCGTCGCGGATGTAGAAGCGAAAGAACCGGCTGTCGGACGTCTTGTCGTACTTGCTCGCCGAGCCGAGCGTGGGCTCGGCGTCCGGGCCGTAGACGGTGAGCCCCTCGAAGAGGTGCAGGATCAGCTTCGAGCTGGTCGTGTCGTGCGCCTTACCGGGATCCACGTACTCCGGCTCGCCGAAGTTGTTCACGTAGAACGTGTGGATGTCCTTGCCGTGACGCTCCGTGGTTCCGTAGTACGGGCTCGCGTCGTCGCTGGGCTTGCACGACGAGACGGCGAGGAGACAGAGTGCGAAAGGGAGCTTTTGCACCGGGACAAGAGGGCTATCACAGCCCTCCCGATCGAGGGAGCACAACTCTCGCGTATGCTCGCCGGAAATGGCGCGGCTCAAGGTGCTTCCGTCGGTCCTCGTCCTGGCGATGGTCTCCGGTCTCGCATGCGGGCCGGCGGCTCCGGATCCCAAGACGGCACCGGGCGCCGCGGCCTGCGCGAGCGGCTCGCTCTCCGCCTGCGAGGACGCGATCGCGCGCGCTCTCAAGAGCGGCGATCCGGTCGGACCCCTCGTCGTTGCGTACGCTGATGCTCGCGAGCGACAGGACGGGGACGACCCGCTGCCCGCGCTCCTCGAGAAGCTCGAGGTCGCCGCGACCAAACGCAAAGCCGTCCTCGTCGTGCCAGCGGGCGCCGCGCGGCCAGCGACCGACGCGCTCGTCGTCGAAGCGAACGCCGGATTCAAACCGACGAGGCCGGATCTCGCCGCGAGCCTCTACGTCGCGATCGCCGAAGCCGCCGGCCTCGACTACCTCGCCATCGCCGAGGACGGCGACGTCCGCCGCTACTTCCCGCGCGACCCTCTCGCGCCGCTCATGATCGGCCTCGTCCCCACCGCTGTAGACCGCGGCGCGCCGCCGAGCCTGGCCACCGACGCGGCGCTCGAGTCGGCGATCCGAGAGAGCGCAGCGGCGGCGAAGGCGTTCCGTTACAGGGACGCGGCGAAGGCGATCGACCGCGTCGACGCGCTGCTCAAGACCCGACCGACGCACGACGCGCAGACGCTGCGCGGCAAGGTGCTCTCGAGCTTCCTCGGGTTCTCGAAGCCGACGCCGATGTTCGCGGACACGCCGCCACCGCCCGAGGCGCCGGCTCCGACCCCGAGCGAGACGCCCTACGTGGACCTGCTACGGGTCCGTACGGATCCGACGAACGCCAAGGCGTACGAGAAGCGTCGCGCCCGGATCCTCGAAGCGGTCTCGGCGGACCTCCGGCCGGCCGTCGACGCGCTCTTCTCCGAGACGCCGGCCGGCTGCGACGTCGTCATCCCGCCCCGGATCATGACGGTGCGCGAGCTCGCGTTCGCGCGCCTCTTGCCTGCAGCGCTCAAGCCCGCACGGGCGCGGGCGGCGCAAGGCCGCTTGGACATCGGCGAGTGGTACCCGCGGTACGGCGAGCTGGTCGCGACGATCGAGCGTCATGACGCGGGGTATCTCCTTGCACCGGCGCTCATGGCCGAGCGCGGCGGCGCGAGCGGCGTGACCCCTTCGGGCTCCGACATCCATCGCCGCGCGTCCAAGATTGCTCTCACGCACGCAAGAGCCCTCGGTGCGCTCGCGAGCACCGAGCCGGGCCGGGTGGGCTTCTCGCACACGGCGTTCCTCGCCGCGCCCGGCAACTACGCCGACGCCGAGCTCGCCGCCGCGGTGGTCGAGGTGGGGCGAAGCGCCGCCTCGGGCGTGCTCACGACGTCCACCGATCCTTGGGAGATCCTGGGCGCGACGCTGGCGAGCGCCTTCGTCGCGTTCTCGATGCCGCCCGAGCTCCGCGAGGCGCACCTGACGGCGCTGCAAGGCGCGTTCACGTCGCGCTTGCGAGGTGAGCTCGTGAAGCAGACGGGCTGGGGTGTCGCGGCAGCGTTCGCGGTCGACGCGCTCTACCGGCTCGCGTTCGATCTCTCACCCGATCTCCCCCAAACCGCCGATCAGATCGGCCGCGCGCTCGAGGCCGACGGGACGGAGCTGCCCGGCCTCGCTGCGCTCACCTCGGCGCTGGTTCGGTACGGCGCGCTCGCACAGCGCCAGGGCCTCGGCACGCCGGTGCTCGAAGCCGCATCGACGCCGCTCCCCGCACGCGCCGCCGCCAAGGCCGCGCTCGCGAAGGCCGTCGCTCGGCTGGGTGACGGAGGCCCCCCGCCCTCGCCGCAAGCGCTCGAAGATCTGACCTCGCTCCTCGACGGGGCCGCCGCCACGCTGGCCTTCCAGATCGCCGAGGGGGCGCGCGCCGAGCTCGCGAAGCCGCCGGCCAAGTCGATGTGCGCGAGCGAGGACGCTCCAGTGGACCCGCGCGTCGTGCGCGCGCTCGGCAAGCTCGCCGATCAGCGCAGGAAGATCCTCGAGAGCAAGGCGATCGCGACGGGCACGGATGCCTGGTCGAAGCGCGCTCGGGCGATCGCCCTCGTCGTGAGCGACATGATCGACGTGGCGCAAGCGAGCGCCAAACCGGCGCCCGAGAAGACCGCAAAGACGGCGAAGGCCGAGAGCAGGCTCTTTCCGCGCACCAAGCTCTACGTGAAGCGCGCTGACGCAACCGTCATCATGAAGGGCGCCGCCGAGAGCTTCGGACTGGCCGCGACCGGAGCCGATGCGACGGCCAGCGGCTACGCCCTCTTGCGGGCGTTCGTCGAAGGCGGCGCCGACGCGCTCGACGCGACGACGCTCGCCGAAGCCAAGACGTTCGTGGCGTCTGTCGGGACGCTCCTCGCCGAGAGCCGCGAGATGGCCGGCACCGGCGCCCTCTTTTCGGTGCTCGGCAGGGCGATCGGCAGCGACGCGAGCGTCACGCCGCTCTTCGTCGGTGTGTCCAAGTCGCTCTACGAAAAGGGCGAGCGGCAGCAGGCGGACATGGTGCTCCTCCTCGCGCTCGTGGTCGCGTCGGTCGGCGAGCAGACGGTGCACCCGTCGGCCATCGCGCTCGCCGAAGAGCAGAAGAGCGACGTTGCGTGGGTGCTCAAGTTCCTCCGCGAGACGAAGCGCCTCGAGAAGGGCGAGCGCACCGAGCCGGCGAGCTTCGGACCGGGGCTCGACGCGCTCCTCGCGAAGAAGTGCTCGACCGCCACGTCTCGCGCGGTGACCGAGCTGATCGACGCGGTCGACAAGCACCGATCCGGGGATCGCGACGCGGCCCGCATGGCGCTCGACGCATGGCTCGACCGCGCCGAGAAGGATCTGTCGCTGCCGCGGGTGTCCTTCGCGTTCAAGCAGGAGACCGAGACGCGCGTCTTTCATCTCACGCTCGAGGTCGGGCTCGGCGGGCCGATGCTCCAGGGATCCAACAGCTTCACCTTCGGGGCGGGCGCGAAGAGCGCCGGCGAGCCGCTGCTCTCGCTGCAGACGGCCGTCGACTCCGTCGACTCGAAGCGCGCGCGCGACGACGCCGCCCGCACCTTCGTCCACGCCGCAGCGGTCGCCGGCGTCATGCATTTTCTCGCGGGCGACAACGCCCGGGGCGAGGTCGCGGCGGCACGGGCGATCTCGGCGCTGACGCAGCGAACGCGCCTCTACGTGCAGGGCGTGACCGACGAGCCGATCATGTGGGCCGACGGCGCGCGCGGAACGCTCGCGATCCTCGCGCAGCAGGCCTCCGACGCCGGAAGGCCCTTCCTCTCGGGCGCGCTCCTCGAGATGGTGCGCTCTTCGGTCGGCGGCGGCGCCGAGCCCTCGGACTTCGCGGCGGTTCTCGATCCGTTGCCGCACGTGATCCAGCACATGCCCGGCATCACCCCTGTCGTCGCGCGGGCGAAGAAGACGCTCGAGATCCTGCCGGGCGGTCTGCCCTGCGGCGGCCGTCGCTCCGACAAGGCGGCGCTCATGAAGGCGTCCTGCGACACCTACGCGAACGCCCTCGCGCTTCGCATCGCCGACGCGACGGCGGCGCTGCCCAAGCTCGAGGCCAAGGGGCGCGGCGCCGCTTGCGCCGACTTCGCCGCCGTGGACGCATTTCTCCAGCCTGCCTCGCGCGGGACGTACGATCCGGATCGCCTGCAAGCGGCGGCGAAGAAGCTCCTCGACGCGGACAAGGTCTTCGACGCCGCCGTGCTCCTGACGCGGCAAAGGCAGCCCAACCACTGCTCCGCACCGGTGATCGCGCTGGTGCGCACCGCCGCCGCTCGCCTCGACCGCGTCGCCTCGACCCGCGCCGACCTCCTCAGCGCGGCGGTGAATTGCGAAGCGAGCAGCATCTCACCGGCGCTGGTGACGGACATCGGATCGCTCGACACCGAGATCGAGCGCATCGGCGACAGCTCTCGCCAGCTCGAGATCAGCCTCTTCGCAGCGAAGCTCGCGCTCACGCACGGGTCGAGCGAGCCTCTCGCGGTCCTCGTCGGCAAGCCCGACTTCGTGTCTCGTCAGCGCGAGACAGGTCCGGGCCCGCTCGGCTTCGCGCTCCTGCTCGATCACGCATCGAGCGCGCTCGCCGGCCAGCCGATCCGCATCAAGGAGACCGCGAGCGACGTCGAGCTCCTCTGCGGCCGCATCCCTCCGCCGGATCGCGCAGAGCTCTGCAAGCTGCTCGAGCCGCTCCGGGTCGAGAAGAGCGCGGCCGCAGATCGCCGCAAGGCGGCGGAAGCCGCCTTGCGACGCTTGCTCGGTCCGTAGCTTCCTCGACCCTGTCGCGCGGGCCCCAACCCCGCGCGAGGGAGTTACTTCTTCCCCGTCGACGAGAAGCCGGGCGTCGGCTTTCCGAAGTCGAAGGACTGCGCAGGCATCTGCGGGAACTGCTGCGGCTGCGGTGCCTGCGCCGTCGACTTCGGCGGCGGCGGCGCGAGCACCTCTGCGGTCGCCTCGGGCGACTTCACGTCGAGGCTGGAGCCCTTCTCTCCCTTCAGAAACTCGGGCTCGGGCTTCGCGGGCGGCCCCTTCTTGGAAGGCGCCTTGCCCTTGGTCTCCGGGAAGAAGTCCGAGTCGTTCTTGGGGTCGGGCTTCTTGGGGTTGATGATGGGCGGGGTCGTCGGCGGCGGCGCCGGCGTAACGGACGGCTCCGCGGTCGGAGCGTCCTTCTGCTTCTGGATCTGCTCCTCTTCCTCGAGCGCTTTCTGCGCGGCTTCACGCGCCTTCTGGATCTCGGGCCGCGTATCGCCAGCCGGGTCGAGGTCCTTCGCCTTGTCGAGCCCGTCGAGGCAGGGCTTGTGCGCGCCGCGCGCGCAGTCCTCGAGCGCCTTCTTCCGGATCTCTCCGGCCTCGGCGACCTTCGGGGCGACCGGCGGCGGCTCGATCTTCGGCTCGTTGGTGGGCGAGGACGGAACCTCGCGTGCGATTTCGACGGGCTTTTCGCGGAGTGCCCGCCAGATCAAAACGCCCAGGACCGCGAGCACCGCGACGGCGGCGAGCTCGGCGATCCAGCGCTCCTTCATGAAGCGGCGCATGCGCGATACGCGCTGCCGCACGCGCGCAGCCGGCAGTTCCTCCTCTTCTGCGATGTGCTCGAGCTTGTCGCCCTCGCCCTCGCGGGCCATCCACTCGAGCGTCTTCTGCGCCTCGCGGCTGCTCTTGGCCTGCTCCTCGGCCCACCGCGCCATCTCGCGCTCTTCGACCGGAGCGGGCGCCGTCTCGATATCCGGGATCTCGGCCGGCTGCTCCCGGCCGCGGCGGCGATGGAGGTCGGCGATCTTGTGCCGGGCGACGCCGACCAGCCATTTGCGGATTTCTGTCTCGTCCTCGGGTACCCGGTCCGAGGCGAGGGCCTCGACCAGGACAGTCTGCACCACGTCGTCGACGTCGCTCTCGCCAACCCGCTTCCGGACGTAGTCGCAGAGAAACCGCCGGGTCTCGGGGGCACCGAGGACGCGGTGCGTACGAGTGGCGGTGGAGGCGGGCATGGGGGTGCTCATCGCCAGGGTATCGCCACGGGCCTGGAAAGTGTGACGTGAGACGGGAGGCTTTTCTTTGGTATGGTGCGACTCCCCCGTGCCCAAGGCCCCCCCTCAGCACTTTCTGATCAAGAGCGAGCCCGGCAAGTACTCGTACGCCCAGCTCGAGCGAGACAAGCGGACGGCCTGGGACGGTGTGCGAAACTTCGAGGCCCGTAACACCCTCCGCTCGATGAAGGTCGGAGACCTTTGCCTTTTTTACCATTCGAGCGACGGCAAAGAGGTGGTCGGGATCGTGAAGGTCCTGAAAGAGGCCTACCCCGACCCGACCGCCCCGGGTGAGGACTGGAGCGTCGTCGACCTCGCTCCGGTCAAGTCGCTCAAGGCGTCGGTCCCTCTCGAGGTCATCAAGGGCGATCCCGAGCTCGCCGACATCGCCCTGCTCAAGCGCTCGCGCCTGAGCGTGGTCCCGCTCTCGAAGCAGCACTTCGACTACATCCTCAAGCTGGGGAAGACCAAGTCATGAAGCGCCTCCATGGCCTCGTCCTTTCATCGGTGCTGGCTTCGATCCTGGTGGCTGGCTGCAGCTCCCCCTCGACGCCCGCGCTGGTAAAAGAGGAGCCCGAGTGCCCGGGCTTCGAGCAAGGCGGCCAGAAGATGAAGGGCAGCCTCAGGAAGCCCGTCCGGCTCCGCGTGATGCGTGACGACGAGGTGGTGGCCACGGTCATGCTCTACGGCAAGGACGCCAAGCACCCGACGCGTTTTCTCCTTCCGGATAGCGACGAGGAGTACTCGCTCGAGTTTGCGCAGTGCTCGAACGAGCGCGCCCCCCAGCCGGATGACGGCAAGGACCCGAAGGCCCAGCAGAAGGCCGGCGTGAGCTTCAACTGCAGCGAGCCGACCGTCTACTCGACCCTCAAGCACACGACGAAGAGGGGGGATCCCGCGAGCATGGAGGTCCCCTTCCCCGCCCCGCCGAGCCCCGAGTGTTGGACGGCCCCCGCTGCCGCCGCGCCTACGGCGAGCGCTTCGGCAAGCGCCGCCGCAACGCCCTCGGCGGAGCCTGCGCCCACTGCCGAAGCATCGGCCAGCGCGAGCGCCGAGCCCGAAGCGAGCGCGAGCGCCGCACCGGTTCCGAGCGCGAGCGCTGCACCGACGGCAAAACCGACGGCGAAGCCGACCGCGACCCAGTAGCCGTCAGGACCGCGCGAGGCGGCGCTGCCAGTACGCGCGCTTCAGCTCTTTGTACGCGCGCGTGTCTTCGCTCGTCGGGGCGGGCTCTACCGGGAGGCTGTTCTTCACCTTCGCCGGGTTGAGCACGTTGGACCACCGGTGGTGGTTGGCGTGCATGTAGATCCCGAAGAAGAGCTTGTTGCCGAGCTTGAACCAGCCGTGGTTCAGGTTCACCGGCTTGTAGTCGCCCGTCGGGCTCTTCGCGTTGTGCGTGCTCCAGTTGAAGTGCACGAGGTGGAAGAAGCCGACGATCGCTGCCGGGAGGAAGAAGAACAGGAACGCCTGCCAACCCAGGAACGCAAACCAGGTGGTGATGAGGAGGACGCCGGTTCCGAAGCTGACCATCGAGCGGATGGTCTCGAAGCGACGGTTCTCGGGGGTGTCGCCGTGAACCTCGAACACCGCTTCGTGCAGGTGCTTCTCGAGATTGGCGATGTGGTGCCAGCAGAACGCCAAGTAGCTCGGACCGACCGGGTGCGGATCGCGCTCGAGGTGATCGGAGTTCTTGTGGTGCTTCTGGTGCAGGACTTCCCAAGAGGCGAACCGTGTGAGGATCACCACCCCGCAGAGCTCACCGATGATTCGGTTGTAGGGTTTGGGAAAGCTGCCGTGCGTGCAGACGTGGACGAAGACGCTGCACAGGATCTGCAGATAACAGACGAGCGGGAGCGCGAAGAGGAACGTCCACTGGAAGGGACCGAGCCAGGCGCCTTCGCCGATCAGGCCGCGGTGCCCCGTCGCCAGCATGATCGCGAGGAGCACCCCGCAAACCAGCGCATAGAACCCGTCGTAATAGAGGTAGAAGTACCGGTTCTTGCGGAGCTGTGAAAACGGCAGCGTTGTGAGCGTCGACTCGATCGCGGCAGCCACTTTCAGTCTCTCCTTCTAGAAGCGGGTTCGAACGTGGTGCGGTATCGAAGCTACAAGGCCACACCGCACAGAGGGTCAGCGCGGCAAGTACCCCAGCTTAAGATTCGAGTCCAGGGACCGGCGACGAAATTTTGGTCACTTTCGTGCCCTTTCGGGACAGTCCTGATGGCAGGGCGATTGCTTGCTCCTTGAATCCGGCTCAGTTGCCACGCCTGTGGCAGTCGGGTAAGGACCGATCTCGGGCACCCCTGTGGCACTCGATTCAGCCCGAGCAGACGTCGCTTCCCAGCCTTGGCTGGTGAGCCATCCAGCCGAGTGGCGGCAGATCGGCATCGTCGCGACCTACCTCTCCCTCCTCGGCGCGATGTACTTCGTGCCCGCATGCCGGAACGTCCTGTTCCTGGGCGCGGCCTGCTACTTCAGCTTCCTCAACGCGGTGGTGATCCACAACCACATGCACCAGGGCGTCTTCCAGTCGAAGACCCTGAACCACCTGTGGCGTCGAATCATCAGCTTCGGGGCGCTTTACCCGGCGTCCGTCAACCTCCCGTCACACAACATCGTCCACCATCACTTCGACGACGACGGTCAACCCGACTGGGCAGCTCCCGAGCACGTCGACTTCAAGTGGAACCTGCTCAACCTGATCCACTTCCCCAACGTGGCAGGTCCGAACACGTTCGCCGGAGTCCAGCGCTGGGCCGCGGTCGGCGGCCGCGAAGAGTTCAAGCGCCAGTACATCTACGACAACGTCTTCATGTTCGGCGTCACCGGGGCGCTGATGATCTTCGACTTCTGGACGACGCTGTTCTTCATCGTCATCCCGCAGCTCTACGGCGCGCGGAGCATCCTTCGCATCAACATCATCCAGCACGATCGATGCGACACCACGAGCGAGTGGAATCACTCCCGAAACTTCGTGGGTCGCGCCTTCAACTGGATCATGTGCAACAACGGCTACCACACGATCCATCACAACCGTGCGGGCCTCCACTGGTCGGTGCTCCACACCTGGCACCAGCGTGAGGTCGTCCCGCGGATCGATCCGTCGCTCGACGAGCCGAGCATGGTTCGTTACCTCGTTCGGACGTACCTGCTCCGGCCGCGTCGTCCTGCCTCGCTCGACGTCGCTCGCGCCGAGGCGAGGGCCGAGCAGATCGAGCTCGAGTCGCGCGAGGCTCGGCGGGCGGCTGCCGCCGAAGCGGGCGCGCAGGCCTGAGGATCCGTGCTCACGCGCGAGATCATGGGCTGGGTGGCCCTCTGGATTCTGTGGGGCAACACCCTCCTCGTCGCTCTCGCGGCGCTGAAGAACGCGTCGAAGCTCGCCCGGCGAAGAGCCGAGCTCGAGAACGGACGAGGGTCGACCGAAGGGACGGACGCTCTCTTTCGCGCGCGCATCGTGGCCCAGCGCGGCGAGCGGTTCGCTGCTTTCGTCGTGGACCAGCTCGGTCGTTTCGGTGCGAAAAGAGCCCGCAGCATCCTCTGGCACGACCGCTCGTACCGCTCGACGCTCGAAGGAGGCAGCATCGAGATCGACGGCAGGCGCGTCGAGGTCGAGCCTCATGACGACGCCGAGGTCTGGATGGGGGCCGACGAGGTCGAGTCGGCTGCCGCGTGCCCGGACCGTGGATCGTTCGAAGAGGCCTATCCGTCGGCCAAGAAGACGCGCGGCGTGGAGCGGAGCGTCGCGGTGGAGCTCAGAGCGAAGCGCGAGGTGTTCGTGTTCGGTCGCATCGCCGAGCGAGCGGGGCGGCTCGTCCTGCAGGCGCCGTCGAGCGGCCCCATCCTCGTCGCCGCGATGGACCCTGTCAGATGGCTCTCGCGCCGCGTGGCGTTCGTGCGGTGGGTGTTCGTCCCGGCGATCGCGCTCGGGGCAGCCGCCTGCACGGCGCTCGCGCTCGTGCCGCCGGTGTTCGAGAGCCTGCCGAGCAAGGCCGGAGGCCTCCTCGGTCTTGTGTTCTTTCTGATCGTGCTCCCCGCCGGGACGAGCCTGCGCGACTTCTTGCGTGAGCCGTCCCGCAGGATCGTTCGAGGCACCTGGGAAGAGCCGGCTCAGCCTCTTCTTCGCCGGCCGAGCGCCGCACAAGCGAGCGCCAGCGCGGCGAGCAGCATCGACGATGCGCTGCCGGAAGATGCAGTCCCCGCTCCGCGTACCGTGCAGGCGCCGCCTTCCGGATAGAACCCGGGCTCGAGTCTGTCGTCGTCGTCGTCTTTCCCGGGATCCTCCTCGACGGGCGTCTGTACGGTCACGCGGAGCAGAGCTTGATCGGAGCGCCCGGTCGGGTCGGTGGCCCGGACCTTCAGCACGTGCTGGCCCTCTTCGGGGAAGTCGACCGAGAGCGCGCTCGCGGCGAGCGTCTCGTCCCAGACGCCGTCGTACTCGCGGTCGACCTCGAGCACCAACCCGCCCCCATCGGGATCGGTGGCGACGATCGCGAGGTCGCTCGCGCCCGGCGGCACGGTGAAGCTCTGGTCTGCGATCGCCGGCGGGCTGCCGGACGGCGGAGCCTCTCCGAAGATCGAGCGGTAGACGTCGAGCTTGCCGTTGCCGAAGTCCTCGTTCGGAACAGCTCCGGTGAAGTCGTCGACCACCGCTCCCGCGCGGATCTTCTCTTTTATCTGATCGCCGGTGAAGCTCGGGTCCGACTGCACGATGAGGGCGCTGGCGCCGGCGACGTGCGGGCTCGCTCCCGAAGTGCCGCCGTAGATCATGTACGAGATGCCGGTCTCCTCGTCGAAGCGCGCAGGAACGACCGGGTTGTCCGGCGCGCTGATCCACATCAGCGGCTCGTCGTCGATGCGGCGCCCCCTCCCCGAATAGAAGGCCCGAGCGCCGGTCGTCGCGCCGTTGAACGGGTGGCCGGTGAACGCGGCGACGGCGAGCCCGTGGTCCGCCGTTCCCGGCCAGCCGATGAGGTGATCCTCGCTCGAGTCTTCGGGGAAGCGGATGCCCTGCCCCCAACCGCTGATCTCGTCGTAGACGAAGCCGAAGAGCGTGAGCGGCTCGGCGGCGGGCGACGACGGATCCGCGACGTCGAGCGTCCACGTCCCCTCCGGCAAGAGATCCGGCGGCCCGGCCGGCGGATAGAGATAGAACATGACCATCGCGGTGCCGCGCTCGGAGTCCTCGCGGTAGCCGGCGATCTCGAGATCGGCGTCGAACGCCTCCTGGAAGCCCTGCACTGCGTTCGCGGGCATCGTGTAGCTCGCGCCTCCGGGACGGTTCAGCGTGAGCACGAGATCGCGCGACGTGTCGCGCCAAAGAAGCGTGAAGACCATGAACGACTGGCCGATCGGCGGCACCTCGATCGGGATCGTCGTCGTCGATCCTGACGGTACCGTCTTTTTGTATCCCTTCTGGGACGTCGAGAGGTTCCCGGCGGGATTGATGTGGACGACCCCGTCGGCGTTGGAGTCGTCGATGAGCCCCTCGAGGGGGCTCGAGCCGTCGAGGTGGTAGCCGATCCAGGGCGCGTACTCGTGCAGGACGACCCGGGCGCCCTCCTGGACGCAGAAGCTCGTCATCTGCGTCTGGCTCTGGCCCTGGATCTGGGTCGCCATGATGAGGTCGGCGTCCGGCGCCATGCCGACGAGCTTGGAGAAGCCCGGCTGGCCGGCGACCATCACCCCCGACGATCCCACGCCGTGCAGCATCTCGGCGTCGAACGGGACATCGATGAGGTTCTCGCCTCGCCTGTAGATGTCGGCGTCGATGCGGAACGTCTTGATCTTCGAGGTGCCGAGGGCGACGAGCTTCTCTCCGACCTCGATCCCGCCGCTGTCGTCGACGTCGTCACGCACGAAGAGGCGCTCGCCGTAGCCGGGCGTCGACTCGTTGAAGCCTTCGGCGGTGCCGCGATTGCGCCGCCCGTCGCCGTTCTCGTCGGCGTAGAGCCAGTCGTAGACCGGGTCGTACGCGGCCGCCTCGGTCCCCCACAGCGGATCGCCCGTCCGGCGATCCCAGACGATGCCGTTCAGGGCGCGGATCGTCACCGGGCCGTTGCCGAGGTCGACCTGATCCACGTCGGGCTCGAGCCTGCCGCTGCCGTTGGTGTCGATCCACTCGAAGAAGCCGCCGTCCGCTCGGAAGAAGAGCGGGTGCATGATGTCGGTTCCGTTGTCGACGTCGCAGATCGTGACGCCCTGGCCCGTCAGTGCGGAGCCGCCAAGGACATGGGATCGCCACGTCGCGTCCGCCGAGATGAGCCCGGCGGTGAGGTCGAGGGGCGGCGGCGTGGCGACCGGGGGTCCATCGAACGTGACGGACTTCACGAACGGCAGCTCGGCCACGGCGCGCGCGGCAGCGATGCCGGCGTTGGCGGTGACGAACTTGCCGCGGCCGAGCGGGCGGCCGCGCGTGTCTCGTGCGATTCGTGCCCCCTCGGCTTCGACGGCGGCCAGTTCTCTGGAGGTCGGGCGGCGCGTGAAGGTCACCACGACCGGTATGTCGGCGCTCGGCGATGAAGAAAACCGTGCTGTCATGCTCCGCGCGTCGCGGAGGACGTCGATCCGCGGGTCGAGCGCGGGACTGCGTCGCGAAGGCGCGGCGGCGGCGGGCGTGACCATGGCTGCGCCGGCGGCACAGAGCGCCAAGAGCAAGGGTGCCCGATTTCGCATCGTTTTACCGAGGTAGCCGAACGGGGGCGCGGCGTAGCCTCAAACCGCCTCAAGGCATGTCGCTACAGCAGCGAATTCCTGTCGAATAGTCGGCGTACGCCAGGCCGTGGCTCTCGACCTTGCTGTCGCAGCCGTCCTTCTTTCCTCGCGCGTAGAAGCCGCCGAGGAACGTCCCCTCGGGATCGTCGATCCATTCGTCGAGGTTTCCGACCATGTCCATGATCGCGTCGTCTCCCCACTTGCTCGCGCACTCGGGGGTCGCGCCGGTGACGCGAAGGAGCGGGCCCTTCTCGGATTTGACCAGGTTGAGCCGGGGATCGGTGTGGTTGATCGTCGGGTCGTCCCACAAGAGGACGCCCGGGTGCGCCTCGCGGAAGATGTTGCACTTGCCGAGCTCGAACGTATCCCCGTACGGAAAGAGGCGATCTTGCTCGCCACGGCAGGCCGTCTTCCACTCGTCGGCGGTACAGAGACGCTTCTTGGCGTTCTTGCAGGCGAGCTCGGCGTCTTTCCCGCTCGCGTAGCCCTGCGGCACGTGTCCCTTCTTCGACGTCGCCTTCGGGATCGAGCTCGGCTGCTTCTGCCACGCCGGAAGCTCGGGCAGCTTCATCCCGCGCTCGAGCGACGTGCCTTCGCCGGACTGCTTCTTCCACAGATCGCCGAGGTACCGTGCCTTGCCAGGATCCGGCGGGTAGTACGGCGAGAGCACCGCACCTGTCTTGTCGTCGATCAACGTCGCCTCGTACCTGTCGACGCAGTAGGCGCGCCCGGTCTTCGGCTGCACCTTCACCATGTCGTCGGGGCACCTCGGCTCGGGAGGCGGTACGAGGACCGCGGCGCTCGAGCCGTCGGCAGGGATGAGCGCGCTGCCCGGCGCCGGCAACCCCGGAGCGATGCCGCTCGGGATCGACGCCGTCTCCGACGGTGGCGCCGCGGGCGCGCCCTTCGGGGCGTCGTCGCAAGCGAGGGCGGTCGATGCGACGAGCAGCGCCGCGACGCGCAGTTGCCGGGCGCGACGACCGCCGCCATGCTCGGAACTGTGCCCGAAGGCGACACGATCTACCGCCTTGCGGAGCGGCTGCGCTCCGCGCTCGTCGATCGAAAGATCGTCGACTGCAAGATCGCCGTGGCCGAGATCCGCGAGAGTCACGTCGTCGGAGCCAGCGTGGTCTCCGTTTCGGCGCGCGGCAAGAACCTGCTGATCGGTCTGTCGAACGGCCTCACCCTCCACACGCACCTGATGATGCACGGCGCGTGGCACGTCTACGCCCGCGGCGAGCGGTGGCAAAAGCCCGCCTTCCGGCTGCGGATCGCCTTGATGACCGACGAGGTCGAAGCTGTCTGCTTCGGCGCCCCCGTCGTGCGGATGCTCCGCACCGATCGGATCGAGAAGGATCCCAAGCTCGCCGCGCTCGGCCCCGACGTGCTCGGCGATGGGTTCGACCCCAAGGACGCAGCCCGGCGCATCGCCGCGGCGCCTTCTCGGACGATCGCCGAAGCGCTCCTGGACCAGCGCGCCGTTGCCGGAATCGGCAACGTCCTCAAGAGCGAGATCCTGTTCCTCGCGAAGGTGCATCCCGAGACTCTTGTCGCCTCTCTCCATGAAGGAGCCATCGCGACGATCCTCGAGGTCGCCTCCTCGGTGATGAGCCGCGCCGTCGCTCCGGGACGCGGGCGCCGGTTCGCGCTGCCCGGCCGCGTGACGCGCGTCACCTCTCGTTCGCGCATGGGCCGCGGCGGCGAGCTCTGGGTGTACGAGCGCCGCGGCGAGCCATGCTTCGTTTGCGGGGCGTCGATCGCGCGCATCACCCAGGGCGAAGACGCGCGCTCGACGTACTTCTGCCCGAGCTGTCAGCCTCGCTCAGAGAAAGCGGGCTAGCGCCGGGTTCTGCTTCGCCAGCCGGCCGAGGGGTTCGGTCGCGAGCACTTTCTCGAAGGCGGCCGCCTCGTCGGCCTGGCCGAGCTTCTTCGCTGCGAAGAGCCCTAGGGCCGCAAGCGTCGGACGTCCCTGGCTCGGCGTCGCCGGCGCTGCGAGCGCGTCCTTCGCCGCCGATAGCGCATCCTGCCAGCGCGCCTCGTAGAGAGCCACGACGACGTTTCCAGTCGACAGCGACGAGGCGCCGGATGCCTCCAAGAGCTTCTTCGCGTCTTCGATCTTGCCCGACTCCGCGAGCATGAGGACGGTCCACGTCTCGACGACGCCGCGATGCGACTGCATACGCGGATGCGATAGCCACCCCGAGTCGATCACGCGCCTGGCGAGCAGCAGCGCCTCTTGCACGTTGCCCAGGTAGTAGCTGGTGATGCCGTACATGAAGACGTGCAGGGCGTGGAAACCTCCGAGGGGGCGCGCGGTCACGAGGAGCCGGGCGTAGATCCGACGAGCACCCTCGATATCGCCTTCGGCCATGAGCTTCGAGGCAAGGGCGCTCTCCTCGCGGATCCGCGGGAGGCTGAAGAAGGCCAGCGCACGGTGCCATGCTCCGCCTCGCAATCCGATCACCAGGCCGGGAGCCAGCACCACGAGGGCGAGGAGGTTCGCACGCGTCTCGAAACCTCCTTCGAGCGCCACGACCAATGCACCCAACAAGCAGAGACCGAGGACGGCGGCGAGACGGCCGCGGCGTGCCCGGTCGTCGGCCAAGCTCACCAGCTGAAGATCGGATTCCGGCGCCCTGTTCGCCAACGCGCGGGAGACTACCAGCTCGCGCGTCTTCGGCTATGACTCGCCGTGTGAGCTCTCCGTTCGAACGCGACGTCCTCGCGAACGCACACGACGTCCTCTTCACCACCCGGCGCGCGGTCCGCTTTCAGGACGTCGACGCAGCAGGCACGATCTACTTTCCGCGGATCCTCGAGTACTTTGCCGACGCGTACGTCGAGCTGCTCCTCGGCGCCGGCCTCGACGTGCCGAAGCTCCTGAAAGAGAAGCGCTGGGCCGCGCCGCTCGCGCACGCCGAGGCGGACTTTCTCCGGCCGCTGTTCTTCGGCGACGTGGTCGACGTCGACGTCGTGGCACTCAGGGTAGGCAAGACCAGCGCTACGTTCGGTCACCGCCTCCGCGCCGCGAGCGGCAAGGCGGCGGCGATCGGTCACACCGTCCACGTCTTCGTCGACCCGACGACCTTCCAGCCGATCGCCGTCCCCAAAGAGCTGGCGACGATCGCGACGGTCCGCCCGCCACCCTGAGCTTGGCCCGGCGCGCCTCTTGCTGAGACGTTGAGCCATGCAAGAGTTTCGCTTCCTCCGTGGGCTCGGGGTGGTCTACGGGGTCTTCGCTTGGCTCGGCGTGCTCGGCGGGATCATCGCGCTTCTTACGGCGCAGATCTCCGACACGAAGCGGCTCGTCGGCTACGGCGAGTACGCCTCGACGGTCACCGAAAAGGGCATCGGGGCGTCGGGCGTGTTCTCGATCCTCGTCGGAGTAGCGCTCAATTTCGTCATTTTCATGGGACTCTCCCAGATGGTGCGGCTCTTGATCGGTCTCGATGAAAAGCTCACCGCCGCCGGTCGGCGCCTCGGCGAGGGTGCGGTCGTTCTCTCCGAGCTGAAAGCGGGCCAGCTGAAGACCGCAGAGCAGGTTCGGTTGGTGGGCGAGATCGTCTACGACGAAGCGCAGAAGTAGAAGCTGTGGTGCAACCGCGCCGAGCGTTGCGCCACAGTTGCAGTCACGCGCGCGGCGGCGCCGAGAAGCGCTCGGGCGCGAGGGCGCGGAGAGCTCGGCGATCGAGCTTTCCGCCCGGCAGACGCGGCAGCTCCGGGAGCACGGCGAAGAGGCGCGGCCGCTTGAAGGGAGCGAGCGAGCGCGAGGCCTCCTTGCAAGCGACGGCCGCGGCCTCGTCGTTCTCGACCACCAGTGCGGCGGCGACGATTTGTCCCCAGATCGGATCGGGCACGCCGAAGACCGCCGCGTCGCGAACGCCGGGGGCCGCGAGGAGCGTGGCCTCGACATCGTTCGGGTGCACGTT
>JBGTSH010000191.1:0-20249 GCA_041940405.1 Polyangiaceae bacterium
GCCGTGGTGGAACGGAAGCTGCGACCTTCAATACGCCGAAAACCCCGAGGACTCGTTCCCGGCGCTCGAGTGGATTCCTTGCTTCAGCGGCGAGACAGGCTGTGAGCGCGTCCGCCGTAACTGGCCGCAGCTCAGCGCAACCGCAATCGCTGGCCCGTGGGTGCGTCGGGAGGGGAACGGTTACCGCGTGAACCTGGGCGCAAAGCTTCCGGAGTTCGAGTCACGGATGGTGGCGTTCGACGTCGACGGAAAACCTACGACGGTTTACCGCGTGCCCCCTCATGGCGAATGCATTCTTACCCGGCTTGCGCCCGCGTCGGATGGCCATTGGTTTGGCGCCCAAAACATCGGCGAGCCACCGGTGTACGTGTTCCAACCTGATGGCGTGCCGCCCAGCGAAGCGGTCGTAACCGGGATCACTTCTGGCTCGCAACAGCAGGACGGCGGCGAGAGCCTCTACGCGATCGAGTACGACTTCGCTGCGGGGCTGGAGGTCTACGATCGCACGACGCAGCAGAAGTTCGCATCGCCGAAGGGCCTTGGCATCTCCCTCCCCTCGTTTCACGACGGCGCTGCATTCTTCGCCGCGTTCCCCTCGTTCAACCAGCCGGACGGCTGGGTGTGGACCCGTGCTCGCGGCGCGTTCGAGCCGCTGGTCGTTCGCGATCCCAAGCATGTGCTCGATGTCCGCGGCGACGGTCAGTACCTCGTTTGGCTCGAGTCGGACAGCGACGTCAACGGCACTTGGCCGCCGGCTCAGCTCTACACCTCACCGTACACGACCGTTCAAAGCCAAGTGGCACCGACGCTTCGACGGTCACTCGTGGCCGTGGGCCCGATCCCGTCGGCGGCCATCGGCGGCGGGTACTACACCTTCTTCAGCGCGTACGACGCTCGCCTCACGGTCATACGGCTCAATGACGCGCACCAGTGGAAGTTCGCGCTACCGGTCGATGAGCACCGCTCTGATTTTCGGGGCATCACGTACATCGATGGCGAGTACATCTTCTTCCGCAGCGACGTGGAGATGTACCGGCAACGCCTTGACGCGCTCGGCCCGGGCGAGGCGGCGAACTGATCCTGGCAGGCCGGGGCGTCGCGGCTCTCTACGCTTCAGTTAGTCCGCGCACGCGCACCAGTCACAGGGCTGTTCGAGCATACAGAATTGGCACTCGACGAAGCCGTCGGGCACGGGTGGAACGCCACGCGGGTATTCGATCACGATCCTTCCCTCGGGCACATCCCGTCGAAGGAGTGAACCGCCACCGAAATGGGCGTACGCGTTCTTCAGCGCGCACGCACCGATTGGCGTCATGTCCGTGCAGTCGTTGGCTGGCTCGAAGAGTCTGCCGGTCGCCCATATGCAGCCATCGGTCGCGTCGCACTCCTGTTGCGTGAGCTTCTCGAGACACTCGGCTCCTTGCGAAGCCCCGGTTGACGCAGATGCAGTGGTTGCCTTGCTCGAGCTCGCACCGCCACTCCCGGTGCTGTCGGAGTCGGCCGAGCTGCAACCTGCCACGGCGAGGCACGCGATGATGATCATGAGTCTATGCATGCCGCACCGATGGACCCTGTCGCCTCGTCCAAACAGCTTACGTGACGGCAACGGTTCCGCGCTCGTCGGTTTCACCCATCTCTGCGCGAGGGAGGCCCGTCCCCAACGTGGTCCCGTTATGTGGCCTCGGCGTAGCGACGCCACCGGCCACACTCCGATACGCTCATGAGGCATGCCCGCGTGGGTGCTCCTCAACGTCATCCCCCTCCTCCTCTTGGTGGTGCTCGGCGTGCGCTTCTACCGGAGCGTCGCGCCGTTCTGGCACCTGCCGCGCGGCAACTTCGAGAAGGCGAGGAAGCATTTCGTCTGGATGACGCGCTCCTGGTTCAAGACGACGCGTCGAACGGGGGTGCTCGGCGCGGCGACGTGCGATCAGTTCCTCGGAAAGTACGAGGACGCGCTCGCGGCGCTCCGCTCGCTGCCGTACGACGACCTCGACAAGGCGATGAAGTCGGCCGTCGACACGGGCATCGGCTCGGCGCTCTCGTCCTTGGAACGCGATCCGCGCGAGGTGCGTGAGCGCCTGTCGCGCGCGGCAGCGTTCGGTCGCTACCCGGAGATCCTCCTCGGCATCGCCCACGCCGAGCTCTCGCTGGGGAGGCCCGAGCAGGCGCAGCAGCTCTACGACGAGGCGATGAGCATGTCCCCCGACGGATCGATCAAGCTCAGCAGCACCGGAACGGGCGTTTTGCGATTCGGCGCGTTCGTCGAGCAAGACATCAACCTCCAGGCCGGTTGGTTCCTCGCGCGAGTCGGTCGCGCCGCAGAGGCGATCCCTCTCTTGGAAGAGGCGGCAAACTGGCCGATCCAATCGTCGATGAACGACGAGGCGAGGAAGCGGCTCGCCCGTCTTCCTCGGCCGCCCGCCGATGACGACGACCCTCCGCCCATCTCTACCGCGGCGGTCGTCATGGACAGCATTCCTCCTAGGGCTTGAGCCGACAGGAGCAGGTAGCCTCTCCGGCATGAGCGCTCCCGACCTCGCTGCACGCATCGCCTTCGCTCTCGGCCTCGCGATCCCGATCGGTGCTTGCGCGGGCGCGCAGAGTGATGGCGCTTCGACGACTGGAGCGGGAGGCGCGAGCGCGACGGGCGGAGCGTCGGGGACGACGGCCACGGGGCCGGCGCTCCAAGTCGCCCTCGGACCCGGCGAAGTCGCGCTCCCCACGGATCTGCCGCAGTGCCCGCCCGAGCCGCCCCACGACGGCCGCATCGAGAGGCGGGGGGGCTGCATGATCGATAACAGGTGCCAGCCGCCGCTCGAAGCGCCCCCGGAGAGACACTACCCCGCACCCTTCGAACGCTGCGAGCTCTCCTTGAATCATCCGATGGGATCGGCGTTCTCCGCAGAGGCAACGCTCGAGATGCGAAAGCGTGGGGCGGACGTCTGCTGCTACGCCGTCAAACAGCTTCATCCGGCCGGCCGTCCTCAGCGCGAATCCGGCGTGGCGCAGGTCGCGGCGCTCGTCGAGCGGGGCGATTGGCTCGCGACGATTTCTACGCTGATCGCCGATGGCTCGGATCGAGCAACGCTCGCGGCGCACTTTCGAAGAGCAGGGCAGATCGAACACTCGTCGATAGCGTCGTTCTCTACGACCGTGCTCGCGCTCTTGTCGCTCGGCGCGCCGGCTTCGCTCGTCGAGGAGACACAGCGCGCCGCGCTCGACGAGCTCGAGCACGCGAAGCTCTGCTTCGGGTTGGCCGCGGCGCTCGACGGGCGTGCGATCGGCCCGGGACCGTTTCCGCAAGCCCGCGTGTCGACGAGCGTGGCCGATTTGGTCGAGAGCTTGGTCATCGACGGATGCCTGGGCGAGGTCGCCGGTGCGCTCGAGGCGGAAGAGAGCGCTGGTACCTGCGACGATCCCGCGATCCGCACCGCGCTCGAGCGCATCGCGCGCGACGAAGCAGCGCACGCCGAGCTCGCCTACCGCACGCTCGCCTGGCTCCTCGAAGCTCACCCCTTCGAGACCCGGCGCGCTGCGACTGCGGCGCGAGCCCAGCTTTATGACATCACCGTCAGTCATGACACCGGCCGCACGCGGATCGCCGAGCGCGCCCTCCGCGAGGTGGCCGAGCCGCTGCTCGGGGCGATGCTCTCATGATGGGTGGGGCTGTCGTGACGCGGGGAGCGCGCGCGCTTCGCGCCTCGCTCGCTGCCTTGCTCCTCGCCGCGGCGGGCTGCGCTCCCGCGGCGCCGGCAGCCGAGCCTCGTGAGCCCTCCGAGGAGCCTGAGCCTTCGCTCGATGAAGGCCCGAAAATGAAGGCGCACCTGATCGACATCGGTCAGGGCGCCGCGACGCTCTTCGAGCTGCCATGCGGGACGATCCTCGTCGACACAGGCGGCGAGACCCACGACGGCTTCGACAGCGGCAAGGCCCTCGAGGCGTACCTCGACGCCTTCTTCGCCGAGCGGCCCGAGCGCGGCGGCACCATCGATCTCCTGGTCATCACGCACGCGCACAAAGATCACGCGCTCAACGCCGAGATGGTCACCGGCAAGTACACGGTGAAGAACGTCGTCACCAACGGCTTCGTCAAGAAGGCCAGCGGCAACTACCACTCGGGCGGCCGCGAGCAGGAGAAGCTCGAGGCGTGGGCACGAGCGAGCGCCCATCTCGAGATCGTCGAAGAGGCCGGCGTGCCGCCCGGCGGCTTGTCGAGCGCCGTGATCGATCCGCTCGCGTGCGCCGGGGCCGATCCCGAGCTCGCGGTCTTGTGGGGGCACGTGGCCGAGCGGCCCGCCCGTTGGAACGAAGAAGCCTTCGAGGAGGCGAACAACCACAGCGTCGCGCTGCGCGTCCGTTTCGGTCGCGCCTCATTTCTGGTGACCGGCGATCTCGAGGTCGAAGCGATACCGCTCCTCGTCGCGAAGCACGCCGGCTCGCGCGCGCTCGACGTCGACGTCTGGCAGGTCAGCCATCACGGATCGAAAAATGGCGCCAATCGCGCGCTCCTCGACGCCATCACCCCCGAGATCGCGCTCCTTGGTACCGGGCGCTTCGATCGCGAGAAGATGTGGACTGCCTGGGCGTACGGGCATCCGAACAAGGGGATCGTCGATCTTCTCGCTTCGCGGATCGAGCGGCGGCGCCCGAAGGCGGAAGTGCGCGTCGGCACCAAGGCGAAGACCTTCGCGCAGTACGAGGTCTCGCGCGCCATCTATGCCACCGGGTGGGATGGCAACGTGGTTGTCGGAGCGAGCTGGTCTGGGGCGTACCGGCCACTGACAAAGCAGTAGCCGGGACACGTATTCACAAATGAGAGGGCGCCGGTGGGGACACGTACGCCTGGCACGGTACGTGAACACGCCCGTGCTCCTTCTCCAGCAAGGCGGGGCTCTACGATGAAAAGCGGCGGATTTTTCGCGACACGCGGTGTTTTGTCGGTGAGCGCTTTGTGCCTCGCCATGATCGCGATGGCAGCCTGCCAGGACGAGATCGACGACGGGATCACCTTCACGCAATGCGAGGGAACGTGCTGCGAGCAGGGTTGCTGTGAGACTCAGGAAGAGGTCGAGGCGTGCGCGCTCGAGCAGCAGCAGGTCTTCACGTCCGAGGTGACGCCGAAGCCGCTCTCGGGCGGGACGCTCCTCGTCACCAAGCTGGGCCACGCGATCGTCGCGGACCCATATCGTGACCGTATTGTCATTGTCGATCTCTCCCAGCGCGTGCTCCTCGGTGTGGTCGGAGCCCCGCCGGGCAGCGAGCCCGGCCGCCTGATCGAAGGCGGCGACGGTCGCGTCTTCGTGGTGCTGCGTGCTGCGGGCCAGATCATGGCGATCGATCCGGGCACGATGGCTTCGACCACGACCCCGGTCCCATGCGCAGCGCCGCGCGGCATCGCCGTCGGCCCGGGGACCGACGGGACGGAGCGGTTGTTCGTAGCGTGCGCCGGCGGAGAGCTCCTCACGCTCTCCACAGGTCCGACGCTCGAGGTCCTGAGCAAGGTGATGCTCGGCTCGGATCTTCGCGACGTCGTCAGCTCCGCGGGCAAGCTGTACGTCAGCCACTTCCGCTCCACTGCGATCGACGTCCTCGATCCTTCGGGCGCCCAGCTGCAACGGCTCAGGCCACCCGACCTCACGTTCCAAAATACGGATCCCGCCACCGGCGCGTCCCCGACGTTCACGCCCTCCGTCGCCTGGCGAATGGTCGCGCGACCCGGTGGCGGCATCTATGTGATCCATCAACAAGCGAAGTCGAGTGTCATCACCGCGCCGGACCCGAACAGCCCGGCCGTCTACTACCAGGCAGTCGACTGCGGGACGGCCATCATGACTGCGAAGGTGACCGGGTTCGACGCAAGCGGCTACTTCGTCACCGGGCCCGCGAGCGGGACGATGATCCTGGGGCTTCCAGTCGACGTGGCCGTCTCTCCGGACGGCTCGCGCGTGGCTGCAGTGGGCAACTCGGTCGGCATGGTGATGGAAGCGACGCCCGAGGCGATCGCGGAATTCGATGCTTGCTCGGAGGGTGGGTTTGCCGCGCCGATCGACGCACTCTTCTACAGCGTCTACGAGCCGACGAGCGTCGCGTACGACGCCGCGGGCGACCTGGTCGTGTTGCAGCGAGAGCCTCCCGCGATCGTGCTACCGGACCGCGAGACGTTCGCCTACGCGACCATCGAGCTGGGCGGTTCCTCGCGCCTCGACACCGGCTACGCGATGTTCCATGGCGATCCCGACTTCCTCTTTGCGAACGTTGCATGCGCGTCCTGTCACCCCGAAGGCGGAGACGACGGCCATGTGTGGACCTTCAGCGACGCCGGTCCTCGTCGCACCCAATCGCTCGCGGGCGACATTCGCGGCACCGCCCCATTCCACTGGAAGGGCGAGATCGACGATGTCGGCGCCCTCATGAGCGACGTGTTCGTCAAGCGCATGAGCGGCCAGCCGCAGTCCGAAGCACGCGTCGCCGCGATCAGCTCGTATCTCGGCTCGCTCCCTGCGGCGCCGCGAACGCCGGTCGCCGATCCCGACGCAGCCCTCCGCGGCGCTGCGCTCTTCCTCTCCGACGAGGTCGGTTGCAGCGTTTGCCACGCGGGATCGCGCCTCACCTCGGCCGGCTCGTACGATGTCGGCACCGGAGGGAAGTTCCAGGTGCCTTCGTTGAACGGCCTCGGGACGCGCGCGCCGTACATGCACGACGGTTGCGCCGCGACCCTCGCCGACAGGTTCGATCCGGCCTGTGGCGGCGGCGATCTGCACGGCAAGACGTCGCACCTCACGCCTGCCGAAATCGGCGATCTCGTGGCGTACCTCGAGTCGCTCTAGTCGGGTTGAGTGAGGATGGCGGGGCCATCGCGCGCGAACGTCCCCAGGCGGCGCGTTGAGCGAGGATGGCGGGGCCATCGCGCGTCAACGTCCCCAGGGGGCGCGTTGAGTGAGGATGGCGGGGCCATCACGGGCGAACGTCCCCGAGCGTCGCATTGAGTGGCCATGGCGCGGCCATCAGCCGCGAATGTCTCGCAGGGTCGCGTTCAGCGAGGATGGCACCGCCATCGCGCGCGAACGTCCCCAGGGGGGCGCGTTGAGTGAGGATGGCGGGGCCATCGCGCGTCAACATCCCGCCGCACGCCCAGATGTGCGGGATCCCGGTGATCGAAACGGCCGTCCACGTCTTGCCGTCGTATCTCCGGAGCGACGGACCGTGCTGAACGACGATCCGGCTGTCGCCCGCCGCACGCCGCGAGCATCCAGAGCGCCGAAACCGCCCTTGCGCACCGGCATCCTATACTGTACATCTGTACAGATGACATCGCGCCTTCCGTCCTCCGATTCGATCGAGCCTGCGTTCTTCGCCCTGCGTGAGCTCTTCGTGGGCCCGCTTCGCGGCGTTTCGTTCCCCGGAATCGACGCGCCGACCGTCACCGGTCTCGTGGATGAGGCGGAGCGTCGCCTCGAGCGCGTCGTTGCCGCGCGCGCCGCCTTCGCCGACGCGCATCGCGAGCTCATCGCCGCAGAGAGCGCGCTCGGCGAGCAACAGACGATGCTCCTCGGAAAGAGCCACGTGGCGATCGCCTATGCGCGCGTCTTCGCGCAGGACGATCCGGATCTCCTCGAGAGCATCGACAGGATCGCCCTTCCGAAGATCACGCCGCCGAAGACGCGACCGAGCGCTGCCAGCCCGCAAGCACCGCAAGCACCGAGCGGCACGCGGCGCGGTCGGCCGCGAAAGCAACCGGCGACGACGGCCACGCCCCAGGTCACGCTGCCCGCGGCGTCCCCAGCGGATGAGGTCGCCGCCGAGTAGTTGTGTCCCTGCTTACGGCGGTTCGGGTCGCAGGGAACGCGTTACCTCGGCCTCACCGCTTCCATTAGAAGGTCGACCGCAGGATCGTGGTCGATTGCACACCCGTCGTCGCCGCAGACGTGGAGGATGTAGAAGCACCGCCCTCCGAAGGATGCCTTGGAGCCGGGCTCCATGCGGTGCACGATCACTGGAGGATTGCCGATGCTGCGCGTCCTATCGGACGCGTCGATGGAACTCTTCCAGACGTTGTCGCAGGTGTCGTTCTCCCATCGGCCGAAGAAGACTTCGGGCTCCTTGCTCCAGCGCATGAACGCAGCCTCGTACGAGAGCGGGACCGCGAACACGAATGCGCCGATGCGGTACGCGCGTACGCCCGGCTGGCGTGGGGGGAGCTGGCCCGTGCTCGAGAACGTCCGCGGCGTCGTGTCGAACAGAGGGTGCGTGCGCCGATTGTGCCAAACCTGCAACGTGACCAGCCAATCGCCTGCGAGGGCATGGTGCGCATCGCTGCGGCCGTCTCGGCTCGGCGACGTCAACGTCACGATTTTTGAGGGCAACGACCCAAGCTGACCGTCCGTGACGCGACGCTCGTTGGCGTCGGAACCGAAGCTCCAGTCCTTCGTCACCTGTTCGATGGCGACGCCTTTCTGCAGCACCAGCTCGATTTGGTTCGTGCCGTCGGCTCGCTCTGCGAAGTTCAGCTTGATCCTATCCGCGCCGTCCCACCATGGGAGCTCGGCATGCGGCGGCCCCTCTGGCTCCGCAGCGGTTCTGGCGCCGCTCGCCGACAGAGCCGGCGGGGGGACGACGGTCACGTCGGTCGTGTGGCTCGAAGGCGCGCTGCAGCCGAGGTTCGCGCCGAGCCCAAAGAGCGTCACGAGCGCGCGCTTCGTCGACATCAGCGCGTCATGCCAGGTCACCCCCTGCGCTTCAACACGTCCTGAATGAGGTGGCCGTGCTACCTCAACTTCGTGTGCTTCATGTTCACGTGGATGTGATCTTCGTGGGCGCGGTACTCGATGACGCGAACCAGCCGCGGAAGGTTGTGGCTCGCGATGTGCCGCGCCAGCGCCTTCTGCACGTTGTGCCCGATCAGAATGCTGATGCACAGGCGATGGCCGGCGATGAACGTCAGCAGCGAATGAAGGAGCCCGTAGTCGATGCCCTTGACCTGATCGGCGCTCGCCGTGGCGCTCGTTCGGTAGGGGGCCGTGCTCCGCCCATCCGGATCGCTCGCGCCGGATCTTCGGTCCACCCACGGGTACGCGAGGTCGAAGTTGTCTCCGTCGTGGGAGCGCGAATAGGTGTTCCGCCGATCGGGCCCGGCGATGTTGCCGATCTCGGGCCGGTAGCCGAGGCGTTCGTCGCAATGCTCTCCAATCGCACCGATCGCATCGATGGTGCCGGGATCACCCCAATGAAGGTTCCTGGGCCGAAAGAGCTTCGTGTAATGCGGCGAGTCGGGTAGCTCGAACACCGGGCCGGACGCCGAGCCGGTCACGACGTAGTTCATCGATCGCTCCTGTCGATGGTCCCGATGCAAAGACCGGGTCATCGCTGCGGAGCCGGTGTTTTTGCGGGTGCCGCGCGAGCGTCGTCACACGAAGTGAAACGGCTGCACACCGTGCTTTCCGAAGCTTGCTCCTCGGAGGAGAGGCCCGTAAGAGCGGGTGTGAGCGCCCGGACCAGAGTCGAGCCTTCGTGGGACGACCTGCGCGTGCTCGAGGCGCTCGATCGCTTGGGAACGACAGGCCGCGCGGCGCGCGAGCTCGGGGTGTCGGTTTCCAAGGTGTACCGGCGGATCGCGCTGCTCGAGGAGGCGGTCGGCTCGCCGTGCGTGCAGCGCGGGGCCGGCGCCGGAAAGCTCACCGAGACCGGCCGCGCGCTCGCAGCCATCGCGAGACAGACCGCGTCCTCGGTCACCGCGGTCAAACAAGGGCTCCGCCTGGCGGCGCGCGATCTCGACGGTGAGGTGAGCCTGACCACCGTCGAAGGCTTCATTCCCCTGATCGCTCCGGCGCTGGCGTCGCTGTCGGAGCGTGCACCCAAGCTTCGCGTCTCGCTCGACATCGGGTTTCAAGGGCCGAGCGTGCGAAAGCGCGAGGTCGACGTATCGCTCGCCGTCGTGCCGAAACCGCCGCAGGGTCTCTGGGGCAAGCGGGTCATGACGATCCGCTACGCAGCCTTCGGGACCCAGCGGGCGATCGACACGTCACCCCGCCGGTGGATCGTGCTTGGTCGGCCCCTCTTGTCGACGCCTCAAGCGATCTGGGAAAGGGCGCACGCGAAGCCGATCGTGCTGCGCGCGTCATCGTTCACGACGCGGCTCCAGCTCGCACGCGAATCCGCGGGGATCGCGATCTTGCCGCGGCGGGTCGCGGCGCTCCATGGCGAGCTGCTCGAGCTCGAGGAGCATCGGCTCGACGCGCTCGACCGGCCCGCGTGGCTGCTGACGCATCCGGATCTTCGCGACGTGCCGCGCGTCCGCGCCGTCCTCGATGCGCTCGCGACCGCCCTCGCCTGAGCCGCCGGGTAAGCTCTGTCATTTTTGCGAACTGGGTTCGCATTCTTGCGACTTTTGCCCGCCGCGTTCGTGAATCAGTGATTGCTCATGGACGAGCTTCGGTCGCGGACGTGGTCGGTCGGTCTTCTCTTGGTCGCGGCGCTCGCCGCTTGCGACGACGGCGGCGGCGGAACGGGCGGCTCGGATGGGAGCGGCGCCGCGTCCGACGGTGCGGGCGGTGAGGGCGCGGCCACGACATCGAGCGACACCGCGAGCTCGACAGCGACCAGCGGCAGCGGCGGCAGCGGCGGCTCCGGAACGGGCGGCGAAGCACCGGCGACGTTCCTGGAGACCTACCCGCTCGGCGCGCAGTTCCCGGAGAGCGGCATCTACGATGCTGACGAGCATGTCTTTTACGTCGGGAGCCTCGCCGACGGCAGCATCCACAGGATCGACGCGGCGACCGGGGCCGAAGAGACGTTCTTCGAGCCGAGCGAGCCGGGCGCCTGGTGGACCCTCGGCATGGCGGTCGATCCGGCGGCTCGACGGCTGTGGGTCTGCGCCATGGAAGACTTGAGCGACAGCGGCGCCGACCCCGCCTACGACGGCTACGTCTGGCTCTTCGATCTCGAGACCGGCACCCGAGAAGAAGTGTTCGATCTCGCGAGCGCTTACCCCGAAGCGACCTGCACCGATGTCGCCGTCGCGTCCGACGGGACCGCCTACGTGACCGATCGCGACTTCGGCAACGTGTACGCCGTGCACGCCGAGTACGGGCCCTCGCTATTTTCGGCGGACAGCGACCTCGAGGCGAGCATCGTCGGGCAGAACGCCGCCGTCGTCCTGCCGGACCAGAGCGCGCTGATCGTCGCGATCTACCTCCCTTCGCGGCTCGTTCGCGTGGATCTCGCAAGCGGCACGGCCACCGACATCGCGATCGAAGGAAGCTTTGCCGACGCAACGTTCCTCGCCGGCGCGGACGGCATGACCTACCAGGACGGAGCGCTCTACGTCGCCTTCACCAGCGAGCTGGTTCGCGTCACGCCGACGCTCGCCGACTGGACCAGCGTCGTCGCCGAAGAGGTCGATGTACCGTCCGGGATGACCGACGTCGTCACGACGCCGAACGGCTTGTATCTGCTCAATGGCCAGGCGGTGAGCTACGCGCTCGGCGAGGAGCCGGAGCCGTTCGCGCTCACGCGGTTCACCGGAAGCTTCTGAGCCTCACTGCCGTGGCCCCTTCACTGGAGCCAGAATGGGTGCTGCGACCAGAGCCAGGAGCGGCCACGACGGGCCGACACGGAGTGTTTTCACGAGCCCCTCCGGGTGAATCACGATGGTACCAGGGCCTGCGGCGCTGCGGGCCGACGAATCACGCTCGACCGCGACGTGGGCTCGGTGTACCCGGGCGCGATGCGAAGCTTCACCTCCTCCTTGGTCACGACGGTTCTCCTCGGCTCGCTCGCAGCGGTCGGCGCCTGCGGCGACGACACCTCCGACGGCGGAGGCTCGGGCGGCTCCGATACGACGACCTCCACGAGCACGTCGACGAAGGCGAGCACCGGCTCGACGACCTCGACGTCGACGACCTCGACGTCGACCACGAGCACGTCGACGACCGGCGTTGGCGGCGGCGTCGAAGCCGACCACCTCTTGATCAATGAGGTCGTCGTCGCGCCGGAGGGCGGGTCCGAGCTGGTCGAGATCCACAACCCGACCGCCGCCAGCGTGGCGCTGGACGACTACTATCTCTCGGACAACTCGACCTACTTCGAGCTCGCGGCCGGCGATCCCTGGGCCCCGATCACCGACAACCCGGGCACCGACTTCCTCGGCCAGTTCCCGCCCGGGCTCGAGATCCCGGCGGGCGGCTACCTCGTCATCGGGTTCGACCCCGGATACTTCGACGCATGGGGCGGCTGCCCCGACCTCTTCGTCGCGCCCGCGCCCGTCGACTGCAACGGCAACATGATCCCGAACCTGCTCGAGACCGAGGACGGAAGCATCACCGACGCGTCGAACCTGTCGAACTCGCGCGAGATGCTCGTCCTCTTCACGTGGAGCGGCAACACGGCCGAGCCGCTGCAAGACGTCGACTACGTGACCTGGGGCATGGATTTCGAAGACGGCACGCGCGCCGACAAAACCGGCGTTGCGGGCTACCAGGCCGACACCGCGCCCGCCAATCAGGTCGGAGCACCGGCTCCGATGGCGACCGCGAGCATCGAGCGCTGCGGGCCCGAGGTTGGCGAGACGCAAATGGGCGGCAATGGCATCACCGGCCAGGACGAGACGAGCGAAGACATGAGCGCGTCCTTCGCTGTCGAAGCCGCTCCGACGCCGGGCGTCGCCAACGTCTGCCCCTAAATCGCGAAGCGCGATTCGGCTACAGGCTACAGACTTCAGGCTTCAGGAAAGACCGGATTCTGTCCTGAAGCCTGGAGCCTGACACCTGAAGCCTGACCGAGCTTCATGCTCGGTCATTTAGGGCGTTGTCCAGACGTAGCCGGCGAGCCCTTGATCGACCCAGCCGTTGGCGATCGCTGCGTCGCGTTCGGCGAGGCTCGTCGTGTAGAAGTGCCAGCCGTTGCCCGGCAAGAAGATGCGATAGAGCGGGATGGCGCCGCAAGTAGCCGGATCGGGCGCCGCGGGGGCGGGCGCGATGAACCCGACGGTGAGGAGCGGGCCGCCGGTCATCTCGCAATCGTTCGACTCCGTGTAGAGGAAGTTTCCGTTGCCTGCCTTGGGGCAGCGGAAGAACGGGCGAAGGTCCGCCGCCGCGTCCGCATAGAGATAGAAAAAGCTCGGCGCCTCGAGCCCCCAAGTCGTCGCCTCGACGAGATCGGTCGTGAAGAGGTGGCCGTTGGTCCCGTTGTACGCGCGGTGCACGGGAACGCGGCACCCTGCGAGCGCACCTTGATCGCAGGCACCGTCGCAGTCGTCGTCGACGGCGTTGCAGCTCTCGGCGGGGAGCGTGCAGACGGGCGCACATCCGTTTGCACAGGCGAGCGAGCCCATCGAGCCGCACGTCGTCATGCACGCTCCGCCCTCTTGGCAGTCGATCTCGAGCTCGCAGCCGTCGAGCGGATCCGAGTTGCAGTCGCCGAACCCGGTATCGCACGACTCGACCGTGCACTCGCCCGACGCGCACCCCGCGCTTCCGTGCGCGACCACGCACGTTCGTCCGCACATGCCGCAGTTGAGCGGATCGCTCGTCAGATCGCTGCAGCCGCCATCACACGCCGTCTCGGAGGCGCTGCATTCGAGCGGGCCGCTCGACGTCGTCGCCGCACCACCGCCGCTGCCCGCGCTCGACGTGCCGACCGGATCGCCGTCGGCACATCCCATCAGCAGAATCGCCGACAACCAGACTCCCCCCTCACGAAGTGAGGGGGGCCGGGGGGGTGAACCCACAGGGACGGACGCCCCCAAGCAAGCCACCCTCGCCAGTGTCATGTCGAAACGATCAGCTCGCTGAACTCGTCCGACGTCTCGGACCCGTGGAAGCCGTAGGTCGGAATGTCGAGGCCGAGCGCGCGCAGCATCGTGACGTGCGCCTTGGCCATGTTGCCTGCCGGCTCGCGGACGTGCACCGATTGGTGCAGCTTGCCGTTGCTCTTGCCGGCGATGACGACGGGCATCTCTTGGACGCCGTGCTTCCAACCTTCGCCGTACTCCGAGGTGCCGTAGATCACCGCCGCGTCGAGCGCGGTGACGCCCATCGCCACCTCTGCTCCCGCGAGCGCTGTGAGGAGACGTGAGAACGCCTCCATCTGGTAGAGCGTGATGTCTCGCACCGCGGCCCACTGGCCCGCGTGACATGTCGTGTGCATGTCGTTGACGACGCCGCCGATGTTGTTGAAGAGGTGCGTCGTCGCCGGCGACGTGAGCATGAACGAGAAGACCCGCGTGATGCCGCACTTGAGACCGAGCGCGAGCAGCGACGCGAGATTGCTGGTTTGGTCGAGGAGATCGGCCGTCGAAGCGGGCGGCTGGTCGGGCCCCTCGCACGCGACCGTCGAGAGCTCGAGGCGTCGCTGGATCTCGTCCAGGTGCTCCAAATGGGCGTCGACGCGAGCCTTGTCGGCAGCACCGAGCCGGGTGCGGAGCGCGCCGTAGTCCCCCATCACCGAATCGAGGAGCTGCGCGCGGCGCGTGAGCGTCGTGGCGTCGCCGGGGACCGAGAAGAGGAGGTCGAAGAGCTGACCCGGATCCGAGATCGGCGGGTTCAGCGAGTTCGGCCCGTTGTACGAGATCGAGTTCCAGTGACCGTACTGATGGAACCGCGCCGGGCTTACGCCGAGCACCAGCGATCGATAGCGAGGGACGCCCGATGCATAGAACGCCGGGTGCTTCGCGACGAACTGATCGAGGGTCTCGCGCGAAGAAGTGAGCGTGTGCGAGTTGTGGTAGAAGCCCTCGGGGTTCACGCGGTCCGAGGTGAGCGACACCATGAACCCGCGCATGTGGCCGTCGGTCTCGCCCCCGGTCACCCAATCGGTCTTCGGCTCGAGGCCGGTGATCACGTTGACGCCGTGCCCCGCGATCGGACCGAGGAGCGGCGACGGAGCGAACCCTGGGCCGGTCGTCGCCGGCGTCCACAGGTCGACGTAGTTCACCGGATCGAACCCGGGATCGGGCACCGCCGAGGCCGTGTGCTTCGCGTGCCACGGCAGCCCGTTGGCCCAGAAGAAGATGCCGAAGATCGGCTCGGGCGTCGTGCCGTCGGCGTACGCGCCGTTGTCGAGGAACATCGCCTCGAGCGGCGGCAGCGCGAGAGCCACCGAGCCTGTGGCGAGCGCGCCCCGGAGCACCGTTCGGCGAGAGAGGTGTCGTCGGGATCTCATGGCGCCACCTCGACCGGAGCGACGAATCGGTAGGACTCGTGGGTCACGAGCGCGACGAGCAGCTCCTGGAATTTGTAACCCGATTCGGCGAACTTCTCCGTGATCTGGCGGAGGGCGTGCCGTTCGCCGACGTCGTCGAGCCTGCCCTGCGCGTGCCTGTAGAGCTGCTTGACCATGCACTCGCCGACGCGTTCTTCGTCGGCCAACAGATCCGCTAGATCGCGAGCGTCCGCGAGCGGCGTTCCCTCGAAGTCGCCGGTCGAGTCGATCGGATAGCCGTTCTCCGTCTCGCGGTAGCCGCCCATCGCGTCGAAGTGCTCGAACAAGAACCCCGGCGGATCCATGAATTGGTGGCACGACGCGCACGCCGGGTTGGTCATGTGCACCTCGAGCCGCTCGCGAAGCGTCTTCGCTTGTGTCGGATCCGGCTCGATGTCCGTGTTCACGTCCGGCGGGGGCGGCGGCACCTCGAGGCAGAGCACGCGCTCGCGGAGGTACTTGCCGCGCAACGTGGGGGCGGTCGACGCCTCGTGGGCGTTCATCGTGAGGAACGCTCCGAGCGTGAGCATGCCGGCGCGCGGTCCGTCCTCGGGCAGCTCGATGGGGACGAAGGCGACCGGAGTCGCGCCCGGCGCGTCGACGCCGTAGAGCGCCGCGAGCTCACTGTTGACGAAGGTGCGGCGCGTCGAGAAGAGCTGCCGCACGTCGGCGTTGCGCCGCACGACGAGGTCGTCGACCAAGAGCTTCACCTCGGTGCGCATCGCCTCTGCCAGGCTCGGCGTGAACGTCGGATAGAGCGTCGCGTCGCGGCTGACGCCGTCGAGCTTTCCGAGGTCGAGGTACTGCGCGAAGAATTCCTGAACCGCCGACCGGGCGCGAGGATCCGCGAGCAGACGGCGGGCCTGCGCCTCGATGCCTTCGGGATCGTGGAGGTCGCCGTTCTCTGCAGCGTCGAGGAGCTCGGCATCCGGCGGCCGGTTCCAGAGCAGAAAGGACAGGCGGCTCGCCATCTCGAACCCCGTGTAGCGCAGCCTCGCCGGATCGTCGGGGTCGGGCTCACCGATTTCGATCCGGTACACGAAGCTGGGCGCCTGAAGCATGCCCGCGACCGCCGTGCGGACGCCGGTGATCGCGTCGCCTCCGGACAGATCGATCGAGATCGCCTTGAACGCCGCGAGCTCGTCGGGCGAGAGCGTTCGGCGGAACGCTCGGCGCCCGAAGGTGCGGAGGAAGCCCTCGACGCACGCGTCGCCGGGCGCGGCGGGCTCGCAGCCCATCAGCGCCGCGCGGCGCGCCGGATCGTCGAACACCGCGTGCGTGATCGCGTCGGCGGCCTCTTCGAGCTGCTGCACGCCGAGCTCTGACAGCGGATCGGTCGTGGCGCCGATGCTGGTGAAAAGGAAAGGATTGGTGTCCGGTTGGACCGGCATCTCGGGGACGCCACCGAAGAGGTCTTCGATCGCCGCTCTGTATTGGGGCTCGGTGAGCTTCGGCAGAACGGCGCCGCGGAGCTCGAAGGTGGCCTCGCCGTCCTCGGGGCTCGTCTCCTGACCTGGCGGATCGCCGATGATGCCCTGGCAGCCGGCGAGTCCCAGCAGAGCCGCGGTCATCGCGCCGCGGAGCGTGCGTCCCGTGCGTTTCTCCACGTGGTCGTTCCTCGCCGGCAAGCTGTGTGCCGTACGACCGAGGCTATCAGAGCCTCTACCGTATCGGTCGAGCGGAAGGAGACGCCGGCGGGCCGAAGGGGTCGCGCAGCTGATCGATGTCCTCCACATCCTTGGCGTCGACCTTCTGCACCGACGGGAGCGGCGCCGCCGACCGCACGGCGGGCGGTGGTGCCGATCGCCTCGCCCAACCGGGAATTTCCGCGGGGGAGACGCGGGACCGCACCCAGGGGGCGGCGGCCGCGCCCACCGCGTGCGCGACGAGCGGCGTTCCCAAGAGGACGACGAGCGCCAGCGCTGCGCTCGTCGCGGCGACCGAGCGCTGCTCCGCGAAGAGGATGTGCGACGCCGGCGGCCCGGCGAGGATCGTCGCCTTCGCGCGGCCAGCCGCGCGGTAGCTCTGTGGCTCGAGCTTCGCTCGCAGCACGGTGACCGGTCCGGGAGCAACCCCGCTCGTTCCGGTCGACGGCCGCGGACCCGCCTCATCGACCTCGAGTGAGCCATCGGGATGCAGCGTTCCCGACAGCGCGGCCCCGAGGACCTTCTTTCGGCGCGCTGCGCCCGCTGCGATCAAGAGGAGCAGCGCCGCGAAGGCGAGGCCGACGCCGGCGATCGCGACGACCGCCTCGGACGGCCGGACCCGATCCAGGATCGCCGTCTTGCGCAGCTCGAAGATGACGCCATCGTCATTGATTGCGAAGCCGTTTCCTGTCGACCTCTCGCGATGCAGGACGTAGAGCCCGATCTCGTCGTCCTTCTTCAGGCGCCAGCCTCCCCGCGCAGCGAACGCGTCGACGAGCACCGCCTGGCCGCTTTCGACCACCACGCAGAGGCCTGGGTCGCCCGAGCTGACGTCGGGCCGAAAGAGGGGTGCCGGCCCACCGACGTCGCAGGTCGCCAGCACCGGCCGGTCGTGCGCATCGAACGGCTCGGTCGCTGTATCGTGCCGCGCGGGTGCGGTCGCGAGCTCGGGCAAGCTTCCGACGTACTTGTCGACCACGGGTCGGTCCGAGACCGCGATCGCCCAGAGGGCCGAGAGAGCGACGACCGGCGCGAGCACGAAGGCAGCGAGCTTCGTCCGCCTCGCCACGGCTTCGGGCGGCGAGTCGCGCAGCCACCAGGCGGCCAGCACCATGCCGACCAGCGGGACGCCCACCCAGAGGAGACACCGGCCGATGAAGAAGGTGAACGACGAGAGCTCGCCGAAGTACATCGGGTTCGACGTCGTCACCGGGACGTCGACGAGCGCCCGTACGACCAGGCCGGGGATCGCCGCGAGGGTGATCGCGCCTGCGCGCTCGATGCCGCCGGGCGTGCCCTGCTCGCTCGACCAGGAAAAGAGGATGGCGACGGCTGCGAAAGGCGGCCAGATCGCCGCGGAGACGATCGCGATGACGAGCCAAGCCGACGACGGAACCCCGCGACCGGTGCTCATCGAAGGCTCGGACACGAATCGAGCATACGCCTCGGAGCCCGAGGCGCTACCCGTTCACTTCGGAACGGCGCGCAGAATCTCGTCTGCCCACTTCCCCGCCGTCTCGCAGCTGCCGGACCCCCGCAGCCCTTCTTTCTTTCGGGCATACGGTCCTGCGACGACGAGCACGTCCTTGTGACGGCGCTTGACGACGACCGGACCGAGATCCGCGCGGGCGTTGCAGGTCTTGCCCATCTCGGTCTCGAGGACGTGCGCGAGCTCCGCAGCGTCGGCCGTCGTGTCCATCCGCGTCAGCATCGCGAACGCGTGCTCGGTCGTGTCCTTCTTGCGCGCGACGATGTAGCGATCCCCGCCCCAACCGGCGGCGGCTTTGACCGCGATCGCACGTGCGGTCCATTGCTCGAGCATCAGCCGCAGGCCGAGCTCGCCGTTCACGTCATGAAGCGCTACCTCGAAGCCTTCGCCGAGGGCGACGACCGGCAGCACGGGGATCTCTACCGGCTTCTCACCGGCGAAGTACTTCTCGGGGTGGAGCACCTGCTCTGTCGATTCGGGCAGGGCTTTGAACGCAGCGTCGATCGCGCGCCAGCCGCCCCGCTTTCGGAGCGCTTGAGCGAACGAGAAGCCGTCGGTGTACGGCGCGATGAGCGAGCCGATGAGGACCGCCGGCGTCTGCCTGCCCACCTCGCTCATCGACGTCGACAGAAGGAACGACGCCTGGAGCGCGTCTTCGTCGACCGCAAAGGCGCTCCCGAACGCGATGTCGAAGCCGGCGGACGTCGCGTCGCCTTCGACCAAGAGCTGAATCGCCGTGGATCGATCGCTCTCGCCCGCGCGATAGTCGAGGAGGGGCCCGATCGAGAACGCCTGATCCTGGAGCGCGTGGACCAGCTCGTGCGGAAGCGTCTCTTCGCGCTGGTCCTCTTCCAGATCGTCGAGGAGGTACATCGTCTGATCGTCGGGGTCGTAAAACCCCGCGACGCGCGCGGTCACGAGCTTGAGGAGGCCCTCTTCCACCTGGTAGTCGGCGGGAACGAGCGCGAGCGCGCGCAGCGCCTCGCCCTGAAGATCGATGACGCCGGCCGGGATCTCCTCGGCGACCTTCTTCTTCGTCTTCTCGAGGAGCGCGTCGCGCCCCAGCGTCGTCACGCGAACGCGCGTCTTGATCGAGAGCTCGCGCGCCGACGCAACGCTCTCGAGCACCTTGCGCAGCTCGGGATCGTCCGCGTCGGTCTTGATCGGCGCGGTCGGCTCTACGAAGGCGCTCGCAGACGGCCGGGGCGGTGGCTCTGCAACACGGGGCGAGGTGCCGATCGGAGCCGGCGGCGCGAGATCGCGGGCCGGCGCGCACGCGGCGATGGCCGCGATCAAGAACAGCCCACGTCGCATCAAGGGCGCACCGTCGACAAGCCGACCGGCAACAGGCGCTTGATGGCCGCGCGGTAGCCGGCGACGCGCTGCTCGTGGGTCGCCAATCCTGCGCGAAGGTGCCGGCACGCACCGAAGATCGCGTTGCCGGCGACGAGCGCTCCGGCGCCCGCCTCGACGACGATCGGCGCCGTGTCGTGGGCGATCCCGCCGTCGACCTCGATCACGATGTCCTTGCCGATCTCGAGGGCCAGCTGCTTGAGCCGTGTGATCTTCGGGACGACGAACGGCAGGAACGCCTGGCCACCGAAGCCCGGGTTGACCGACATGACCAGGACCTGATCGCAGAGCTCCAGCGCGTAGCGGATCGAGCCTTCGTGCGAGTGAGGGTTCAAGACCACGCCGGCGGCGCATCCCAGCGACCGGATCTGGTCGAGGGTGCGGCACAAATGGGTCGCCGCCTCGAAGTGCACGAGGATCCGGCTGGCTCCTGCCTTTGCGAAGTCGGCCACGTAGCGCTCGGGCTCCACGATCATCAGGTGGACATCGAGCGGCTTCTCGGTCGCCGAGCGCACCGCTTCGACGATGAGCGGGCCGATCGTGATGTTCGGCACGAAACGGCCGTC
>JBGTSH010000192.1:0-20168 GCA_041940405.1 Polyangiaceae bacterium
TTGGGCGGCGGAGGCGGCACCGGCGGTGGAGGATTCGGCGGAGGAGGCGGGACGGGCGGCGGCGGGTTTGGCGGCGGAGGCGGCACCGGCGGTGGAGGATTCGGCGGCGGCGGCGGCTTTGGCGGCGGCGGGTTCGGCGGCGGAGGCGGCGGCGGTGGCGGCGGGTTCGGCGGCGGCGGCGGCCGCGGCGGTGGCGGGTTCGGCGGCGGAGGCGGCGGTGGCGGCACCGCGGTCGGCGGGAGTGGAGGAGAGAAGGGAAGCACCGGTGGTCCCGGAGGTGGCGGCGGCACCTCGCGGGACGACGTCGTAGGAATCGGCGCCGCGCCGTCCCCTGCATCGAAGCTCGGATCGATCGCGAGCGTGAGGCCCAAGAGGAACATCGTGTTGAGCGCGGTCAGCGCCTGATCCTGCTCGTCCCAATACGCGCCGCCACCGGCGCCCTCGTCATCGAGCCACACGAGCTGCTCTTCGACATATTCGCCGCCTCCTGCGCCTCCGAAGCCGCCAGCTTCTTCGAAGCCGCCTGCGCCTCCGAATCCCCCGGTCTCTGCGAAGCCTTCGTCGAAGCCGCCGCCGCCCAGCGCTTCGAGCTCCTCGTCCTCGAAATCCATCTCCTCGTCTTCGATCGGCGGGAAGATCGTCGCGAACGCGAGATCCGCAGGCGAGACCGGACCCTGACCGCTCTGTGCGATCGACGCGAGGAGCCAATCGTCGAACGGGAGCGGATCGAGCTTGGACGCTCGAGGCCTGCAGCCGTACGGCAGGATCGCGAGGAGCGTCGAGAGCGCGACGATCTGGGGGAGCCGCGAGCGGCCCATGCACTTCGTGTCGCATGGGACGTGCCGTCACCGGAGGTGAGGCGTTCGTGCACCGTGGCGTCGATTGCTACGCCACGGTGCTCGGCGTGACTACAGCTTCTCTTCCCAGGGAAGCAGGAGGTTCGTACAGCCGCCGGTGAAGAGCTGCATCTCGCCCTCGGAGCCTGCCGAAATCACTTCCTCGATGCGGCTCTCGAACGCGACGGGTGCGGCGATGAAGCCGAGCATCTCGCACATCTCTTGATCGCCGAAGCCCCATTCCACGACCTCGTCGCGAGGGTTTTCGAACTCGCAACCGAAGGTGAGGCCGGTGATGCCCGTCAGATCGATCGGCGGCTCGTAGTATTTGCCGCGCGCTTCGCCGTTGAAGCCCTCGACGTCGAGGAGCATCTCGCCGTCCCGCGGGCCACCCTTGGCTTGGAGGAAGAAGCGGACGCCCAGTTTGTGCGTGTGCGGAAGCCCGTAATAGAGAGTCATTGCGACCGGCCCGCCCTGCGACTGCATCCAGTCGGCAGAGAGGTCGCACGTGCCGGAGAACCGCGAGCGCGCGAGCGGAGGGATCGCGAGCGTGTCGTACGTGAGGTGAAACGGCGCGAGCGGAACGGTCACACTCTCTCGCGGAATCGAATAGAGGGTGAGCTCGGCGTGGCCGGTAGTCGGCTCCATCGTCGTGTTGAGGACGTGGACGTCTCCGATGATGCGCGAGCGCGGTGGAATCCGCACCGCGGCGCCGTCGGGGAACTTCTGCACCTCGCTGTCGGCTTGGGTCGACTGCGCGTACACGACGCCGCCGACGACGGCTGCGGTCAGCTGGTCGTAGTTGCGCTCGTCGCAGTCCCAGACGCCGTCGGGACCAACGAACTCGTCTTCGGGCACGAAGGTCCAATTGGAGTGGTGCGACTGCTGCGTCTGAAACAGCTCGACCGCGTTGACCCAGAGCTCGGTGTCGTTGTTCAGCGTCCAGCTCTGGCACAGGCCCACGATTTCTTCGCCGGGCTGCGTCGTGAAGTCCGCGAAGACGTGGGTCAGCGCCTGACCGCCGATCGGCGCGCAGGCGCCGGGCTGGGTGACGTAGTTGCCGCGCTCGCACTCGAAGCAGCTCGGGGCGCCGTCCTTCAGGGCGCAGGCCTTTTGATCGACGCGACAGGTGTCGGCGTCCGCTTGCGCGCAGGCCACCGGCTCGGGATCGGGCGTCGTGGTGGTCGAGCCGGTCGCAGCGTCGTCGCTGCATCCGACAGAAGCGAGGACGAAGGACGCTGCGAGGAAGAAGGTGCTGCGGTTCATAAAGCCTCAGGGAGTGGGCGCGCTTTGGAGGTTCTGCGGCGCTGCGGGGGTAATGAGCGTGAAGTCGGCTGTGTTGTCGTTGGTGTCGGAGCCGTTGCCGGCCGCGCCGCCCGGATCGCGCTCGATGGAGCGGTCGGTGTTGTTCGAAGCGCCGACGTACAAGAACGGGGTGCCTTCGCATGCGTAGGTAGCATCGAAGGTATTGGTGCCAACGTAGATGCAGGCGGCGTCGAGCGCCGTCGTTCCGCGCCGCAGGAGCACGCTCACCTCGTCGGGGAAGCCCGTGGTGAAGCTCGCGTCGCCTGGCGCCGCACGTGAGTAGGCGCTCCCGACGATCAACAGGTGGCCGTGGGCGACAATCGTCTGGCCCGCTGCCGTCCATTTCACCGAGTACGATCCGGCGCCGTCGGCGCGGGTCGCGATCTCGAGCTTCTGAAGCGCCGACCCTGACGGCAGCGTGACGGGAACGTTCAGCGGATTGTAGATCTCGACGAAGTCGTCGTTGCCGCCTCCCGGACCGCGCGGCCAGAGCTCGCTCAAGAGGAGCTGGTACTCGCCGCAGGTGCCGGAGCAGACGCCGCTCATGCAATCGGCGGCGACCGAGCAGCCGAGCCCGACGTCACACGGCGCGCAATCGCCGCCGCAGTCGACGTCGGTCTCGTCGCCGTTGGTCTCCATGTCGGTGCACGACGGCTGGCACACCCCACCGGTGCAGATGCCGCCGAGGCAGTCGTTCGGACCGTTGCAGTCGAAGCCCTCGAGGCACTTCGGACACTGCGTTCCACCGCAGTCGATGTCGCTCTCGCCGTTGTTCTCGATCATGTCGTTGCAGGATGCGGGCGCGCACGTGAACGCTTGCGTGCAAGCACCGCTCGAGCAGTCGCTGCCGTCGACGCATTCGACGCAGACGCCGTCGCCGTTGCAGACCTTCGCTCCGCCCGCTCCGGTACAAGCCGATCCTTCGGGGAGCGGCGTGTGCGAAGGGCTGCCGTCGGAGCAGGAATCCGTCGTGCAATCTTCGTTGTCGTCTTCGACGTCGGCGTTGTCGGGTGCGATATCGGTCTCACCGTTGCCGTCGCAGACGATCGTCTGGCAGTCGCCAGCCGTTTGCGCCGCGATCGGCGTGCCTGCCGGGGTCGCGTTCACGTCGCAGAGGCCGTCGTCGCAAGTGCGCGTGCCGCACTCGCCGTCCATTCCCGGACAGTCGGACGGGCTCTCGCAGGCAGACTGCCCGCCGCCCTCGTTCTCGCCGCCCTGGTTCGAGCTCGACGACGTCGTGTCGGCGGCGCCGGCGCCGCTGCCACCCTCTTCGAGGAGGTCTTCGCTGTAGGTGTTGCAGCCGCCGTGCATCATCAAGAGGACGGCGCTCGAGGTACAAGCGAGCGCAAAGAGCCCGAACAGGCGCATACCTCTCTATACCCGACCGCTCTCTCTGACGAAACCGATGCCCAGGGGGGAAGTGCGGTTACAGGAGCGTAAGCTTTCCCGGTCTTCTTCCTTCTTTTCTCGCCATGACAGCTTCGAAGCAACGGCGCTTCGCGCCGCCGTTCGTCCTCGGCACCGGGGTTCTCCTCATGCTCGCCTCCGGGTGCGACGGCTGCACCTGCGACGATGCGGCCGAGACGACGGTCATCCCGATCGCCGATGACGACTACCGTTACCTCCTCGCGCTCTACGGCAGAGACGGCGTTCCCGTCGAGGACTGCCAGCTTCGATGCCTCCGTGGTGACGAGGAATACGAGCCGCCGAGCTTCGGCGGTGGCGGCGCCGGCGGTGGTGGCGCCGCCGGCGGTCAGGCCGGAGGCGGCCCACGCAATTTCGAGGTCGACAGCTGCAAGCTGACGACGATCCAGTTCGACCAGGGCGCCGTCGAGTGCACGTTCATTCCCGAGTGCGGGGCCGGACGACGCCCGCATCGCTTGGTCGCTCCGCGAGCACGCGCGCGCGAGACGGCTGCCTCCTATTTCGCTCGCGCAGCCCACCTCGAGGCTGCGAGCGTCGTCGCGTTCCTGGACCTCGCTCGTGAGCTCGCGCTCCACGGCGGGGCCGACGACTTGGTCCGCGCCTCCGTTCGCAGCGCGGTCGAAGAGGCGCGGCACGCACGGCTCATGACGCGGCTCGCGCTCGCTTCGGGCATCCCGCCCGAGCCCGTCAGGGTGCAGCGCTTCGAGCCGCGCTCGCTCGAGGCCATCCTGCTTCACAACGCCGAAGAAGGGTGTGCCGGCGAAGCGTTTGGTGCAGGGCTCCTCGCAGCGCAAGCAAGGCGTTCGCAGTCCGCGGCGTTTCGAGCGGTCGCGCCGTCGATCGCCGCCGACGAGATGCGCCACGCGGCGTTCTCGATGGAGCTCGGCTCGAGGCTCTCCGCGCGCCTCGGTAGCGGCCTTCGCCGGCGAGCGCGCGAAGCTCGTGCCGAAGCGCTCCATCGCATCGCCCGCGCGCACGAGCACGACGCCTGTCCCGAAGCGGCCGCCGTGCTCGGCATGCCGTCGGCGGAGCGCGCGCAGGACATCGTTCGCGCCGTCGATCGCATCGGCGTCCGCGCGGGGGCCTGATCATGCACCGCGCAGTCTTGCTCGCCGGCGGTCTCGGTGTGGCGCTCGGCTTCGTCGCCGCGCCCGTAGCCGCACAACCCCAACCGCTCGTGGTCGCCACCGAGCCGCCGGCGCACGATCCGGTGGCCTACGAGAAGCCACCGCCGGGTTTGGGCGATTGCACGTTCTTCTCCGAGCCCATCTGTCCGCTCTCGCTCGTCGCCGAGCTCGGCATGGCCGGGGGACAGAGCCAGTCGAACGTCGGGCTGAAGGACTACGGCCACTTCTTCGCGGACGTAGGATTTCTCGCGCGCACGCCGGGGGTTCGCGATCTTCACATCGGCCCGGTGTTCGAGCTCGCGGTCGAAGTGAACGACATCGCGGTCGGCTGGATGGCCAGCCCTCGGATGCGTGCGCGCTACTTCGCGGGAGGGACCGAGTTCATCCTCGAAGGGTCCTTCGGACCGGGGTTTCAGCGTTTCGCGTATACCAACGCGCTCGAGACCGGCACGCGGGTCGGCGCGGTAACGGACTTTTCGTTCGGTTGGCGCGGCATCGTCGGGCCGTTCGCCCAGCTCGACGCGCTCCACGATTTGGGTGGCAACGACGGGACCGATCTCCGCTGGATGGCCGGTCTTCGGGCAAACCTCCTCGGCTGGGCGTACGCGTTCGGTGGAGCGTTCAGCGGCGGCAAGATCATCCACTGAAGCTGGCCCGTGGCGTCCGGTCAGTGCATGCGTTACGTCAGTGGGTGTCGCAGGCGATCAGGCGATCGCCGGTGCTCGAGCTCTCGGGCTCGAGCGCGGGAGGAAAGTCCGAGCTCCACAGGGCAAGATGCCGGGTAACGCCCGGTGAGGGTGACCTCGAGGAAAGTGCAACAGAAAGCAGACCGCCGGCCAGGATGCCTCCGGGCAAACCCTCGCCGGTAAGGGTGAAAAGGTGGAGTAAGAGCCCACCGCGGTCTCGGTAACGAGGCCGGCTAGGCAAACCCCATCTGGAGCAAGGTCACATAGGGAGGCGATCGCGCTCGCTCGTCGAGCGCGGAAAGGGCGGCCCGCCCGAGCCTCCGGGTAGACTGCTGGAGACGCTCGGTGACGGGCGCCCTAGAGGAATGACCGCCGCCGAGGTGAGGGCGACCGAGCCTCGGAACAGAACTCGGCTTACGAACGCCTGCGACCAAGGGCTCGGCTCGACAGAGCCGGGCCCGTTGTTTTATGGTGCTGGCGCGTTCGCAAGCTCGCGGGCGCGGCGCGGTGTTTCGCCCACCTTGAGTGACGCGCCTTACAAATCTCACACCCTAAGCCGATGGGTTCAGAAAAGCCTTCCGCCGTACCTCCGTCGTCGATCGACACCCTCGCCGTTCACGGCGCGCGCTCACTCGACGGACCCAGCCCCGAAAAGAAGCCGTTCGACGCGGTTCCGACGCCGATCGTGCTGTCGGCGACGTACGCGTTCGCATCGACAGCCGAGCTTCGCGATCACTTCGAGGGTCGCGTCGAGCGCGAAGAGTACGGCCGCTACGGCAACCCGACCGTGCGCTCGGCAGAGCGCGTGCTCGCGTCGCTCGAGCACGCAGGCGACGCCGCTTTGTTCTCGAGCGGCATGGCCGCGATCACGACGGCGCTCCTCGCGATGTTGAAGAGCGGCGATCACGTCGTCCTCGGGAGCGATTGCTATCGCAGGACACGACAGTTCGTCGAAAAGAGCCTCTCGCGGTTCGGAATCGGCTCGACGCTGTTCGACCCCGGCGATCTCGCTGCGCTCGAGCGCGCGATCGTCCCGGGCAAGACGCGCGTCGTTTTGACCGAGCTGCCCACCAACCCGTACCTACGCGTCGCCGACCTGCCCGCGATCGCCGCCGTCGCCAAGAAGCATCGCGGCGTGAAGGTGCTCGTCGACGCCACGTTCGCGACGCCGGTGAACCTCCGCGCGCTCGAGCACGGCGCCGACCTCGTCCTGCACTCGGGCACCAAGTACCTCGGCGGTCACAACGACCTGCTCGCCGGCGCGATCTGCGGCGATGACGGTCTCGTCAGCGCGGTGCGCGACATGCGCAGCGTGCTCGGCGGCGTCCTCGACCCGCACGCTGCGTACCTGCTCGAGCGCGGAATGAAGACCGTCGCGCTCCGCGTCGGACGCCAGAACGAGACCGGGCTCGCGGTGGCGCGCTTTCTCGAGTCTCACCCCGCTGTGCGGCAAGTCTTCTATCCGGGCCTCGCGAGCCACCCGGATCATGCGGTGGCTTCGAAGCTGCTCTCCGGTTTCGGCAGCGTCATCACCTTCCGCACGAAGGGCGATCTCGACTCGACGAGCCGCTTCATCGACCGGTGTCGTCTTGCCACCATTGCGCCGTCGCTCGGCGGCGTCGAGACGCTCATCGAGCAGCCCGCCCTGATGAGCTACTACGAGCTCTCGACCGAGGAGCGCACCGCGATCGGGATCCCCGAGGATCTGGTACGCCTGTCCGTCGGCATCGAGGCCGCGAGCGACATCGAGGGCGACCTCGATCGAGCGCTGCGCGAGACGCTGGCGTGAGCCGCGCGCGGGTCGACATCCACGTCTTCGGACGCGGCAACGTCGGATCGAGCCTCCTCGCGATCCTCGCCGCGCGGCGCGACGCGATCGCCGAGCGTGACGGGATCGAAGTGCGGCTCGTCGGGGTCTCCGGTCGAAGCGAGACCTTCTTCGACGCTGCTGGCGTCTCGCCGTCGAGCTTTCGCGAAGCCCCGAGGCGCGAGACATCGATCCCGGCGATCCTCTCAGACCTCTCCAAGCTCGAGGTGCCGGTCCTCGTCGACTGCACGGCCGACGGCTCCATGGACGCCGCCTATGTGGCGGCGCTCGGCCGCGGCATCTCCGTGGTGACCGCGAACAAGAGCCCGCTCTCGTCGGCCCCGGAGCGGTACGACGCGATCTTTCGGTCCCGGAAAGGGAAGAGCCGGCTCTTCTACGAGACGACCGTCGGCGCCGACCTGCCGGTCCTCGCGCCGCTCGCCGATCGGATCCGGAGCGGCGACACGATTCGGCTGATCGAGGGATCCCTCTCGGGAACGCTGGGGTACCTCGCCGACGCAGTGAGCCGTGGCGAGAGCCTGACGGCGGCGGTCGCCGAAGCGCGCCGGCTCGGCTACACCGAGCCCGATCCTTGCGAAGACCTCTCGGGGCGAGACGTCGCGCGCAAGGCGCTGATCCTTGCTCGGGAGATCGGCGTCCACGCGACGCTCGACGACGTGGAGCTCGAGCCGTTCGTCCCGGAGGCGACGCTGGCGGCAGCGCGTGAAATCGGGCTGGAGGCCGCGCTCGCCGACGCCGCGCCGCTCTTCGCGGCACGCGCCGACCGCCTCCGAAGAGAGGGCCGGCTCATCCGCTACCTCGCGCAAGTCCAGCCCAAGAGCCAGACGCCGATTCGCGTCGGCCCCGTCGTCGTGGACCTCGACCATCCGGCGGCTCAGCTTCGCGGCACCGAGGCCCTCGTGGCGCTCCATTCGGATCGGGCAGGCGAGGTCACGATCGTGGTGCGCGGGCCGGGCGCAGGGGGGCCGGCGACCGCGTCCGGCGTTCTCGCCGACATTCTTCGCTGCGCTCGTTGAGCGTGAGACATTTGCTCGTCGCCCGATGAACGAGCCGGTCAACCCGAACCAACCCGTCAAACCCCTGCCGAAGGCCGCTCAGGCCGTGATCCTCGTCGTGGCCCTCGCCATCGCCGGCGGGATCGTCTGGTGGATGCGCCCCGAAACCCGCCAGTGCACGGTCAAGGAGACCTACGGGAGCGGCGCGATCTGCATCGTAGACGGCGCCATCAAGCAGGTCCCCGCCATCGACAAGGCGAACAACGCGAAACAGCTGGGCGGGGTCCCGCTCGACGAGGTCCTCATCGAGGACGCCTCCGGCTCCCGGAACATCTACTTCGACCCGAAGAAGGTCGACCTCGGCAGCAAGACGTCGGCGCGGGTCCGGGGCGAAGAGATCCGGGAGGAGGCGATCGGCGGCTCGCGTTTCGTCGTTCGCGACCTGGAGCCCTGAAGGGAGACCTTGCTTCCGGCGACGTCTGGAGGCACATTCAAAGGTAACGGAAGGTCACTTTTGCCATGATCACGATCACCGAGCGAGCCGCGCACGAAGTTCACGAAATCGCCAAGAAAGAAGAGCTCGAGGGCCAGGGCCTTCGCCTCCGCGTCGTGGGCGGCGGCTGCGCCGGGTTCTCGTATGACCTCTACTTCGAGGACAAGCCGACCGAGATGGACGAGACCTTCGAGGATCGGGGCGTCAAGCTCTACGTCGACCCGCTCTCGTTCCAGTACCTGGACGGCACCGAGATCGACTACGTCGAGTCGCTGCATGCCTCGGGCTTCAAGTTCGTGAATCCGAACACCAAGAGCACCTGCGGCTGCGGCTCGTCGTTCAGCGCTTGAGGTGCCTCCGGCCCCGAGGCGCCGGTCCAAGGCCGGCGGCGCGAAAAAGCGTCCGGCTCGGTACGAGAGCGACCCGCCCCAGAGCGAGTCGCTCTCGCGTGCATTTCGCCTCCAGAAGAAGGGACGCTTCGCCGAAGCGGCCTTCGCCTACGAGGAGGCGCTCGCCGAGCGGCCCGACTCCCTCGACGCCTGCATGAACCTCGGCGCGACGTCGATCATGCTCGGCTCGGCGCGGCAGGCGGAGGCGGCGTTCGGACGAGCGCGCAACCTCGCTCCGAACGACGCGCGCGTCGCGCGTGACAGCGGTATCGGTCTCCTCGCCATCGGCCGCGTCGACGAGGCGCTGCACGCGCTGGAGGCGTCGCTCGCGCTCGACCCTCTGCTCGCCGGCGCGCGCCTCGTGGCCGTTCGGGCGCTCTGCGAAGCAGGAAGACGAGACCGAGCGATCGAGCACGCCGAGGAGGGCGTCCGGCTCCATCCGGATCAGGCCGCGATGCACCTGGAGCTCCACCGCGCGCTCTACGACGATCGGGATCTGGTGCGCTCGCTTCCCGCGGCTTCGCGCGCCGTCGAGCTCGATCCCGGATGGTGGCTTCCGCGCCTCGCGCTGCTCGGGGCGCGCGCTCTTCTCGGGGACGCGTCGTTCGAATGGCCCGCGGGCGCACCGAGCTCTGGAGCGGTGCGCGCCCTTCGGTTCGCGCTCGAACGGCGGACGCCGGCGACACGCTTCTTTTCGAGCACAGCCGACGTCCTGCGGTACGCCCTCTCGCTCGCCGGTCCCGGCGGCCTCGTCGAGCTGGGCGTGCGCCATGGAACGAGCACGCGCCTGCTCGCTTCCTCCGGTCGGGAGGTCGACGCGTTCGACAGCTTCGAAGGCTTGCCGGAGTCGTTCTACGGGAGAGGCGCCGGCGCGTTCTCGACCGGGGGCGAGGTGCCCGAGCTTCCGGCCAACGTCCGCGTCCACGTCGGCTGGTTCGAAGAGACAGTTCCGTCATGGACGCGCACGTCGCCATCATCGCCCGCGCTCGTGCACGTCGACAGCGACCTCTACTCGAGCGCAAGGGTCGCGCTCGAGCACCTCGGTCCGCTGCTCTTGCCGGGCGCCATCGTCGTCTTCGACGAGTACCTGACCAACGAGCGCTGGGAAGAGGACGAGCACAAGGCCTTCGAGGACGCCGCAGCGCGCTTCGGTTGGGCTCGCGACTACGTGGCCTTCAACCTCTTCACGGGGCAGGCCGCCATTCGAATCGGCTGAGCGGATCCGCTGAGCTGGTCAGTTGCCGCCGCCGCCGCCCATGCCGCCGGCGCCACCGGCCCCACCGGCGCCGCCGGCCCCACCGGCTCCACCCATGCCGCCGCCGCCACCGCCGCTTCCGCTTCCCTCGCCGCGAGCGCACATGTTCGCGACCTGATCGTCGGGCCCGCACGTCTCGAACCATGCGTTGAGCCGATCGATGAAGATCTGCGGCATCGGGTTGTTGTTGAGCGGCATCGCCGGGATCGGCGCCCCGGGTTGGATCTGCCGCTTCATGCGCGCCCACGTGCGGACGTTGGGCAGCTCTTCTGTCGGCTCCCGGCCGTAGAGCCACGTCTGCGTGTGATCGTAAGTGAGGAGCGGGAAAGGCCCCTGACCCATGGGCTTGTGACAGCTCTGGCAGTTCTTGTTGAGGGCGTCGTAGACCTCGCAGGGGAGGCCCTTCGTGTCCGGGTGCTCGCAGACGAAGCCGCCACCGCCCGCGCCGGTTTGATCCGAGCCGCCGACGCTCGTCGTGCCGCTGCAGATGTCGTCGCGACAGCCGCTCTCCAGATCGGCGTCACACGAGCCGAGCGTCGCGAGCCCGGCGAGGCCGGAGCTCAAGGCGATGACGAGGAAGCCTCGATGCGTCATGGGGTCGGCTTTTGGATGCGGCCTGGGCCTCTATGGTTACAAGCGATCGGCCCGGGCTCAAGCCTTGCGCTTCCGCATCAGCTGCTCGCCGAGCTCGATGCTGCGGTGAGCGGCCGCCTCGACGGCGTCGATGAGCGTCCTTCTGAGCCCGCCGGATTCCAGGGTGTGAAGCCCGGCGATCGCGGTTCCGCCGGGGCTCGTGACCATGTCCTTCAGGCGGCCCGGATGCTCGCCGCTCTCGAGCTGGAGCTTCGCCGCGCCATAGACGGTCTGCGCGGCCAGGAGCAGCGCCGTGTCGCGTCCGAGGCCCACCTTCACGCCGCCGTCGGCGAGCGCTTCGATCATGAGCATCACGTACGCGGGGCCGCTGCCGGAGAGGCCGGTCACTGCATCGAGCAAAGACTCGTCGAGCACCGCGCACCGCCCGACGGCTTCGAAGAGCTCGGTCGCGACGAGCATGTCGTCTTCGGTCGCGTGCGTCCCCGCGGCGATGGCCGTCGCTCCCGCGAGGGCGATCGCGGCGGTGTTCGGCATGCTGCGCACGAATTTGGCGCCGCTCGGGAGCGCCTCTTCGAACACTGCCGAAGGAACGCCTGCGGCGATCGAGATGACGAGCGCGTCGGGCTTCATGTGGTCCCGAACCGTGGGCAGGACGCGGTCGACTATCTGTGGCTTCACGGCAACAACGAGGACGTCCGAGAACTCTGCGAGCGCGCGGTTGTCCGATGTGGTCTGGATGCCGAAAGCGCCGGAAAGCTCAGTCAGACGGCTGGCTTTGACGTCGCTTACCATCAGCTGTGACGCGGCCACGGTCTTGGACGCCACCAGCCCTTTGATGAGGGCTCCGGCCATCGCTCCGCCACCCAGGAAGCCGATACGTTTGTCCGCTAACAGTCCGCCCCCGTCAGGGGGCGGACCAGAGGAACTTTTCGGTTGCTTTGCGCTGGCCACCGCGCCGGACGCTAGCAGAATGTGCCGGCCCCGGGTGGAATGTGCGGTCACACTTCTTCGTTCCGTGGGTACCCAATAAAGGGCCTGTCGTTGCGACCAAGGTAGAGAAGATGAAGCGTAGCCTCACGATTCGCGTTTCGGTCCTTCCCGTCCTCCTTACGCTCGCTCCGGCACTCGGTTGCCAGCAGCCTTCGGCTCGAGCACCGAGCGATCACGAGCCCTCCGCCGATGCGACGGGCTCGACGCGTGCCGTCTCGTTCAACGACGAGAGCATCGATCGCGCTTCGCTTCCTCCGCTCAAGCTGCCCGACGCGCTGCCGCCTGCTCCGGTGCCCGCGACGTTCGACGTCGCCGACCTTTCGGAGAAGGTGAAGCCCTCGGTCGTGAACATCACCACGACCCAGAAGGTGAACCTCCCCGAGGGGCACCCGTTCGACTTCTTCTTCGGGCCCGATGGCGGCGCGCCGCGAGGCGAGCGTCAAGGCGCGGGCACCGGGTTCATCATCGACCCGCAGGGCTACGTCGTCACCAACGAGCACGTCGTGCACGACGCCGACCTCGTCACGGTCCGCCTCTGGGACGACCGCGAGCTCCCGGCGGACGTGGTCGGTCGCGATCCCAAGCTCGATCTCGCCCTCCTCAAGATCAAGAGCGGCGACAACCTCCCCGCGGTTCGCCTCGGCGGATCGAGCGGGCTTCGCATCGGCGAGCACGTCCTGGCCGTCGGTAACCCGTTCGGTCTCGGGCACACCGTCACGCTCGGCATCGTCAGCGCAAAGTCGCGTTTCATCGGCGCCACGAGCTACGACGACTTCATCCAGACCGACGCGGCGATCAACCCCGGCAACAGCGGCGGGCCGCTCTTCAACTGGCGGGGTGAGGTGGTAGGCATCGCGACGGCCATTCGACCCGGCGCGAACAACATCGGCTTCGCGATTCCGGTCGACGCGCTGAAGGACGTCCTGCCGCAGCTCCGCGAGAAGGGTCACGTCGTCCGCGGCAAGCTCGGTCTCGTCTTCCAGCCGATGTCCAACGAGCTCGCCAAGGCGCTCAAGCTCGCCGGTCCGAAGGGCGCGCTCGTCGCTCAGATCGAGTCGGGCGGCTCGGCCGCGCGCGCCGGCCTCAAGCCCGGCGACGTCATCCTCGCCGTCAACGGCACCGAGATTTCTCACGCCGAAGAGCTGCCGCGCAACGTCGCGCGCAACGCTCCCGGCGCGCAGATCACCCTGAGCGTCCTTCGCGACGGCAAGCGCCAAGACATGAAGGCGACGCTCGACACGCTCGAAGACGACGCGACGCTCAAGGGCCCCGCGACGCGCTCGCCGAAGGTCGCGCCGGCGAACAACAAGCTCGGCATTCAGGTCTCCAACGTGAAGGGCGGCGGGGTTCGCGTCGAGGCGATCTCTCCCGCGAGCCCTCTGAAAGAGATCCGCCCCGGCGACGTCGTTCTCGAGGTGGACGGAAAGCCCATCAAGGACGTCGACGCGCTCGAGAGCCTGCTCGGAAGCGCCAAGCCCGGCTCGGTCCTGCTCGCGAAGATCCGTCGCGGTGAGGCGACGCGCTTCGCGCCGGTTCCGGTGCCCGGAGGAGCCAAGTAGCAACGGCCGACGGGAGGGCGCGAGCGCTCCTGGGACGCGAGTGGCGATTGACGCCCGCTGGGCGGGCGTCGATGCCTCGCGGATGTCGAGACCCGCTCGGGTAGCTGCCGTCCTGGCAGCCGTCCTCGTGGCGGCGGCGGTGATGTCCGCTGCCACCGGGGCCCTCGGCATCCCCTTGGGCCGAGCGTTCGCGATCCTGTTCCTCGAGCCGCTCGGGCTCGGCGAGACGGGCTCGACCGAGTACGAGCGAGCGGTCGTGATCGGCGTGCGGGCTCCGCGCATCGTGCTCGCGGTGCTCGTCGGCGCAGCGCTCGGCTCGTGCGGCGCGGCCGTTCAAGGCTTGTTCAAGAACCCGCTGGCCGACCCCGGGCTGGTCGGCGTATCGGCAGGAGCGTCGCTCGGTGCGGCGGTAGCGATCGTCCTCGGAGGCCCGGCGCTCGCGGCGATGCCCGAGTGGATGCGTCCCGCCCTCTTGCCGATCGCCGCGTTCGCAGGAGGCTGCGCGGTGACCGCGGTGGTGCTGCGCCTCGGCTCCGGGCTGCGCGGCGTCGCAGCGACAATGACGGTTCTGTTGGCCGGCGTGGCGATGAACGCGCTCGCCGGCGCGATGGTCGGCATGCTTTCGTACCTGGCCGACGACGCGCAGCTGCGACGCCTGGTGTTCTGGACGATGGGCGACATCGAGTACGCGCGCTGGATCGACGTCCTGTGCACCGCGCCCTGGGTCCTCTTGGTCGTCGTGGGGTTGCCGCGCCTCGGCCGCACGCTCGATCTCTTGTCGCTCGGCGAGCGTGAGGCGAGCTACCTCGGCGTGCGTGTGGCGCGGGTTCGCGCGCTCGTCGTCGGTGCAGTCGCGCTGGGCGTGGGCGCGACGGTCGCGGTCGCGGGCCTCATCGGGTTCCTCGGGCTCGTGGTCCCGCACCTGGTGCGGCTCCTGGTCGGATCGCACAATCGGCTCGTGATCCCGATCTCTGGCCTCGCCGGAGCGACGCTCCTCGTCGTGGCCGATCTCCTCTCGCACCTTCTCTTTACGACGGCGCGGCCGGTCGGGCTCTTCACGGTGGCGCTCGGCGCACCTTTCTTTCTCTACCTGCTGCGGAAGCAGACGAGGCTCGCATGAGCCTCGAGGCACGCTCGCTTTCGGTGACACTCGGTCGGCGCGAGGTGCTCTCGAAGGTCGACCTGTCGATCGATCGCGGTGAGGTCGTCGCCCTCGTCGGACCGAACGGTGCCGGCAAGTCGACGCTCCTCCGTGCGCTGACCGGCGAGCTCGTGCCCTCGGCGGGCACCGTGACGATCGAGGGTCGCGACGCGCACGCGCTCGGCGAGCTCGAGCTGGCGCGATTGCGCGCGGTCGTCTCGCAGCGCGCCGAGGTCGCCTTCGACTTCGCCGCGCTCGACGTCGTCTTGTGGGGCCGCTCGCCTCACGCGGCGATCGAGACGGAAGCTTGCCGCGCGATGGCCAGGCGCGCGCTCGCCGCCGTCGGTCTCGAAGCGTTCGAGCGGACGCCTGTCTCGGCGATGTCGGGCGGAGAGCAGCAGCGAGTGCACGTCGCGCGGGCGCTCGCGCAAGTAGGCTTCGGCGAGACCGGGCGCTACATCCTGCTCGACGAGCCGACCTCGAACCTCGACCCTGCGCAGAAGCAGCTCCTCGTCGGGATCGTCAGACAGCTTCGCGACGCGGGCACAGGCGTGCTGATCGTGCTGCACGACGTCAGCCTCGCGGCCGCTCTCTGCGATCGCATCGCGCTCATGAAGAAGGGCTCGCTGGCCGTCGCCGCGGGCCCGCCGCGCGAGGTCCTGACGCCCGAGAGCCTGCGCGAGGTGTTCGAGGTCGAGGCGGCCATCGACCCGTCGCCGTTCGATTCGAGCATGGTGCGGATCACGTTCCGAGCCGGCCCGCCCGCGTGATAATGAGGAACATGATGCGCCGACGTTTCATGCTTCAAGGAGCCGTCGCTGCGACGCTCGTCGGCTGCGACGAGAGCCGCGCTCGCTCTACCCCCGCGGCATCCGCCGGCAGTGCTTCCCCACCGCCCACGTCGACCGTGCCCGCGTTCCGACCTGACGAGCCGGTCGACCAGGGGTTCTCGGGCTGTACGGCCTGAGGCAAGAAGCCGGTCGCCGGTTCGGCGGTCAAAGAGCAGCCGGGTGTGACGATCGGTGATGCGACGCATTGCCCGGTGAGCGGCGCGCTCTTCGAAGTCACCAAGGACAGCCCCGAGATCAAGGACATGGGGCACACGCTCTACTTCTGCTGCGGCGCGTGCGTCGAGTACTTCCGGAGCCACCGCGCCGAGGTTCGGGAGAGGCGCGGCTACCCGAGCTAGCTCAAGCCTGGACGGCGAGCGCAATCCCCGCGACGCCGAGCACGACGAACACCAGCGGGCGAAGCGCCCTCGCCGGCACGCGCGCGTGCAGGACCTCGCCCGCGACCAGGCCGAGCACGAGCGGCAAGACCAGGAGGCCGCTTCGCTCGAGCGACGCCGCGTCCAAGCTGCCCAGGACGGCGAACGTCACGAAGAGCGCGATGCTCATCACGAGCCACAAGGCGCTGAGCGTGCTGCGAAAGCGGGCCTTGTCGTGCGCCAGGTCGCGACCGGCCACGTAGACGACGAGCGGGCCGCCGGTCGAGAACGCGCCGTGAACGAGACCTCCGAGGAAGAGGAGGACCGCCGACGCAATCCGCGAGAGCGGCGCGGGCGCCTCGCGGGGAGCACGCACCATCTTCCAGAGCTCGATCCCGACGAGCACGAGCACGAACGCCGCGAACGCCCGCTTGAGCCACGTCGCGGGCATGGTCTGGAGAGCAAACAAGCCGGCCGGCAAACCGAGCGCCATGAACGGCACGATGCGCCGAAGGAGCATCGGGCGATCGATCGTCGCCCGGTACCGAACCGCGATGTAACCCGAGAGGACGATGCTGAGCGGGATGAACATCGGCAGGAGCTGATCGATCGGAAAGAGGATCGAGCCGAGCGTCACCGCGACGAGCGCCGAGCCGAAGCCGAGCGACGCCTCGACCGCGAAGGCCAGAAAGACGATCGGCATCAGCTTGAAGAGTGCGTCCATGACGACGGCCGATCAGCGCCCCCCAGCTCCGGCGTCGCCGCCAGCTCCGGCATCGCCGCCGGATCCACCGTCCCCACCGCCGGCGCCGCCCTGTCCTCCGCCCCCGGTGGCCGTGACGAAGCCGCCGCCTTGGCCTCCGCTGCCGCCGGCCCCGCCGCCGGCGCCACCACCTCCGACGAGCGGCTGGTCGGTGAAGTCGGGCGTCCCGGCGATGATGTGACAGCCGCCGATGAAGCCGGCCAGGATCGCCAGTGTGCGTGCCATTCGCCGGTCGGGTTAGCACGGCTTGCGAGCGGTCGGTCGCTCGACACCCGCTTGGGAGCGGGGTAAGGGTGTTGTATCCGAGTTGCAGGAGCAACTCACTCGCTCGAAGCCGTGCTCCTCGCCTGTTTAACCGCCGTCTTTTCGGTGCTGGTCGGAGCGTCGCTCGGATTGGTCGGCCCGGGGCGCGCGCTGGGGCCCATTCGGGCGCTCGCGCTCGGAGCGAGCCTGGCGACCGTCTTCGGGGTGCTCATCCCGGAGGCGGTAGGGGAGGGCGGCGCGCTCGCGTTGATCCCGTTCTTCATCGGGCTGCTCCTGCCGGGGCTCTTCGAGCGCTTCTCGAGCGGCCTGCTCCGCACCGACGGTCAAGCGGTGGCGCTCGAGCTCGGATACGTGGGCCTGCTCGTGCACCAGCTCGGCGATGGGCTCGCGATGGGCGCGTTCGCGGGGCCCGGTCACGAGGGCCATGGCCATTGGGAGGTGCTGGCGGCGATCTTCGGGCACACGGTTCCGATCGTCGCCGCGGTGGTGATCGCGTTCGCTGCCGCGAAAGGACGCGGCAGCGCATGCGTTCGCGCCGCAGGTCTCGCGCTGGCCGCGGTCGGTGGAGTCCTGGTGACGACGTCGCCGGGCGCGTCCGCGATGCTCGCGGCGCATCACGCGTGGGTGAGCGCCGTCACCGCCGGGCTGCTCCTCCACGTGGTCCTGCACGGGATCGACGTCGCGCCGCCGATCACCTCGGCCGCACGCGCTGGAGAGCTCGTCGCTTTCGCGTTGGGCGCCGCGATTCCGGTCGTCGCCGGGCACGGAGCGAGCGACGCGCACGATCATGGCGGCGGAATCGGCGCGCTCTTGCCGATCGCGCTCGCCGTAGCGCCGGCGCTGGTGGTGGGAATCGCCGTTGCCGCGCTCGTCTCGGCTCGTCGCGGTACGAGCTACCTGACACGCTTCGATCCGCTGTTGCCGAGGGTCATGCCGCTGGCGCTCTTCGGCATGGTCGTTTTGGCGGCGTTCGCGCACCGAACATCCCATTTCGTCTGGCCGGCGGTGGTGGCGGCGATCGCCTGCGCCGTTCCGGCCTTCTTGATCGATCGCGGCGCGAACGGGGTCGGCGCGTTGGTTCGCGCGGCGGTCGTGTTTGCGTCGGCCGTCGGCCTCTCGGTGGGTGCGGGCATGACAGGCGTCGATCCGGCGGTTCTGGGGGCGATGGCGATCCTCACGCTCGCTGCCGTCGTCGTGCGCGCGGCGCTCGTGATCGGCATTCGCGCCGTGTTCGGCGCGCTCCTTCCGCTCCACGATCACGCGCTCCACGATCACGGCCTGCACGATCACCGGGGCCACGCGCACCACGGCCCGCACTGATCGCCCACCGAAACCGGGCTTGCGATGACGGCGTCGTGCGGCGACCATGCCAGGTCCGCATGCCGTCGAAGCTCAAGATCGCCATCAACACGGGAGGCGGAGACGCTCCCGGGCTCAACGCCGTCATCCGCGCCGCCACGCTCTCGGCGCTCGACCTCGGCTGGGAGGTCTGGGGCATCTCGCACGGGTACCGAGGCATGTTCGAAGCGGACGGTCTCATCCGTCTGGATCGCGACGCCGTTCGCGGCATCGGTCATCTCGGCGGCACGATCCTCGGTACCGCCAACCGCGGCGATCCTTTCCATTACCCGACGCTCGTCGACGGCAAGCTGACGCCTGTCGATCGCTCCGCCGACCTCGTCGATCGCTTCAAGCGTGAGGGGTTCGATGCGCTCGTCGCGATCGGCGGCGACGGCTCGCTGACCATCGCACAAAAGCTCTTGGAGGCCGGGATTCCTCGGATCATCGGCGTCCCCAAGACGATCGACAACGACGTCGCGGGCACCGACATCACGTTCGGCTTCGACACCGCCGTCTCGATCGCTACCGAGGCCCTCGACCGCCTTCACACGACCGCCGAGGCGCACGAGCGGGTGATGGTCGTCGAGGTGATGGGCCGCCACGCAGGATGGATCGGCATCGCTTCGGGCCTCGCGGGCGGTGCCGATGCGATCCTCATCCCCGAGATCCCGTACTCGGTCGAGCGCGTAGCCGAGAAGGTCATGCAACGCGAGCGCCGCGGGCGGCGCTTCTCCATCATCGTGGCGGCCGAGGGCGCGACCGAGCTCGGCGGCCACCTGACGATCAAATCTGCCGGGGACGAGTTCCGGAGGGTCGAGGTCCTCGGCGGGATCGGCGAGCGCGTCGCCAAGCAGCTGGCGACGCTCACCGGCAAAGAGGCGCGCGCGATGGTGCTCGGCCACCTGCAACGCGGCGGCGGCCCTTCGAGCGCCGACCGCCTGCTGGCGCTTCGTTTCGGGAGCTCGGCGATCGCGAGGCTCGCCGACGGTGCGGTCAGCGGCATGGTCAGCATGCGAAACGGAGAGGTCGCCATGGTCCCGCTGTCCGAGGCTGCCGGCCGGACGCGGACCGTCCCCGTCGACCGCGGCATCGTCGTCACCGCCCGCAGAATCGGCGTTTGCCTCGGCGACGAGTCCCAGGGCTGCTTTTCTTGCACCTAACCAGAGTTTGACCCGAGCCACATTCGCTCGATATCGTGGGTCCCCCCCCGCCTCCCGCACGAAAAACATGACCAAGGTCCTCGTCTTCGAGAGTGATGCAGCGTTTGCCGGAGAGCTCAGGACGGAGCTCGCCAGGCTGGGCTGCAACGTGCAGGTCGTCGACGACGGCAACGTCGGCCTGTCGGCGGCGGCGAGCGAGCCGCCCAACCTCATTCTGCTCTCGATCGAGCTGCCCCGCATGAACGGGTTCAGCGTCTGCAACAAGCTGAAGAAGGACCCGCAGCTCAAAGAGGTCCCGCTCATCATCATGTCGAGCGAGTCGAGCGACGACACGTTCGAGCAGCACAAGAAGCTGCGGACCCGGGCCGAGGACTACGTCCACAAGCCCATCGCTCTGGGCGAGCTGCTCGAGCACATCCGTCGCCTGGTCCCCATCGGCAACGGTGTCGAGGACGGCGAGGACGAGATCCTGATCGATGACGCGATCGAGCTCGTCGAGGACGAAGACGACGAGGCTGCAGCGGCGCCGCCGCCCCCTCCGCCGAAGCCCGCCACGCTCGCGCCGCCGCCGCCCAAGGCGGCGAGCGTCGCACCGCCCAAGGCGGCGAGCGTCGCACCGGCGCCGCTGCCCTCGATCAAGGCCGACTCCGAGATCGACGACTTCATCGGCGATGCCTTCGGGAGGCTTCTCACCGACGACGAGCCGGCGGCCGAGGCGCCGGCTGCGGCGGCAGCGGCCAGCCCCGAGCCCCCTCGGGTGGCGTCGGTGCCGCCGCCGGCGGCGAAGGCCGTCTCGACCCCGCCGCCCGC
>JBGTSH010000193.1:0-20129 GCA_041940405.1 Polyangiaceae bacterium
CACCCGTCGTCCGAGAACTCTGGCATGTCGAACACGTCAGCGGGGTCCGCCTTCGCGGGATCGCCCATCCAGACCCAGACGATGTCGTTCTTCTCGTGCACCGGGAAGGCATCGACATAGGCGTTGGGCGGGATCTTCTCCTGTCCCGGGATGCGCACGCACTTTCCGGACCCGTCGAACGTCATGCCGTGATAGCCGCACTGGATGGCGTCCCCCACGCGCTTGCCCTTCGACAGCGGCAACAGGCGGTGCGGACAGCGGTCCTCGAGGGCCACGACCCGGCCGGTGGAATCGCGGAACGTGACCAGGTTCCGTTCCAGGATGGTGATCGCGCGCGGGTCGTCGCCGAACTCCGACGACCAGCCCGCCACGTACCAGGCGTTCCTGATGTACTCCATCGCGCTCGCCTCCATTGTTGGTCGGGCCGGCGTCTACCGCAGCCCGTCCTTGCCCTCCGCCTCTTCCGCCTCTCCTTCTCCCTCTTCTCCCGCATGCCCGACGAGCTCATCCTCGACCGTGCGCTCTTCTCGGCATGGAAGACCGCCCGGCACGTCGAGCGCGTCCAGATCGTGAACGGCCTCAAGCCCGAGCAGCTGCTTCGTGCGCTCGAAGGCGAAGATGTCGGAACCGTCATCACCCGTGAAAGGGCCGACCATGCTTGAGCGAAAGACGATCGAGAGCACGCTGTCCGGGTCGACCCTGACGTCGACCCGGGTCGACGGTCTGGAGTACACGCCCGAAGCGATGATGCCCGACGTGAAGGTCCTCAAGATCGGCGGTCAGTCGGTCATGGATCGCGGGCGCGCGGCGCTCTTTCCGATCCTGGACGAGATCGTCGCGGCCAAGGACAAGTACAAGCTCCTGCTTTGCTGCGGCGGGGGTACGCGCGCGCGGCACATCTATTCGGTAGGCGCCGAGCTCGAGCTGCCGACCGGCGTGCTCGCGGCGCTAGGCGGCTACGTCCCGCGGCAGAACGCTCGAATGCTCCAAATGCTCCTCGCGAAGCACGGAGGCATCTTCATGATGCACGACGACTTCGAGAAGCTGCCGCTCTACTTCAAGCTCGGGTGCATTCCGATCATGACCGGCATGCCGCCGTTCGGGTACTGGGAGAAGCCGAGCTCCGAGGGGCGCATCCCGCAACACCGGACCGACGCGGGCGTCTTTCTCTCGGCCGAGGTCCTCGGCCAGAGGCGCGCGATCTTCGTGAAGGACGAGGACGGCCTCTACGAGGACGATCCGAAGAAGAACCCGAACGCCAAGCTCATCCGGCGCATCGGCGCCCGCGAGCTCTTGGCCCGCGATCTGCCCGACCTGATCGTCGAACGCGTCGTCATCGAGTACCTCTCTCGCGCCCGCTTCTGCAAAGAGCTGCAGATCGTCAACGGTCTCGTCTCCGGAAACCTCACCCGAGCCTTGGAGGGAGAAGATGTCGGCACGATCATCTACGACGATCGCTAGACGGCTCGCCTTCGCAGTGGCCGTCTCCGCGGCGCTGCTCGTCGCCTGCGGCAAGGCGGCGCCGGCCGACGAGGAAGCGAATACGATTCGCATCGGTGCGGCTTCGGATCTGTCCAAGGCCTTCGAAGAGGTCTCCAAGGCGTACGAGAAGAAGACCGGCAAGAAGACGAAGCTCACCTTCGGCTCGACGGGCCTGCTCTCGAAGCAGATCATCGACGGCGCGCCATTCGACGTGTTCGCGGCGGCGAACGTCTCCTTCGTAGAAGAAGTCGTCGACAAGGCGAGCTGCGACGGCGGCACCAAAGCGCTCTACGCCCGCGGTCGGATCGTCATGTACACGAAGCAAGGCGAAGCTCCGAAGGACGTCGCCGAGCTGGCGGACGAGCGCTTCTCGAAGATCGCCATCGCGAACCCCGAGCATGCTCCTTACGGCAAGGCCGCGAAAGAAGCGCTCGAAAAGAAGGGCGTCTGGGACAAGGTGAAGCCGAAGCTGACCTTCGGCGAGAACATCTCGCAGACGATGCAGTTCGCCGACTCGGGCAACGTCGACGTCGCCATCGTGGCCCTCTCGCTCGCGATCGTCGCGGACGGAAAGTACGCGCTGGTCGACGACGCGCTCCACAACCCCCTCGATCAGGCCCTGGTCGTTTGCGCCAAAGGCGAGCGAAGAGCGGTCGCGAAGAGCTTCGCCGAGTTCGTCGGCTCGCCGGAGGGCAGGACGATCATGAAGCGGTACGGGTTCCTCTTGCCCGGCGAGACGCTACCGGTCGCCGAGAAGTAACCGGCGGAGCGCCTTGGACTTCGCGCCGCTCCAGCTGACGCTCCAGGTCGCCACGACCGGCACGGCGATCGCCGTCTTGCTGGGCGTCGCCGTGGCATACCTCTTGGCGACGCGGCGCTTCGTCGGACGCGACGTCCTGGACGTCCTGCTCACCGCGCCGATGGTGCTGCCGCCGACGGTGCTCGGGTACTACGTCCTGGTCGCGCTCGGGCGGCGCAGCGGCATCGGGCAGGCGTTCGAAGCCCTCACCGGGACAACGATCGTCTTCACGAAGACGGGCGCGATCGTCGCCGCGACCATCGGCGCGTTTCCGCTGGTGGTAAAGAGCGCTCGCGCCGCGCTCGAGGGCGTCGACTCGACCTTGCTCTCTGCCGCGCGCACGCTGGGCGCTGGGCCGGCACGCACCTTCTTCTCCGTGCACCTTCCGCTCGCTGCGCGTGGGATCGTCGCGGGCACGATGCTCGCGTTCGCCAAGGCGATGGGCGACTTCGGCGTCACGCTGATGGTCGCCGGCGACATCCCCGGCGAGACGCAGACGGCGTCTCTCTGGATCTATGACGCGCTCCAGGGGCGACGAGAGTCTGACGCACTCGTCATGGTCATTCTGCTCTCGGTCGTCGCCATGAGCCTCCTCTACGGCGTCATCAAGCTCGGTCGAGGCGCCGATGCAGCCTGAGGACGGGCTCTTCGTCCGCGTGCGGCATACCCTGCCCGGCGCCGCTTTCACGCTCGACGTCGAGGTGCGAGCGCCGCGCGGTGTGACCATCCTCTTCGGTCCCAGCGGCTCGGGCAAGAGCACGCTCTTGTCCGTGATCGCCGGCCTCACAACCCCGCTCGAAGGCGAGGTGCGGCTGGGTAGCGAGACGTGGCTCGATACGAAGCGCGATGTTGCCTGGCCACCCGAGCACCGGCGTGTCGCATACGTGTTCCAGTCGCTCGCCCTGTTTCCGCACATGACTGGCCTGGCGAACGTCGCTTTCGGGATCGATCGCGGCCTCGGCAAGCTCGAACGCGAGAGCCGCGCCCGGGAGTGTCTCGCTCGCTTTCGCGCCGCTCACCTCGCGGAGCGCAAGCCGAAGACCTACTCCGGCGGCGAAGCGCAGCGAGTCGCGCTCGCTCGGGCGTTCGCGATGTCGCCCAGGGTCGTCCTCCTCGATGAGCCGTTCTCGGCGCTCGACGCCGATCTTCGCTACGAGTTCGTCGCCGACGTGCGAACGGCGAGCCGGGATCTCGGCGTTCCGGTGTTGCACGTCACGCACGATCGCGCCGAAGCTCGCGTGCTCGGTGACCACGTGATCCGGCTCGACGCCGGAAAGGTCGTCGCCTCGGGACCGCCCGACGACGCGCTCGGGACCAAGTCGTCCGCCAAACCGTCGGCTCGAGAAGGACTCTCCTATGACCCGACAGAAGCATGACGTAAACGTCATTGTGATGGCGGTCGTCCTCGCCGCCTGCCAGGACGGCGCGGATCTCGCCGACGCCAAGCGCACGCCGAAGCCTCCGCCGCCCGACACGACGGCGCTGCCCGAGGTGTCGATCGCTGTCGAGATCGATGGCAAGCCCGCGAGCGTCATCGACGCTGCGCGCCTCGGCGCGGTGACGCCGGATTTTGCCGAAGAGGACCGCCGAATGTGGAAGCTCTCGACCCTGCTCGGCGACGCGGCAGGTCCGGGGGCGGTCGTCGCGGTCTCGGGCCGTGAGGGCCCCGAGGTGGTTCTGCGCGTTCCCGCAAAGCCGGATGAGCCGCAGCCCGCTCTTTTGGCGAGTCGGCGCGGCGAGGTGGTCGCAACGATGGTCTCCCCCCACGAGCCGTTCCCTGGCTACCATGGCCGCGGCGGGCGTCTTGGCCGAAGCGGTGATCCCGTTCCGCGCATCGTGGGCGTCCGCACCATCCGAGTTACTCACGAACCAAAGGGTCCATGATGAACCTCCTCCGAGTCGGGTTGGCCGCAGCAGTCGTCGTCCTGTCGATCGGTTGTGGTGACACCGGCGGCGGAGCCCCGTCGGGGAGCGCGGCCAAGCCCGGCCCGGCCGGCTCGGCGAAGCCTGCTGCGTCGACCCCCGCGAAGTCGTCGGCGTCCGCTGCGACGAGCGCGGCAGCCCCCGAGGACGAAAAGGGCAAGATGGGGCACTGTCCCGTCGCCGCCCCCGGCGCGAAGACCGAGGTGAAGGACGTCGACAAAGGCGTCGAGATCATCGTGAAGGGTGCCGACGCCAAGGTGACCGAGGACATCCGCGCTCGAGCCAAGACGATCGTCGAGCGCGCGAAGGGTGAGTCGACGAAGCCGCAGCACTCGGGTCAGGGCGGCGGCGGCGGCGTGATGGGACGCTGCCCCATCGTGCTCGGCGGCACCGAGGTGAAGGTCGAGGACACCGAGGGCGGCTCGAAGTTCACCGTGACGGCGAAGGACGCGGCCGAGGTCGACTGGCTCCGTCGCGAGACGAAGGAGCGCCTCGCCGTCCTCGAGGAGCCCGGAGGCGAGGGCGAGCGCAAGATGGCCAACTGTCCGAGCGCGGTGAAGGATTCGAAGACGTCGGTGAAAGAGGCGGGCGGCAACATCGTCGTCACCGTCGTCGCGAAGGATCCGAAGAACGAAGCCGTCGTCAAAGACGTGCGCGAGCGCGCGAAGAAGGCCGGCGAGACGAAGCACGCCGGCGACGGCAAGGCGCACGGCGGCACCGGGGCCGGCGGCGGCAAAGAAGGCCGATGCCCGGCGGTCCTCGAAGAGACCGAGGCGACGGTCAAAGACGTCGACGGCGGGAGCGAAATCACCCTCAAGCCGAAGAAGAAGGAAGACCTGAAAAAGCTCATGGAAGAGGCCAAGGCGCGCGCCAAGCCCTTCGAATGAGCATGTTTTCGGCCGCTTCTGCGGCTGGAAGATCGGCGCCGGCAGGCGTACGAATGGGGGAGAGGTTCTCGATGCTTCGCCGTTTCATCGCCTGCACGCCGTTCGCCCTCCTGCTCCTCGTCGCCGCGCCGGCGCGTGCGGACGAGGAGGTTGCGGAGGACGACGAGGCCGAAGAGGTCGAAGAAGAGGAAGAGGAGACCCAGGTCGTCGTTCGCTCGCGCTTTCCCAAGCCGCCGCCCGCGCCCGAGGGCAAGGGCAGGCCGATGCGCGTCGAGGAAGATCGCGCTCGCTTCCGTGGTGGCGTGAGCGCGCAGATCGGCGGCTACATCATCGAGGACACGGGGCTCGGCCTCTTCGGCGTTCAGGGGCGGCTCGGCGCGCAGATCATCGACGAGTTCGGCATCTACGCGACGCCCGGTTTCCAGTTCGGCGCGAGCACCGAGGGCGCGCTCGCCCGCGTGTCGATCGGCGTCATCCCCGAGCTCACCCTCGGCGACCTCTGGTTCATCGGAGCCGGGCCCGAGGTGTTCGCGGCCGGGGGCATCGATCAGGACGCCGACCTCTTCGGCGGCGCCTACCTCATCGCCGCGCGCCTCCGCACCGGCTTCGCCTTCGGCAGCAAGCGCCCCGGTCGTCGTCACGCGTTCACGCTGGCCTTCGACGGCCACGTCGACTTCTACGACGGCAAGGTCGGCGTCGCGCCGACCGTTGCGCTCGGGTACGACGCGTTCTGATCGCTGGCGCCGGCGCTGGATATGATGGAACCGTCATCTTTCCAGGGTCGAGCTGCGATAGCTGCGATCGCGGTGTGTTCAATAGGAACACGGGAGAGTGGCCTGACCTGCACGTGAGCCGCGGGTGCTCAGGCGAAAGCTGATAGCCGTATCCTCTGCAGCTCTTCAGAGCTCGCAGATCAACTATGGCGATCCATCAAGATGGTCGCACGGGACATGCGTCGGTCCCGGGCGGCTTTGCAGGCATGAGACGCAAGAGCGAACGCAAGCCCATCGCCCTCTCGGTCGAAGTTCGCGACGCCAGCGGTGCCGTCCACCGCGGGAGAACGGCGAACCTCTCGATCGGCGGCGCCTTCATCGTGACGCCATCTCCCGCGCCCTATGGTGCCGCCGTGACGCTCGTGCTCACCGTGCCCGGCCATTCGTCTGGTGCGGTGATCGACGCGACCGTTCGCTGGCTCGACAGCTCTGGAATGGGCGTCCAGTTCGGGCCGATGGGCGCGAAGCTGACGAACGCTTTGATCGAGCTTCTCCGTCGATAGCTCTCGACCCACATCGGTGGCGCGCGTCTCACCATTCGCAAGCGCGCTAAAAGATTTCACTACCGGTCGCCAAACGCCGGCGCTTAGGGTGAAGGGTTACGTAGAGCGCGAGTTCGCGGTGCATGAACCGGGGGGCATTTGCAATCCGGAGGCAACAGGTGTCGGAAAAGATCGGTTTGGATGTCCTGACTGGCTTGTTGGAGAGGCTGCCCGGCGTCTTTTGGGCGCTCCGTTTGGATGTCACCACGGGGCAAAACGACTGGCTGTATCTCGGTCCTCGCATGTTGGAGCTGTACGGCGTGACCCATGAGGAGGTCCGCGCCGATCCGAACGTGCTGATGAAGAACATTCACCCCGACGATCGCGGCTCTCTGGAGCGAGCGATCGCGGCGAGCACGGAGTCGCTGGCGTCGATGAGCTGGCGAGGGCGCGTCGTCATCGACGAAAAGGTCCGCTGGCTCGAGACCCACACCAACGTCGAGCGTCAGGATGGAGCGCTCCTTTGGTGGGGCCAAGCGCAGGACATCACCGAGCGCATGCAGACGGAGCTGGCGCTGGCGGAGTCCGAGGCGCGACGTGCCGAAGCCGAGGCTCTCTACAAGCAGGTGATCGACTCGCTACCCGTAGGTGTGATGGTCGCGAACACCAAGAACGAGTTCGTGATCATGAATCCCAAGCACCAGAGCTTCCTCGGCGGAATCGTGAATCACGACGACGGCGACGTGACGAGCGCGTACGGCATCTTCATGGAGGATGGCAAGACGCCTCTTCCGATGGAGAACAGCGGTCTGGTGAGGGCGCAGCGCGGCGAGTCGCTCGAGGAAGAAGTCGTGGTTCGCAACCCGCGTCTCGCCAGCGATCTGCGGATGCATGTCGCCTGGACGCCGCTTCGGGACGCAGCCGGAAAGCAGTTCGCGGCGCTCGGCACCACGGTGGACGTGACGACCCAACGCCAGCTCGAGTCGGAGCTGCGCGCGCGCAACGAGCAGCTCGCCGCCAGCGAAGAGGCCAAGATCGAGCTCATCGATCGGCTCAGGCGTGCGGTCGACGAGCTCTCCAACCCGATCCTCGAAGTCTGGGACGGCGTCCTGGCCATGCCGATCATCGGCATCGTCGACTCGCGGCGCACCGCCGACATGGTGCAGCGGCTCTTGGCCGAGGTCCTGCGCATGCAAGCGAGCTTCGTCATCATCGATCTGACCGGCGTCGACATCGTCGATACCAAGACGGCGGACCATCTGATGAAGCTGATGAAGAAGGTCGAGGTCGTCGGAGCCAAGTGCGTCCTGACCGGCATCCGACCAGCGGTTGCCGAGACGCTCGTGGACATCGGCGTCGACTTCGGCAGGCTCGCGACATTGCGCAACCTGAAGCACGGCTTGGGCGAGGCGCTGCGCCTTGCGCGACGCGATCGAGACGCCTGGCGTGAGTACGACGATGACGAGCGGCTCGACGAGAGCCGGAAGCGCGGCAGGATCGGGACCCAGCCATGACGCACGCGCTGGCTCTCGGCGGAGCCAGCGGCGGTGCCCTCATGGTCGTCGAAGGGAACCTGCTCGTGCAGCTGAACCCTGCGATCACCGATGGGGCCATCCGCCGGCTCCGTGACGCCGTCGGCTCGACGCTCGAAGCGGTCCAGCTTCGCTCGGTCATCCTCGACCTTGCGGCCGTGGACACGATGGATAGCTACCTCACCCGCTGCATCCGCGATCTCGCGGTCAGCGCGCGCTTGATGGGCGTACCCACGATCGTTTGCGGCGTTCAGCCGGCGGTTGCGGACACGCTCGTCGAGATGGGAATGGACCTGGGTGAAGTCCGCACGACCCTCAACTTGGACAGCGCGCTCCGGCTGGCGAGACGACCGGCGCGCAGCCACTACTGATGGTAGCCGGTGTCAAGCAGACGGCGTCCCCCGCAGGTGACGTCCTCGATCAAGTCATGTCGGTCTTGTGCAGGTACGTGTCATCCACGACCGCGACCTCGACGATCGTCATGGCCCGTCGCCGGAGCTCGTCCGGCGTGGGCCGCTTCGATCGAACGCAGCTGCGCGAGACGATGCCCTCGATCGAGAAGAGCCTTCGCCTCTTCTTGGCGGATCCGAAGCGCGTCGACGAGTGCATGCGCGCGCTCGAAGCCCTCGCCAGTGATCGCGCCACGCCCGCTGGGCCATCCCGCGCGGTCATTCAGGTGCGCACGGAAGACGACGTCGTTCGAGTGCGCAATGAAGCGCGCGAGCTCGCGGTCGCTCTCGGCTTCTCGCTGAGCGGACGAACGCGGCTGGCGACTGCGGTCTCCGAGGTCGCGCGCAACATCATCCAGTACGCGGGTCAAGGCGAGATCGAGCTCAGGCCCATCGCTTCGCCGCGGGCGCTGGAGGTCGTGGCCCGGGATCAAGGGCCGGGAATCACGAACCTCGACGCGATCCTCGACGGCAACTACCGCTCGAAGCTGGGCATGGGATGCGGACTGCGCGGCGTCAAACAACTCGCCGATCAGTTCGATGTAGAGACCGCGGCCAACGCCGGGACGTGCGTGACGTTCCGGATGCGGGTGGTCTGATGCGCGTTGCCGTCGGCCGCGCGCACCGTCCTCGGAGGGGGGAGACCGTTTGCGGCGACGTCGCCGCTACGGTCTTGCTCCCGGCCGGCGCGCTTTTGTGTTTGGCGGACGGTCTCGGTCACGGCGAGCTCGCAAAGGAGGCGGCGGAGCGAGCCTGCAACTACGCCGGCGAGAACGCCGACAAGCCGCTCGACGTCCTCTTTCAGGGCCTCGACCGGGCGCTGGTCGGCTCCCGAGGCGCCGCCGTATCGATCGTCGTGCTGCAGCTCGACGCGCGAAGGATGATGTTTGCCGGGGTCGGCAACGTAGAGCTTCGCGCGGTCGCCGCCGCGCGGATCGCGCCCCCCACCATGCCGGGGATCGTCGGCCAGCGCATGCGGCGCGTCCGCGTATGGGGGTTTCCCCTCGCTCCCGGCGACGTCGTTGCGCTGACGAGCGATGGGGTGGGCAGTCGCTTCGATCTGGCCGCGCTCGCGCACCTCGGCGTCGAACGCATGGCCTCCGACATCGTAGAGGACTTCCACAAGCCCCACGACGACGCCTGCGCCGTCGTGGCCCGTATGGAGATCGATTGAGCGGCACGATGAGCCAAGCCGCGAGTACCGGAGGTGTCCGGGTCGGGGCGCAGGTCTGCCGCGATCTGGCGGACCGGTACCTCTGCGCTCATTTGGCTCGGGTTGCGGCGCTCGCCTGCGGGTTCACCGAGAAGGATGCTGCCGAGGTCGCCATCTGCGCCGCCGAGCTCGCCTCGAACGCAGTCCGTCACGGCGGTCGCGGGGTTCTGGAGGTCTTCATCCTCGAGCACCCTGCTCGCGGCATCGAGCTCCGCTGTGAAGATGAAGGTCCCGGTTTCGCCGATCCCGTTGGTGCGCTTCAGGACGGCTGGTCCCGCGGTCACATGTTCGGTCCCGACAATCCGGCTCGCGAAGGCCTGGGCACCGGGCTCGGTGCGATTCGACGCTTCATGCACGTGCTCGAAATCGGCTCGGGCACGTCGAGGACCGTCGTGATCGCGAGGCGCTTCCGGCCCGTGTAGGCTGCGTCGACATGCACTCGATGGCGCTTCACGCTCCTGGGCCCGTCGAAGATCGGCCGCTGCATCGCTCCGAAATGGAGCACCCGCTGCCGGGACCAGGCGAGATCCTGATTCGCGTGGCGACCTGCGCCGTATGCCGAACCGATCTTCAACTCTGCGAGGGCGACCTCCCGATGCACAAGAGGCCGATCGTCCCCGGCCATCAAATGGTGGGACGCGTAGCCGCCGTCGGTGCCGGCGTCGATCGCTGGCGAGAGGGTGATCGAGTCGGCGCTGCCTGGCTGGGTGGCGCATGCGGGCGCTGCCCGCGCTGCGCCGAGGGCCGCGAGAACCTCTGCCCAGACGCCGAGTTCACCGGATGGGATCGCGACGGTGGCTACGCCACTCACGCGCTCGTACGAGCGGACTTCGCGCTCGAGATCCCTTCGGCCTTCGACGACCATCACGCTGCGCCGCTCTTGTGCGGCGGCGTCATCGGGTATCGCGCGCTGAGGGTGAGCGGCATCCAGCCCGGCGGAAGGCTCGGCCTCTACGGCTTCGGTGCTTCAGCGCTGCTCTCGCTACAGGTCGCGCGCTTCTGGGGTTGCCGCGTGTTCGTGTGCACGCGCTCCGAACGCGAGCAACAGCGAGCACGAGAGCTCGGCGCCGAATGGGCGGGAGGGTACGAGGAAACACCTCCCGAGCCGCTCGACGCCGCCGTCACGTTCGCGCCGGTAGGGAGCGTCGTGGTCGCGGCGCTCAAGGCGACTGACCGCGGCGGCGCCGTCGCAATCAACGCCATTCACCTCGATAAGATCCCGAGCTTCTCGTACGACCACCTCTGGCTCGAGCGTTCGCTGCGAAGCGTGGCCAACTTCACGCGCCGCGACGCGAGAGAGTTTCTGGAGATCGCCGCGCAGATTGCGATTCGGCCGGTCGTCGATGCGTTCCGTCTCGAAGAAGCGAACCTCGCGCTCTCACGACTGAAGGCGGGTGGCGTCGAGGGCGCCGCGGTGCTGACGGTCGAGGCCGGGGCCTAACCTGTCTCAGCGCGGACGGGCACCTGAAACGACGCCCCGGTATCCGCGCAAAGGAGCTGCACCACCTGACGACCGGACATGAGCGCAGTCGGCACTCCGCCGCCCGGCTCCACCCATTGGCCCGCCAAGTACAGGCCACTCAGCCCAGGCAGCGTCTTCTTGATGTGGCCGAGGAACGACTCCGAGCTCGGCATCCAGCCTTCGTAAGCCCCGCGCCATGACCGCGCCATGTTCCAATAGGTGAGCGGGGTCGCGATATCGGTAAGGGTCACCTTGCCCTTCGTCTCCGGAACGTGCTCTTCGATCTGTTCGCGGATGGTCCGAGCCACGGCGTCCTTCGCGTCGCCACAGCCGCTTCCACACTTCGCCCACCAGTCGTAGCTGGTCGAGAGCATCGCTTGCACGACCGTATGGCCTGGCGGCGCCATCGCTCGGTCGTCGTTGTACGTGCGAAGGTAGAGCTTGTCCTCCACCCGGCCGCCGACGTCGAACGGCTCGAGGCCGTCGATGATGAGCGTGGGGAGGACGCCATCGAGGGGCGCAGCGACGCCGAAGCTCGCAAGCACGATGGGGTCGAAGAGCTTCCACCTGGAGAGACGCGCGCGTACGTCGTCGGCCCCATGACGGCCGCCGAGAAGGCGAAAGGTCGTCTCCGGCGTGCTCGCAGTGGAGATGACAACGTCGGCGTCGATGATCGTTCCGTCCGCCATGCGGACCCCGGTTACTCGACCGCCGTCAACCAGGATCTCGTCGACTGTCGCATGCAGGATCTCTTCGCCGCCCGCCGCCCGGTACGCGTCGACGATCGCATCGCGGAAGCGGCCGGTGCCCCCGTCGGGACGCGAGAGCCACCCGCGAGAGAGGTAGCCCAGCGTGAAGAGGAGGAACAAGGCCGGCATCTCTTCCGGCATCACGCGCGAGAAGAGCCGCCGAAGCTTGGCGCTCTTCAGGTGCTCGCGTGCCCAGACGCCCACGGGCTTGCGAAAGTGAACGAGCGTGCCGAGTTGGCCGCGCATCTCCCAGAGCTGGGTGAGGCCGTCGCGCATCGTCATCAGCTCGGCAGGACGGTCGATCGGCGGTGCGACATCGGCAACATGGCCGATGGCGTCCATCAATCGCGCGATCTCGTCGGCGTCTTCGGGCGCGGCGGCGAGGAGGGCCCGCTCGAATGCTTCGAGGTTCCTTTCGAGCCTGATCGCGAAGCCATTGCGAATGTCTCGATAGCCAACCCAGGTGTCGATTGGATGTGTCGACACTTTCGGGAAGATGCCGAGCTCGGCGTAGAGGCGCTCAAACGGTCCTCCCGTGAGCCAGTGAATGCAGCCGTCGATCGTGTACGGGCCCCGCGTCCAGGCTTGGCAGACGCCACCCAGCGCGAGGTTGTGCTCGACGATCGTCGTTTGGAACCCGCTTGCTCTTGCGTAGCAGCCTGCCGAGAGGCCGGCGAGACCACCGCCCACGATGATGACGTGCTTGGTCATCGCGATGCCGCTTTCAGTGGTCGGTTCTTGCCGCCCTCCGCCGGCTTGGGCCACGGCATCGTGGAGATCACGAAGCCGGTGATCCACGTCACGATGAAGACCGAACAGTAGGGGAGCCATGCTCCGGCGAAGCTTCGAAACATTTCGAAGCTCCGCTCGATTCCGCCGGCCAAGAGGAGGTCGAGCGCGATTACGATGGAGGTCCAAGCGATCGCGGTGGGCAGCGGATCGCGCGCGCCCCTCGCCTTGAAGTAGCGCACCGCGAGGAAGGTGAAGAGAGCGGGCGCGAGGAAGGCGTGCAGCACGAGCGTGGGCGTGAGCCCGACGAGCCGGAGCGAGGCCGTCATGAACGCACCGGAGAGCGTGGCTCCGAAGAATCCGTACCCCAACCAGTACGAGAGGGCGCGCGCGGGGTGATCGAGGGCCTGACCGGGGACGGCGTCGGGGAGCTGCTCGGCGATTGTCTCGGCCCAGGCGCGCACGCGGTCGAGGTTGCGGAAGTCGCCGGCGTGCTCCTTCGCCATCGCCGCAGCGGGAAACCCCTTTACGTCGGGATCGAGACGACCTCCAAAGGTCGCGTGGCCCTTGGCGCCGACTCGCTCGCCGAGCATCGCGACTTGGCTCGGGGGTGGGATGTCCGATCGGTCCGCCGAGTCGTCGAGCGGACCGCTCGAGAAGAGCCACACCGGAACACGCCGCAGCTGTGCTTGGTGCCGGCTCACGAAGCGGCGCGCACTGTTCACCCAACGGTTCGCATACAGGCCGCCCCCGACGATTACTGCCTCGAACGATCCAATGTCACCGACCTCGTCGACGGACTTCGCGACGACGTCGAAGGCTCGCGCCGATAGCACTTCGGCGATCGCCGTTCCGATCCCCGCGGTGCCGCCGTGCTTCGAACCCCAAGTGACGAGGACTCTCATGAGAGACAATGGCTGCAGGGAGCGTGCCGCCGGGGCACGGTCCTTGATCGTTCCGACGCCGTGTCGGCTACACGGATGATGGCGGTGGCGGTCGGTGCAGGCATTGCGTGGCTCGCGCCGGCGAGCGCTCATGCGGAGCCGTCAGAGGCCCCACCGACTGCCGAAGCGGCAGCTTCGATGTGGCGCCCGGAGTGGCCTCAATTCAGCGCGCTCGAAGGCTTCTTCACCTCCGGGGCCGTTCTCGGAATGGTCCTCTTCGAGATCGCCGGCCCGCTGGACGAGCCGCGCTGGAGCGGCGGGATCTTGTTCGACGATGACGTCCGCGATGCCATTCGTGCGTCCGACGAATCGAGCCGGCGGGCGGCGGGACAGGCCGGCGACGTGATCTACTACACGTTTCCGGTGATCCCGGTCGTCGTCGACTCGCTCATCCTCAGCCTGATCGTGCGCAGGGACGAAAAGGCTGCGCTGAACCTCTTCCTCGTCTCGGGAGAGGCGATGGCATACTCCGGGCTGCTCTCGTTCATCGCGAACGCAGCGGCGGCGCGCCAGCGACCCGACGCCGACACTCTTGGCGCGACCGACGGCTTCTACAGCGGTCACACGGCAATGGCTTCGGCGTCCGCAGGCGCCGTCTGCGCGAACCATGCGTTCATGCCGCTATGGGGCCATCCGGCTGCAGATGCGACGGCCTGCGCGCTGGCATCTTCGGCGGCGGCGACCACCGCGATCACCAGGCTCGTCGCCGATCGCCACTATTTCACAGACGTCTTCGTCGGGAGCGCGCTGGGTTTCGGTGTCGGCTTTGCGGTTCCGACGCTTCTTCACTACCGCGTCCCTCAAAGCTCGGTCGTAGTCACCGCGGCGCCGGGTGCTCCCGGCACCGACGCGGGGTTGAGCGTGAGCGGCTCCTTCTGAACCCAAGAGGGCTCGCTCGTGAGCCTCGTGCGCGTGGCGTCGATGGCGAGGGTGCGCCCGTGCTCGAGCGACTCGAGATGACGTTGTGCTTGCCGCTCGGCGATCGCAGGAGCTCCGACGTCTCGCCACCAGGTGATCGCGTCCTCCTCGCTCCAGCGCTCGATGCCTGGACACGCTCGGAGCGCTTGTTTGAATGCCCGCGCCGAGGTCGGACGATCCTCGATCCGCTTCGAAAGCGCCTTCAGGATGAGCTGGTCGAGCGCAGGCGGGATCGCGGGTTGGATCGACGAGGGCAGCGGCGGCGTATCGTGCAGGTGCTGCGCACAGATCGCGACCATCGTCTCTCCTTGGAAGACGGGTCTCCCCGTGAGCAGCATGAACCCGACGACGCCGACGGCGTACAGATCGCTCGCCGGGCCGACGCGCTTCGGGTCGTTGATTGCTTCCGGGCTCATGGTTGCGGGGGTGCCCAAGAGCTGGCCCGTATTGGAGAGTCCCTGCTTCAAGTTGGAGTCCTTGACGAGGCCGAAGTCCACCACCTTCACCAGGTCCGGCGCGCCGGAGCGACACGTGACGATGACGTTGGCCGGCTTCACGTCGCGGTGCACCAAGCCGAGCGCGTGAGCTTCTTCGAGCGAGCTGCAGATTTGTGCGAGCAGGCGCACGGCCCTTCCAGGCGGGAGCGGCCCGGCGACGTCGATGAGCTGGTCGAGGGTGAGGCCGTCGACGTACTCCATTGCATAGTAGAAGCGCCCCTCGCGCGTTCGCCCGTAGTCGTAGATCGCGACCGTGTTCGGGTGGGTCAGACGGGCCGTCTCCACCACTTCGCGCTCGAACCGCTCCACCGCGCCCCCCTCCACCCGCTCGGGCGAGATCAGCTTGATCGCCGTCTCTCGCTTCAAGAGCGCGTGCGTGGCTCGGTAGACGACGCCCATGCCGCCTTCTCCGAGGCGTTCGTGGAGCAGGTAGGGGCCGATGTTCTTCGCTTCCAGCAGCTCCTGCCGCAGGCCGTAGATCACGTACCCGGTGAACGTCGATGCGGCGGCCATGCACGAGAGCCAGAGGCCTGACGCGACCATGTGCTGCAGCGCGCTCCACACGGCGTCGTTGCGCGCAGGTGGCCAACCGGCAAGGTGCGGGATGGCGACGAAGACCCATGAAGCGACAGCCATCGCCGCCGAAATGAGGGCCGTCCTCGCCAGCGAGCTGGGGACGATCGCTGCGCGCAAGATCATCGTGAGGCCGGTGATGAGCACGATGCCGAACGTCGTTGCGATCCGATCACCGCTGAGCAGAGCGCTCGCATCGAACAGAAGCGTCGGCACGAGCAGCGAGCCAGCCTCGAAGCCGAGGATTGCGGCCGCCGATCGAAACTCCAGCCGACGCCCCATCCACATGCCGATTGCCAACGCCAACGTCGCGCCGAGATGCAGCCGCCAGGAGCTGTCGAAGATCTGTTCGATGCTCTCGCCGACGGAGAGCCGGACGATGGGCACGACGATGAGGAACGGCGCCGAGACGGCCGCCCCGATGCGCAGGACCTGAGCGATCCGTCGCGCCTGCGCGTGCAGCGAGTCGCTCGCCGGGTCGGTTCGGGTCGTGGAGCCTCCCCATAGAGCCATAACCGGCGGTCAACGCAGCGACCGTGCCAACGCGAGCCTCGCGCATCTTGCACGCTCGAGCCAGGCCTGGACGCGCAAACCGCGCTGAAGACGCAGAAGCTGCGCCGCCCGCCACGTCAGGCGTCTCGCGCGTGACCGCGCGGAAAGGACGCGATGGCAGCCGGGGTCCGGTCGGCATCGACGACGACCGGCGGCACCTGCCAGATGTTCGATGCGTACTCGCCTACGGCGCGGTCGGACGAGAAGCGGCCCGAACGAGCGACGTTCAGCATGCTCATGGTGGTCCACCGCTCGATGTCCCGGTACGCGGCTTCGACCCTCTCCTGGCAGGCGACGTAGGCTTCGTAGTCCGCGAGGACCATGAACCTGTCCTCGCCGAGGAGCTCGTCCACGAGCGGAGCGAGAGCGCTCCGGTCGCCACGCGTGAACGCACCGGCGGCGATCTGGTCGATCGCTTCGCGCAGCTCCGCGGTCCTCTCGTAGATGCTGCGCGCCCGATAGCCGGCGTACCGCATGCGCTCCACTTCGTCAGCGGTTGCGCCAAAAGCGAAGTAGCTCTCTTCGCCGACGGCTTCGCGGATCTCGATGTTCGCACCGTCCAGCGTGCCGATAGTGACGGCGCCGTTCATTGCGAGCTTCATGTTGCCGGTGCCCGACGCTTCTTTGCCGGCGGTGGAGATTTGTTGGGAGAGATCGGCGGCGGGGTAGAGGGGCTCGGCGTTCTTGACGTTGAAGTCGGGATAGAACGCGACGCGCAGGGCGTCGTTGGTCCGCGCGTCTGCATTCACGATTTCGGCTACACCCGTCGCCAAGCGAATCATCAGCTTCGCCATTCGATAGCTCGGCGGTGCCTTGCCGGCGACGATGACCGTCCGCGGCACGGGGCTCCTCACCTCGCCACGGCGCAGCCGCCCGTAGAGCGTGATGACATGCAAGAGGTTCAGGTGCTGCCGCTTGTACTCGTGGATGCGCTTGGCCTGGACGTCGAACATGCTCGCCGGATCGACGATCACGCCCGCGCGCTCTCGCAGCAGGCGAGCGAACGCAGCCTTGTTCTCGGCTTTCACCTGGCGCCAGGCACTGCGCAGCACGCCGTCGCCGACGTGAGCCTCGAGCTCACGTAGCCGCTCCGGATCGCGGATCCAGCCGTCGCCGATCGCGCCTTTCAGCAGACGGCCGAGGCGGGGGTTGGCGAGGAGCAGGAACCGCCGGTGCGAGACGCCGTTCGTCACGTTGGTGAACTTGTCCGGCCACAGCGCGGAGAAGTCCGCGAGGACGCGCGAGCGAAGAAGGTCCGAGTGCAGCCTCGCGACCCCGTTGATCTTCCTGCTGCCCGCGGAGGCCACGTTCGCCATCCTCACGTACCTGCAGTCGGCTTCGTCGATCATGGACATGCGCGCGACCCGCGCTTCGTCGCCGGGGAATCGCTCGCGGACGAGCTCCAGGAGGCGTCGATTCAGCTCCAGGACGATCTCGAAATGACGAGGAAGCAATCCCTGGAAGACGTCGACGGGCCACGTCTCGAGCGCCTCCGGCAAGAGCGTGTGGTTCGTGTAGCCGAACGAGCGGCTGGTGATGGCCCAGGCTTCGTCCCAGCCCAGGTCGTGCTCGTCGATCAAGAGGCGCATGAGCTCGGGGATCGCGAGCGCGGGGTGGGTGTCGTTGAGCTGAATGGCGTACTTCTCCGAGAACCGCGAGAGGTCGCGCTCGCTCTGGAGGAAGATGCGAAGCATGTCCTTCAGCGCGCAGCACACGAGAAAGTATTGCTGCGCCAGGCGAAGCCGCATGCCGCCCTTCGGCTCCGGGTTGGGGTACAGGATCTTCGAGAGCGACTCCGAGCGGATCTTGTCCTCGACCGCGCGGTAGTAGTCGCCCGAGTTGAATCGCGACAGATCGAGCTCGCACGGAGCCTCGGCCTTCCAGAGTCGGAGGAAGCTCGCGTTGCCGACCCGGTAGCCGACGACCGGGGTATCGCATGCAACCCCGCGAACGATCTCCGCGGGGCGCCATCGCACACGGTATCGACCGCGCTCGTCGACGTAGCGGTCGGTGCTCCCGCCGAGCCCGACGTCGAAGGCGATCTCGGGCCGCATGACCTCCCACGGGTTGCCGAGCCGCAGCCAGTTGTCCGCGAGCTCTACCTGCCAGCCGTCGCGAATGGCCTGATCGAAGATCCCGAACTCGTAGCGAATGCCGTAGCCGATCGCGGGAATCTGAAGGCTGGCCGTCGACTCCATGAAGCACGCGGCGAGCCGGCCCAGGCCGCCGGCGCCGAGACCGGGCTCCTCTTCATGGGCGATGAGCTCGTCGAGAGAAAGCCGGAGCTCCGCCAGCGCCGCTCGTGTGTCTTCGGTCATCCCGAGCTGCTCGAGGTTCAACCCGAGCTGTGGACCGATCATGAACTCGGCCGACAGGTAGCAGACGGTTCGCGAAGCCTGCTCGTGGTACGCGACGCTCGAGCAGATCCAGCGCTTTAGCATCTGATCGCGCACGACGTGGGCGAGCGCCGAGTAGAGATCGTTCTTCGTGGCGACCTCGGGAAATCGCCCCATCGTGTAGAGGAGATGACCCTCGAAGGCGCGACGGATCGCAGCCACAGGATTCGTCGGCATCGGGCTCGCTCGTACGTGCAACGTGCGAGCCAGACCTCCGGCGCCGACCTCAAGCAGGAGGCTTGGTCTTCAGGTCGCGAACCACGACATACAGAAACAGCGCGACCCCGAGCGTCCCGAGCGCTTGTCCCAAGGACATCGCGGCGATGACGACGAGCGGCGCAGGGTGGACGATCGCCCAAGCGATCAAGGCCAGCGAGGCGAGCGTGAGAAAACACGCGGTGCGCAGGACCCGGCGCCGCTTCCCAGTCATTGTGTCACCGCTTGGACCCAAGGAGGGTGCGGCGGACCGTGGCAGCCGCCCGCGGCGCATGAGATCTCGTGCGCCGCGATCTTCGCGGCGTGGACTTGATGCTCGAGCGGCGCGCCGTCGCGAAGCGGCTGATGACACGTCTCGCAGGTCCGCACGTCGAATGGTTTGTAGAGCGCCGGCGGCGCGTGCCCGGGCCTCGTCCAGTCGTCGGAGTAGAACGCGACGACATGGTGCATTCCGCCGATCTTCGTCGTCACGCCGCCGTACATGCCGTAGTCCGCGTGGCACGTGTAGCAAGCTTCGTCCCGGAACGCCGGAAGCCGCGCATGGAGGCTTGCGAGCGACTTGCTCGACGGGTCTCTCGCGTCGTTCACGTAGGAATCCATGACGTGACAACTCCCGCAGAACTCGACCGACTTGCTGGTCTCGAGGTTCTGCACGTTCGCGAGGAGCGCGGCGCTGGTAGGCAAGACGAACAAGCCCAACCCGAGCAGGAGCTTGGCGTAGGCCGTCAGCGGCGGGGATCGAACCAAGAAGCCGACGATCAGCGCCGCGGACAGCAAGCTGAGGACGAGCGCGGCGAGACCGAGCGATCCGACGTGCACCGGCAGCTACCCTAAGGACGACAGCGCCTCCGCGCAGCTAATTTCGCCTGCGCAGCCTTTGCGCCGAATGCCAAAAGTGCCGCGCGCTGCCGCGAGCCGGCGGTTCCGCGGAAGGCACTAGCGCTGGCGCGGCCCTTGCGATACGCGGCGCCTCATGCGTGGAAGGTTCCTTTGCCTTGTCGTTGCCGTTGCGGCGTGGATGGCGGCTTGCGAGGGGCCCGCGGGGCCGTCGGGTCCGCAGGGATCGACGGGGGTCCCGGGCGATCGCGGCACGCAGGGAGACCCGGGTGGGCCAGGCGATCCCGGTGACCCGGGCGATCCGGGCATCGACGCGTACCTGACCGAGTCGGGGCTCTCGTTGGAGATCCTCTCGGTCACGATCGACGGAGCCAAGGCCCGGGTCCGCTTTCGGATCACCGACGTCGACGGGCTGCCGCTCGACCGCGAAGGCCTCTTCACCGAAGGAGCGGTCGAAGCGCGATTCGTGTTGTCGCACCTCGAGCCGGCGGCCGAGGGACCCGGGTACTACCGCGCCTACACGACGACCGAGCAGACGAGCCCGATCACAGGTGACACCGCCGTACAGCCGTCGACGGACGAGGGCGGCGGCACGTTGACTCAGGAGACATGGTGGAGATGGCCACGGCGCCTCTTCCAGCACATGGTTTCGACTGGGGCTTTGGCACCAGCGGAGATCAACCCACAGAGACCGAAACGGCCACAGAAAACCCGGT
>JBGTSH010000194.1:0-19694 GCA_041940405.1 Polyangiaceae bacterium
GGCGTCGGGCTCGGTCAGGCCGAAGCAGCCGATGATCTCGCCCTTGGCCATCTTCGGCAGCCAGCGCTCCTTCTGCGCTTCGGAGCCGAACTTGTAGATCGGGAACATCGCGAGGCTGCCTTGGACGCTCGCGAAGCTTCGCAGGCCGCTGTCGCCGTACTCGAGCTCTTCGAGCGCGAGGCCGTACGCGGCCGGGGTCATGCCGGCGCAGCCGTAACCTTTCAGCGCCGCACCGAGCAGGCCCATCTCCGCCATCTCGGGGATGAGATCGGTTGGGAACTGTTCTTTGGCGAAGAGGTCGGCCGCCCGGGGTAGGTAGCGCTCGCGGACGAAGCGCCGCACCGTCTCGGCGACGAGCTTTTCCTCTTCGGTGAGGAGGTGGTCGACCGCAATCAGCTCCGCAAGGCTCACGGGTTCCGGCATCGTGGGCGGGTCTTACCGTGGTGAGCGTGCCGAGCCAAGGCGGCTACCGGTCGCGAAGGGCCGCTACCGTTCGCCCAGCTTTTCCAGGTTTTCGCACGCCGGGGGAAGCCCGATTGCACACGCCTTCTTGAAGAGCGCGACAGCTTTGACACGGTCCTGCGCAACGCCGGAGAGGCCGAATTGATGAAGCTCGCCCAGGTTGAAGCAGGCCTCCGCGTTTTCCCGCTCGCAAGCTTCCGTGTAGAGCGGAACGGCGCGTGCCGCATCCTTTGGGCCGCCCCGGCCTTGCTCGAGCATGAACGCGAAGAATTGGCATCCGCGTGGGAGTCCCCGGCGACAGCTGCGCTCGAAGAGAGCTCTGGCCCGAGGGTCATCCTTCGCTACGCCTTCGCCGACAAAGAAGCGCTTCCCGAGCTCCCAGCACTTGGTCCCATCATCGCCGGCCGGTGCCTCGGCGGGGCAGGCCACGTCGTCGGGCGACGCCGCGGCTGCGCTCGCCCGAGGGGCTGGTGGCGAGATCGATGCTGCTGGTGACCGACCGACCACTTCTGCTCGATCGCCACCACAGGCGACGACCGCCGTCGACGCGAGCGCGCATCGGAGGATGGTGATGATGGCATTGGGGAACGGCACGGCGTGACGACAGTAGTCCAACAGTGTTCGGCGAAGGCAGCGAAACTTGGCCCGCCGCACCGCCCATTGGTAGCGGCGATACGTGCGCACCGTCGGGCACGTGGCTCTCGCTCTTCTCGCGACCGTTGCGGCAAGCTGCGTGGACGCGCCGGCGGCGGCCATCACCGCCGGGCGCAAGCTGGGCATCGGCACGTTCGAAGCCCCTCGGCCGCTCGCGGCGCTCGGAGCGCTCCGTGTCGATCTGCCCGAGCCCGAGGTCGCGCCTCCGGCGAATCGGGAGGCTGCGGCGGCGACCCTCCCGCCTGAGCCCGAGGTCCAGGCAGGCGACGACGACGTGGGCTTCGATCCGCCGAAGGCCACGACAGAAGAGGAAGAAGAAGAAGGCGCTGCGGTCGCCGAAGAAGAGGAGCCCCCCGCCGACGACCCCGTGATGGCGAGCACGGCGCGCGAGACCTGGATCTTCGCCGAGCCGAGCCGGAGGAGCCGCCGCATCGGCTACCTGCGTGCGGGCGCGGTCGTACCTCGCTCGGCCGAGAAGGCCGGCTCGGCCGGGTGCAAGGGCGGCTGGTATCGCGTCGAGCCGCAGGGCTTCGTGTGCCGCGGCAAGAACGCCACGACCGATCGCTTCCATCCGGTCGTCGAGGCCTCGAAGAAGCGGCCGAAGAAGGACGGGCTTCCTTACGACTATGTCATGTCGCGCATGCCGACTCCGCCGCTCTATGCGCGCGTGCCGACCGCGGCCGACCAAGCCCGGTACGAGCCGGACAAGGGCTACCACCAGCGAAAGCTGGCAACGCTCATGAAGGACCCCGCGTTCGTTCCGCTCCCCGAGCCGGGCGCGATGCCGCCGGTGCTGCTCTACGGGCAAACGGCGCCCGGCCTCACCGACGGCAAGCCGCGTGGAAAGGACGACGTCTACTTGGGCCAGGCTCGCGTCCGATCCGGCTTCGCGCTCCTCGGGCAGTTCGAGCAGGACGATCGTCGCTTCGGCCTCACCACCGACCTCGCCGTCGTTCCTCTCGATCGCATGCGCTGGGTCGCGCCATCGACGATGAAGGGCCTGACGCTCGACGCGGAGACGACGCTCCCGGTCGCGTTCGTGATGAAGAAGCGCGCGACGCGCTACGAGGAGGTCGACGGCGGTCGGATGAAAGCCGGCGCGCCGCTCGCGTATCGCGAAGCGCTCCCGCTCACCGGTCGCAGCATCAAAGGAGGCGCGTACCTCGAGGTGAAGAGCGGCGAGTTCGTCCGCGCCGAGGACGTCCGCAAGATCGACGCGATGTCGCGGGCCCCGACCTGGGCGAAAGAGGGGCGCAAATGGGTCGACGTGTCGATCCTCGATCAGGCGCTCGTGGCGTACGAGGGCACGAAGCCCGTCTACGTGACGCTGGTCTCCACCGGCGCCGACGGCCTCGGCGATCCCAAGGAGACGCACTCGACGGTCCAAGGCGTGTTCCTCGTTCACACCAAACACGTCACGACGACGATGGACGGCGAGGACGTGGGCGACGAGTTCGATCTGCGCGACGTCCCCTTCGTCCAGTACTTCACCGAGGGCTATGCGATCCACGGTGCGTACTGGCACGACGACTTCGGCACGCCGCGCAGCCACGGCTGCGTCAACCTCGCGCCGGTCGACGCGGCGTGGCTCTTCGCTTGGACGACGCCCGACGTGCCCGAAGGATGGCACGCCGCGCTGACCCTCAAGAAGGGCACGATCGTCTACACGCACCCGTAGCCGCGACGCTTGCCGGGCGGGCGAACGATCTCGAGCCGAAGCCTTCGGGCCATGGTCCCTCGGCCTTTTGTGATGATACGCTCGAGTCCCACGCCGAAGGGGATGCGATGAAGACAACGAGCCGCCTCGTCACCGCGTGCTTTTTTCTGCTGGCCCCCGTCGCCGGTTGCGACTGCTCCGGCGACTCCGAGGAAGGCACGGGCGCCGGCGCCTCGACCTTGGCCACCGGCGGGCCAGGCGCGACCACGGGCAACGGCTTCACGACCGGCAACGGCACAGGGCAGGGGACAGGCACCGGCGGCGGTGCGTGCGGAACGACGCTCATCGGAACGATCCGCGATTTTCAGGCGAGCCATCCCGACTTCGAAGACTTCCTCGGCGACGACCCGGGGATCGTGCTCCCGGACCTCGGCGCTGATGGAAAGCCCGTGTACGCCGGGCAGAACGGCAACCCGACGACCACCGGGCAAGACAACTTCGATCAGTGGTTCCGCGACGTCCCCGGCGTCAACCAGACGACGGCCTTGCCCCTCGACCTGAGCCCGGCCGGTGGGAACGTCTACAGCTTCAGCGACTCGGACTTCTTCCCGATCGACGGACAGCTCTTCGGCGACGAAGGCAACCCGCACAACTACCACTTCACCTACGAGCTTCGGACCAAGTTCCTCTACTCGGGTGGCGAGACGTTCTCGTTCACCGGTGACGACGACCTCTTCACGTTCATCAACGGGAAGCTGGCGATCGATCTCGGCGGCGTGCACGGAGCCCAGAGCGCCACGATCGATCTCGACGACCGCGCCGCAGAGCTCGGCATCACCCCGGGCAACGTCTACACGCTCGACTTCTTCTTCGCCGAGCGCCACACGACCGAGTCGAACTTCCGCATCGACACGACGCTCGTGTTCGTCGATTGCGGCGAGCCGCCGCAGTAGGAGTCCGCTACTCCAGCCAGATCAGAGCGGTGCCCGGGGCGTCGATCGAGATCGAGTCGCCGCTGATGACGTCGAGGAGCGACCACCCCGTTTCGGCGGACGTCGCAATTCCCACGCAGATCCCGTCTTCGGTCGTCGTCGCGATCCACGGCGAGAGCTCGTCCTCGGGCCACTCGACGACGTGGAGCGATCCCGTGCTCGGCCGGATGATTTGCGTGGTCTTGAAAGGAATCGACCCCTCGGGGAGAGGGCCCTGCCAACCGACGATCGGGCAGAAGGAATCCAAGCCGTCGCCCGCGTGGAGGAAGTAGGTCCCCGAGACCTCGTTTACCTCGAAGGTCCCGGCCTCCACCACCGGCCAGCCGAGAGGCGTGAAGGTCGTCGTGACGGGATCGAAGAGCATCATCCGAGCGGCGCCCCCGTCGCGGACCGGAGCCATGACGAGACCGTCAGAGCCGATGCGGCGATCCTGGAGTCCGCAGTTGTCGTCGAGGTCGACCAGGCCGGCTGGCGGGAGGACGTCGGCCGCCAGCGTCGCGCCGGTCGCGAGGTCGGCACGCCAGAGACCGTCGCTCGCGCCACCGCGCAACAGGGCATGGCTGGCCGCCGAGCCGGACATCCAAAGGGGCGCCTGGTCGGACGGCCCGATCCCGAAGAGCGGGAGCGACGTGGCGCCATCGAGCGTCTCGCGAATGAAGAGTGGCGGCGCCCCGGCCTCGAGGTAGGCAAACCCATCCTCGAAGAGACGCGCCGTGCTCGGCTCGGTGTTGCCGACGGTCTTGGAGTCGAGCGTCTCGAAGTTGAAGAACCCTTCTCTGCTCTCGGATGTGTAGCCGCGGAGCCACCCACCCGGGAGCGCCTCGCCGAAGGGCGTGAACGTCGAACCGGGAAAGCTCGTGGTCGAACCGTCGGCTCGGCGCACCAAGTAGTCCGCCTGGGCGAGCTGATTGCGAACGAGCACCGTCGCGCCGTCCGGCGTCACGAGCACCGGGTCGAGCCGAAACGGCTCGTCCATCGTCGCGATCGGCTCGCCCTTCTTCGTGTACCAAACCACGTGGGCCGTCCAATTCTCCCAGTCGCCGGCGGGAGCCCACTCTGCCGAGACGACCACGAGGCCGGCTCCGGCCGCAACGGACACCGAGGTGTTCGCATCGGCGGGCGGCACCTCCGCGAAGATCGGGTGTTCAATCACTGTTCCGTCATGAGCAACCAGGCGGATGACCGAGTCGTCCCACGTCGCGAGGACCGCGTCGCCGGCTTCGCCCGGGAAGGTGCTCGAGGCGCAGAACGCGGCCGGACCGGGATCGGGATCGGGATCGGGATCGGGACCCGGATCGGGGCTCGGGTCCGGATCCGGATCCGGCTCGGTCTCCGAGTCGCGATGGGGGCGCACCTCGACGGTGCTGCATCCGGCGAGCAGCGAGACCAGAAGCAAGCAATCGAAGCGGCGCATCCTTGGATCTTGAGGCGTCCGAGCGTCCGCTGGTAGCCGGATGATCGGAACCGAATTGTTCGGGTCCGAAGAACGCAGCTCAGCCGCCGCGCGTCGCGACGACCCGCACCAGCTCGCCCCACGGCTTCGGGAAGACGCCCTCGTCGATGCGGACGTCGAAGCCGTACCAACGGAGCAAGCGCTCCGCCTTCGGGAGCAGGAACGTGAGGTAGTACATGATGAAGGGCGGATCGAAGAGCGCGTTGCGTGCCTGCATCACGGCGTTGAAGGCGCGCCCGACGAGGTAGCGGCGCGAGAGCACCGAGGGCTCGCGTGCGGTGACGAAGACGAAGCGACCGCCCGGACGGAGGAGCTGGCGCACCAGCCCGACGAAGCGAGGCTCGGCTTCTTCGAGGATGTGACCGAAGGCGCCGAAGCACGTTGCCAGATCGAACGCGGAGCGCTCGTCGACGTCGAACACGTTCTTCTTCACGAGCTCGAGCTTCGCCTTGGTCGCGCCCACGTGCTCCTTGGCTACGTCGAGCATCCCCTGGCTGAAGTCGACTCCGACCAGGCGGCGGTTGGTGATCCCCTTGAGCGCCGAGAGACCGGCCCCGGTACCGCAGAAGAGGTCGATCGCGTCGTCGACGTCATCGAGGTCGCGGAGCGTCGCGGCGACGACGTCGTCGGGCGTCCGGAACGGCGTCGCGTCGAACTTGGGCGCGAGCATGTCGTAGCCCTTTTCGGTCGACGAGAGCGCTTGCGCGACGAGCTCGCGGAACGTGGGGCCATCCTTCGCGAACATCAGTCGCCCTTCCTTGCCGCGAGGCCTTCGGTGACCTCGGTCACGATCATGGTCGCGAGGAGATCGAGCTGCTCTTCGCCTTCTTCTGCGGTCGCTGCCGCCGGAGCGCCGGCGTAGGCGTCGGTCATTCCCATCTCGCGGAAGGTCGACTTGCCGTCTCGTATCCCGTCCGAAAGCGAGATCGGAACCTCGGCGAGCGAGGCACGCGCCTCTTCGGACACGAGCTCGGGTCGCGCCGCGAGCACGAGCGAGCTCTCGTAGCGGCCGGCATGGCAGGCGCCGCTCTTGAACTCGGCCGAGAGGGTGCGCGCCCAGCGCCGCGTGAGCGGGCAGGCAACGGAGGCCGAGCCCGGGGGAAGCTCGGCGATCGCGCCGCGGACGGCGGCGTCCTGCGCCGGCTCGAGGTGGTTGTTGATCAGGCAGACGTGAAGCGCGCCGGCGCTCTGGTGCGCGAGCACGACCGCACGCAAGAACGCCGTGAGCGCATCGGCATGCACGCTGACAGCTCCGGGAAAGCCGGCGGCGAAGTCGGTGACGCCGAAAGGGATCGCGGGCGCGACCAGGGCGCTGATCCCGGCCGCATCGAGGCGCTTCGCCGCGCGCTCGGCGGCTGCGACGCTGATCATCGTGTCCGTCCCGAGCGGCAGGTGCGGGCCGTGCGGCTCGACCGAGCCCACGGGTTGCAGGACCGCGAGCGGACGATCTCGACCGACGATCGCTGCGTAGTCGCCCATGGTGAGCTCGTCGAGTCTTCTCGCGTTCGCCATTCGATCAGATCCCCTTGGGGTTTTCGCCTCGCGCTTCGCGCTCTTTGAGGACCTTCTTGTCGACCTTGCCGCGGTCGTTCTTCGGGACGTCGTCGACGAACGCGATCCACCGCGGGTACTTGTGCTTCGAGAGGGTGCTCTTGACGTGCTCTTTCAGCTCGCCGGCGATCTTCGTCATGTCGCCGCCTCGGTGCTCGGGGCGGAGGACGATGAAAGCCTTCACCTTGGTGAGGCCGTCTTCCTCGGCGCCGATCACCGCCGCGAGCGACACCGCCGGGTGCGCTGCGAGGCACTCCTCGACCTCGAGCGGAGCGACCCAGACCCCGCTCACCTTCAGGAGGTCGTCCGCGCGACCGCTGAAGTAGAGGTAGCCGCCCTCCTCGAGGCGGAACAGATCGCCGGTCCGGCACCAAGGTCCGAGGAACGTCGCGAAGCTCTTCTCGCGGTCCTCGAAGTAGCCCATCGAGGTCGACTCACCGCGGACCCACATGACGCCCGTCTCTCCGATCGGGAGCTCGGGTCCGCCGGGAGCGGTCGCCTCCGACGGCAAGATCTTGATCTCGTACCCCTCGACGACACGGCCGAGCGACCCCGGCCGCACGTCGCCGGGGCGGTTGGTGCAATAGATGTGGAACATCTCGGCCGATCCGATCCCGTCGTAGACCTCGGCCGATCCGAAGCGATCCATGAAGCGCCTGAGGAGCGCTTCGGGCAGGGCCTCGCCTGCGGAGAGGTGGAACCGCACCGTCGAAAAATCGAGGGGCTTTTCTCCGGCGGTCTTCTTGCTCTCGTCGTAGTCGAGGAGCTTGCCCATCATCGTGGGGACGTTGGTCACGACCGTCGCCCGGTGGCGCTCGATGGCCTTCGACAGGCTCTCGGGCGTGGGACGCTCCGCGAAGAGACCCGTCGTCGCCCCCACAGCGAACGGGAACATGAGGTTCGTCCCCGTGGCGTACCCGAAGAACAGCCTCGGAACACTGACGGTAATGTCAGTCTGCCTGTAGCCGATGGTCCGCTTCGCATAGACCTCGGTGTTGAAGGCGAAGTCGCGGTGCGCGTGGAGGTTCGCCTTGCTCTTGCCGGTCGATCCCGAGGTAAAGAGCCAGATGGCGACGTCGTCCCGCTTCGTCGGTTTGGGTGCATGACGAGGATCGCCTGTCAGGCGCGTGCCTTCGGCGAGGGCCTCTTCGAGCGGAACGACGGGAAGTCCCTTGGCGTCGAAGTCGAACGCGTCGAGCACGTCCTCGCCCGTCGCGACCTCTTTGCAAAGGACGAGCGCGCGAAGGTCGGCCTGCTCGAGCGCAGCGCGGATGGCTTCGGCGACGCGCGGGATGGTGACGACAATCGACGCGCGGGTGTACTCGACGAGGTACGCGAGGTCGGCCGCGGGCGCCTCGGGGTTGCCCATCGTGACGACGGCGCCCTGGTGGAGCGTCGCGAAGAACGACCAAACGAACGCCGGCGTATCGTGCAGGATCGTGAGGATTCGCTCCTCGCGCCTCACGCCCCGGCTCGAGTAGAACCGCTGTAGCTCCTCCGTCCGGCGGGCGACCTCGGCGTAGGTGTGCTCCTGCTCCCCGAAGAGCACGGCGGCCTTGTTCCCGAGCCCTTCGCTCAGACGGTCGAACAAGTAATACCTGGCGAGGTTGAAGTCGTCGGGGAAGCTGGGCGAGCTCATCGGGCCGGCGAGGATAGCGCATTGCCAGGGGGGTATCGGGTCGGCGACCATGCCCGCCGTGCGATCCCTTCGCCTGACCGCCCCGCTCCTCGCCCTCGTCGGGCTCTCCGCGGGCTGCAAGTCGATCGCCGGCGTCCGAGCCGGCCCCGCCATCTCCGCGCACGAAGAGACCCCGTACGGCGGGGCCGAGGCGGACGTCGACGTTCACCTCGACCTCGGCGAAGGCGCCGACTGGTCGAGCGAGGCAAAGGCCGAAGAGCTCGCACTCCGCTACGGTCCGATGGGCGGGGGCTACGTTCGCGGTACGGGGCTCGGGTTCGGTACCGGCGGTCGCGCGGGGTTCTCCCTCGGCGGGACCAGCACCGACATCCTCGTCCTCGGCAGCGGGGCTGCGCAGACCGGGATGCAGACGCTGGGCGGCACCGCGTACTTCGCCGTCGGTGCGATCGGCGTCTTCAACTTCGGCATCGCGGTCGACGAGCCCGAAGGCGACGCGCTCGCGCGCTGCAGGTCGACGACCTACCTGACGTTCGGGGCGCAGGGCGGGTTCGATTACCTCACCGCCCCCGAGACGTTCATTCCGACGGCCGGCCTCACGATAGGGATCATGGGCCTCGACGATCGCGAAGCCGCGCCCGCGCCAGGCAAGGCCGGCGACGATTGCCCTTGAGGCGCGGTGCCCCGACGCGGTGCGTGCTTCAGCCGAGCCGCGGCGAAGGATTTCGCCAGTCGCGTGAGCGCTCGTAGCGGAGCTCGGCCATCGAGCGCGGCCGCCCGTCGAGAGCCTTGACCGAGCGCACCACTTCACCTGTCTCTTCTCCGCGCTCGACGGCAGCGATGTCCGACAGGCTGATGACGCCCACCGGACGCCCGTAGCGGTCGATGCACACGATGCGCGAAATGTGGTGTCGGGCCATTCGTGCCTCGGCGAGGCTCAATGGATCATCGATTTCGCAGGTCACCGCGCCGAGTGACATCACCTGTCCCACCGTCGTCTGGAGCGGCGAGAGCCCGAACGCCACGACGCGAACGGTGATGTCGCGATCGGTGATGGTCCCGACGATCTGGCCTTGCTCGTTCAGCGCAGGCATGAAGCCGATGTCGACGGCGCGCATCCTGTCGGCGACCGCGGCTACGCTTTCATGAATCCCGCAGCACTCCGCGGGATGCCGGATAATTTCTCTGCACAGCATGTGCGCCTCCTCTGTGCTCTCCGTGCACGGGGCGCGCCAAGCGCGAGCGTGAGGCCGGCTGCCTCACTCGGCCGGCAAAAAGGAGATCGGCATCTCGAACTCTGCTGCGTTCAGCGGGTCGAGCGCCTCGACGACGAGATAGACGTCGGCGGCGTGCTCGAAGGCGATCTCGGTCGTGCCCGGGACGGCGGAGCAGAACGTCTCCGTCCGCCAATCGGTGCAGTCGGTGCGCACGCTGAGGCCGTGGTTTTCGGGGACCTCGGCGGTCAGCGTACCGGCGGCTTCGATGCGAATGCGGAAGATCGCCTCGGGCGCGTCGGAGCCCATGCAGTTGCTCTCGGTGAGGCTCGGCTTGCCGAGGGTCGATCCCGCCAGCGCCGTCGGCATGATCGTCGACGTCGCTAGCGGCAGCGCCGAGCATGCGGCTCTCAGATCCGCGCACTGCTCCGTGCATTCGGTGTCGTCGCAATCGATCTGCCCGTCACCGTCGTCGTCGATCCCGTTGTCGCAGGCGTCCTCGGTGTTCGCCGCCTCGCACTCGATCTCGGTCCCCGTCTCCGGATCGTAGACCGAACCCTCTTGTTCGCTGCAATCGGGGGCGACAAGTCCATCTTCGGGGCCCACCTGGACCGGCTCTCCGGTCGAAGCGGCGCACGCGACGAGGCCGATGGAAGCGAGGGCTCGACGCACCAGCCCATGGGGCATCGGACGGTCTCGCCGCGCCACGCGCGCGGCGAAGACGAACGCCGCGGGCAAGACGAAGAGCGCCAAGAGGTCCGTCGGATCGCTCCACTGCTGCCAGCGAAACCCGGCGACGCGGTAGCCGACGTCGGCTGCAGCCGCGAGCTCGGACGAGAGCTCGAACGCCGCGAACCCGAAACCTACCGCGACGTGCACGAGGACCAGCGCGTGGCGTGACCTCACGCGCGCCAGCACGCCGAGGAGCGCGGGCGCGACGAACAGCCCTGCGAAGTCGCTCAGCTTGCCGGTGAGCCACCCGGGGAGCAGGCCTGAGCCCTTGAAGAAGTGATCGTTGGCGACGAGGAGCACGAGGCTGGCGAGCCATAGCGGATGGGCGAGGACACGCCCCATCTCGAGGCGAGGACGGTCGAGGCGGCTCATGCGCGAGACTCCTTCGCTTGCAAGGCGCGACGGCGGACCGATCTGCGGACCATCGCGAGGAGCGTGATCGCTGCGAGACCGATGGCGACCGACAGGCGTCCGCCGCGCGGACCCGAGCTTCGCACCGGCTTGGGAGCAGCCAGCGAGACCTCGCACGTCGCGGGCGGGTTCGAGCCGATGAGGGCCTGGAGCGTGCTCTTCTGCGTCGTTTGGATAGGCGCCGGGATCAGCGCCAGATCCTGTCCGAGCGCGGCGCGCGGCAGGTTCGCCTCGAGCCGCGTGACCCACACGTCCGCCGGGTGCATGCCGACCAGCGCCTCTGCGAGGTCGTCGAGCGGGGCGTTGCTGCCGAGAGGGGGATCGCACATCAGCTCGCGCGCATCGATCTCGGTCGCCGCGTCGACGGCTGCGCATCCGCCGTCGGGGCTGCACGGCCGCAAGACGACGCGGCGCTTGTCCTCGGCGAAGGCGTCGAAGCCGTCGGCGCAGAGCGTGCTGCTCGACTCGCCGTTGAGGAACGCTTGCTCGGCGTAGGTCTCGGCGACGGTCCCGAACGTCCAGCCGTTCGCCGTGGAAAAGCGCATCGGCTGCTGGGCGGGCTCGTTCTCGATCTCGCGAAAGAGCGCGCCCTTCTCGGCGAACGGAGCGTAGAAGACGGCGCCGCCGCGCTGCGAGAGCGTCATCTTGCGAAGCTCGGCGTAGTTCGAGCTCGCCGTGGCGAAGTCCCAGGTGAGCAGGGCGTCCGCGAGCCGAACCTCGGGGATGTTTTGCGTGGTGTAGCGGCCCTCGCCGATCACGAACAGCGTGATCTCGGTGAACGGCCCGGTGCCCGCGGCGACCATCCGAAGGGGGAGGGTGGTGACCGCGCCCGATTGGACCACGCGCACGGGACGCATCTGCTGGATCCCCGCGGCAGGCAGGAGCCGCAGGGCGACGAAGTCGAAGCCCTCGGCGACGTAGGCGTCGATGAGCGGATGGATGTCGCCGGGGATCGCGTAGCCGTGCTGCTCGAGCCAGGCGGGGAGCGCCCCCGGCACGTCGGCGCTGAGGATGACCGTTTCGTAAGGACCGGCCGAGCCGTGGCTCACGACCGTGACCGGCGGCACCGAGGTCCCTTCGCCCTCGGCACCCGCGGCGGAGCCTTCGCCGCAACCCATCGACGTGACCGGTAGAGCGGCGACGCCGCATCCGAAGAAACCGGGCGCGGAGCACTCGAGATCGGGAGCGTAGATTTGCGGCGTCGTGGCCGCGTCGAGCACGTCGAACCACGCGTCGGAGCCGACCTCGATCCGAGCTCCGGGCTTCACCGGCAGGACCCAGGCGAACTCGTCGGGAGCACCGGCGTATTGGATCTGATCCCAAAGGATCGTCTGCTCGGAGGAGATCGAGAGCGCCATCCGGTGTGCGGTGACGACGCTCTCTTTGCCCGCGGCCTGCGGCGGGGGGATGAAACAGCCGCCGCACGCGGCTGCGGGTTTCGGTAGAGCTGCGATGACGGCTGCGAGCGTGCAAACCGCTGCCGCGAGCCCTCGCGCCCGGCGGCGGAGGGCCGAAGAAGACCAACGCATCGTTGCTACCTCTGGATGTAGGACGGCGGTGTCATACCGCCGTCGTCAAGAAAGCCTCGAAGTCCGACGGTTCGCGCCGGTGCATTGCCGCCGAGCAAACGCGATGCCAGCGCGCGCCTTCAGGTCAGCTCGCGGTGCTCGCTTCCTGCATGCGCCGGACTCGCCTGCCGGCGGGCCAGAGCACGATCCGAACGAGCCAGCGCGGGCTGTAGCGAGCAATCAAGAGGAAGAACGCGATCAAGAGGTGCGGCACGACGAGCGCGCGATTCCAATCGATCGCTCGCACGCAGGCCCTGGCGCACGCAGCGCTCGATAGCTCGAGGAGGCTGGGCACCTTCATCCCGGTGAAGTTTCCGACGTTGTCTTCGAACTCGGTCGCGACCGGGCCGGGACAGACCTGGCCAATCCTGACGCCGGTGCCGGCTGCTTCGAGGCGCAGCGCCTCGGTGAAGCCGGTGACGAAGTGCTTCGTTCCGATGTAACCGGCGAACCCTGGAAGGAAGGAGAAGCCGAAGCCGGAGCTCACCATGAGGATCGCTCCCTTGCCTCGCGCGATCATGCCGGGCAAGAACGCGTGCGTCAGCGCCACGAGGCCGACGACGTTCAGATCGATCATGAAGAGCTGCTTCTCGAGGCTCGACTTGTCGAAGACGCCCATGTCGCCGAGACCCGCGTTGTTGACGAGCACGTCGACGTCGCCGACCTCTTCCTTGGCTCGATCGGCGAACGCCTTGACGGCCGCTCGGTCCGCGAGGTCCACGGCGTACACGTCGACCTTGAGCTTCGCGTTCGCTTGCTCGAGCTCACGCGAGAGCGACTCCAGGCGCTCTTTGCGCCGCGCGACGAGGACGATGCGCTTCGCGCGGGCTGCGATCTCGCGGGCTATGTCGCGGCCGATGCCGCTCGATGCACCCGTGACGACCACCGTCCCACCGTCGATCGGAGAGCCCATTTCGCGCAGGCTATCCGATGCTCCGGGATGTAGGATGCGCGACCTATGCGAGAGGTCGCCTTGCTCTTCGTCCTCGTCGGATCGCTCTGTGCGTGCACGAGCCGCGGCTCGAGCTCGATCCTGTCCGAGGCGGGGTGCCATGAAGAGTCGCGCCAGGAGATAGCCATGACCGCCGACATGTGCGTCGGTGCTCTCGCGCAGGCGAGCGCTGCGGCTGCGCCTCCTCCTGCCGCGCCTCCTCCTGCCGCGCCTCCTCCTGCCGCGCCGCCCCCTTCCACGCCACCGGCAGGAAGTGCGTCCGCGGGTGAGGCGCCGCCCCCTCCTCCTCCCGAGCCTCCTCCTCCCGAGCCTCCGCCTCCTCCGTCGCAGCCGGACACCGCGTCGCTCGATCCGACGAAATGCGAGATCGACTGCAATCGCGCCTGCGGCAACGTCCCCGACAGCGTCTGCAAGCGCCTCGACGACAAGCTCGTGGAATGCGCTGTCGTGCGGCTCGGCGATCCGTGCAAGTAGCCCGTCGGGAGCTCAGCGATCCCACGGCGGCGCAACGAGCCGCCGGCGACCGCCGTCCGCGGTGAGCTCGGCGCTCGCGACGTCCTCACGATCCCAGAGCTGGCACGTCACGCTGCGGTGCTTCTGATCGAGCCCCTCGCAATAGTTCGAATAGATGCAGCGGCGGACCTCGGCGCCACGACCGAGGCGGAGCTTCTTGAACCAATCGGGGTCGGCGAGGGACTGGCGCGCAGCGCCAATCAGGTCGCCCTCTCGTCGCTCGAGTATCCGCTCGGCGATCGAGAACTCTCCGATGCCGCCCGCGACCACCACAGGCGTCTCGAAGCCTGCGGCTCTTATCGCGGCGCGGACCTGGGCCTGCTTCGGGACGTTGCGCGCGAAGGGTCCCTTCGCGTCGGCGAGCGCGGTGGGCATGCACTCGAAGCCGCTTCGCCCCGTGTACGGGTAGGCCGCTTCGCCGACCTTGGGCTGCTTCGCGTCCTCGAACTTTCCCCCCGTCGAGAGCGAGACGAAGTCGAGACCTGCGCGCGCAAACGCGACGCCGTAGGCGCAGGCATCCTCGACCGTCGAGCCGCCGTCGATGCTCTCGTCACAGAGGAACCGCGCGCCGACGGTGAAGCCGTCGCCGACGCGATCGCGCACGCGACCGAGGACCTCGAGCGGCAGACGAAGGCGACCTTCGCGCGTTTTGCCATACCCGTCCTCGCGCGTGTTCAACCGCGAGAGGAACGAGGCCATCGTGTACGCGTGAGCGTAGTGGAGCTCGACCCCGTCGAAGCCGGCGCGCTTCGCCCGGAGCGCGGCATCGGAAAAGAGGTCGGGCAGGGTGAGCGGCAGGTCGCGCACGTGCGGAAGGTGAACGTCGGTAACGCGCTCGCGATCGCCCATCATGAGGCTCTCGCGCTCGCGCTCGTCGAGGCAGCCGAGGACCACGTCGTCGGGCAAGGCGGCGAGCGCCGCGCGAACGACCGTCTCATCGGCGTCGGCGAGCGACGCGTCGCGGGTCACCTCGGCGAGGCGCCGGCCGTGCTCGGGCCGAACGCGAAGAAACTGGGAGAAGAAGCGCGCCCTGTCGGGTCGCCGGCGGATGCGCAGGAAATCGATGATCTGAATGAAGAGCCGCGTCTTGCCGCCGCTCGCTCTGCGGACGACCTCGGTCAGCTGGGCCAGCCCGGGAAGGAAGCGATCGTGTCCGATGCGAAGGAGCGGTCCGCTCGGGACGTCGCGGATCCCCGTCGCCTCGACGACGATGGCGCCCGGCTCGCCGCGCGCGAAGCGCTCGTACCAGGCGAGCACCGCAGGCGTGACGAAGCCTTCTTCGGTCGCGCGCCACGGAACCATCGCCGGCACCCACGTGCGCTCGCGGAGCTCGAGGCCGCTCTTGAGGCGGAGGGGCGAGAACAAGAGCGCACGGCTCGCGTCCTCTTCGGACGGGACCTGCATCGGCGGCAGGGGGTGTCGGATGCGCTCCTTCGGCTTGTACACGGGCGGCTCGGTCTACCGGACGGCGCGAGAGCCTAGCGCTCTCCGCCCTCCGCCGCTTGGGTTCGCGCGACAGCCATGCGAGGCTCGCCGCCCATGTTCCACCGGAGCGCCCTCGTACTCGCCCTCTTCGCCGTCGCCGGCTGTCAGGATGAAGCGCTCTCTCCGCTCGACGGAGGCGGCGGCGCAGGCGGGACGGGTGACGGAGCCGGCCCTGGGGTCGGGCCGACGGGCGGCGGAGGCGTCGGGGGCAATGCGCCGATGGCGGACCGCGGCGATCCGGCCTCGTTTCCGACCGACTGCCACACCGATTGCCAGGCGGCATGTCAGGCGATCGTCGCGTGCGGCAGCGAGAGCTCGCCCGTGCATCCCATCGACTACCAGGGCTGCCTCGACAGGTGCGGCCTCCAAGAGAACGGGCCGATCTGGGAGGACATCTCGGGCACCTTCAAGTGCTGCGCGTCGCAGACGGATTGCTCGGCCGCCGCGCACTGCGCCGGTTGGCTCGCGCACCCGGACACGACGCCCCCCTGCGAGAAGATCTGCGAGTGCTTCTTCTCGAGCACCGTCTCCGCCCTCTCGAGCGGGCACGCGGCGCCGCACGGCTACCAGTTTGCGCGTGACGTCGTCTTCGTCGAAGGCGGCGCCGACTTCCGCTCGGTGCCGGGCGTGCGCGACGTCGAGCCCGGCCGGATCTCGATCGTCACCCTCGGCCGCGGCGAGACGGCGGCCACGCGCGCCGCGCTCGAGGCGAAGGGCCGCGTCCTTCCGACGTTCACCGATGCCAAGGGCCGCCTGAGCGCTGCTAACGGTCGTGTCATCGTCAAGGCGGGCGCGCCAGCTGCCAAGGCCGCCGCGGACCGCGAGCTTCGCCGCGCGGGCGCCGGCCCTGCGAAGAAGGTCCGGTTCGCGCAGGATCTCTGGATGTACACCGTCCCGGACGCCTGGCTCGCGGTCGACGCCGTGAGCCGCGCTACGAAGGCCGGCGTCGTGGCCGAGCTCGACATGGTCCGCCTCTACGAGCGGCGTTTCTCGCCCAACGATCCCCTCTACGAAGATCAGTGGCACCTCAAGAACATCGGGCAGGGCCCGTCCACGCCGAGCGTCGACGCGCGCGTGGACGAGGCGTGGGACGTGACCAAGGGCAGCTCCGCCGCGATCATTGCCATCAACGACGACGGCGTCGATCTCGATCACCCCGACTTCGCCGGCAAGCTCGCTCCCGAGCTGAACTTCCCCGACGATTGGAAGACGCAGATGCAGGCGGGGCTCTTCGGCGGACACGGCACCTCGTGCGCGGGCGTCGCCGGGGCCAAGGGCAACAACCTCTTCGCGGGATCCGGCGCGTGCCCGGACTGCACGGTGCTCCCCCACCTCTTGGGGCCCACGACGGGGATCTCCTTTCAGGTGAGCGATACCGAGATCGCCGAGGGCTTCGAAGCGATGGTCGACGCCGGGGCCTGGGTCATCTCCAACAGCTGGGGGCCGAGCACCGGCAACCCGGTCTACGAAGAGCCGCAGCTCCCGATCGGCGGCTTGCCCAACGTGGTCAAGGCCGCCTTCGACTACGCCGAGACATCAGGTCGCCAAGGCCTCGGCACGGTGATCGTCTTCGCTGCAGGCAACTCCAACGACATCCTCGATCCGATCGGGTCGTACGTGACCAACCTCGACGTCGGCGCGGTCAACGACCTCGGCCTCAAGTCGTACTACTCGTCGTTCGGGCCGAACCTCGACATCGCGGCGCCTTCGAACGGTGGAATGTCGGGGATCACGACCACGGCTGCCAACGGGCAAACGACACCGAGCTTCGGCGGCACGTCATCGGCGTGCCCGCTCGTATCCGGCATCGTCGGGCTGGTCCTCTCGGCGAACCCGAACCTCACGGCGGCGCAGGCGCGCGACATCGTCACCTCGACGGCGCGCAAGATCGATCCGGTATTCGGTCAATACGATAGGAACGGGGTCAGCCCGTTCTACGGGCACGGGATGATCGACGCAGCGCGTGCCGTGAGGCTCGCTGCCGGTCTCTGCGCCGACGCAGCGTCGTGCCGCGCGCCGTCGGACGAGTGCGGTGCCGCGTGCGGCACGCGCGTGCCGTGCGACATCTGCCGCACGACCGCCGATTGCGCCGCCGGGACGGTCTGCCAGGCGCTCCCATCGCTCGGCATCTTGACCTGTGTGGCGCCGCGCGGCGCGGGATCCTGTGCCGACGGTACGACCGAGGTAGCCGGCTACTGCCTCCCGCTCCCGAGCACGTGCAACCTCTGTGCGCCGGGCGAGACATGCAACGGGCGCGACGACGACTGCAACGGTCTCGCCGATGACGGCGGCGCTTGCGAAGAGACCGAGCGCTGCTTCTTCGAGGGACCCGGATGCCCCGAAGGAAAGGCGTGCGCCGGAACCAGCTGCGTGGCCGTGTGCAGCGTCGACGAAGACTGCCAGGCCGGACAGGTCTGCGAGAACCTGAAGAACGCGTACGGCGCCGTCACCGGGATCACCGGGTGCGTGTCGTCGTCCGCGGGCGGGTGTCAGATCGGCTGCGAGGTCCTGGCCTCGACGCTGAACGACGCCGACCTCGCCGAGTTCGTGACGTGCATGGAAGGTGCGGGCTGCAACGAAGCGTTCGGCTGCACCGACAAGCTGCCGATCAGCATGTAGCGCGGCCGGCAACCCCCTCTATTCGATGCTTGCGGCTGCAACGAGCGCCGCTTCGCGTGCGTCGAGCTCGGCGTCGCTGCCGCTGCGCTTTCCGTAGTAGCGCTTCGGTCCACCCCAGGGGTTCTTGTCGAGGTCCAGGCAGAGGTTGAACTTCCCCTCGCTACACTTCTTGATCGAGTACGAAAACTCGGCCTGCTTGTCGCTCTGGGGAAACTCGAGCTTCACCTTGGTTCCGTCGCGCTCGTACTGGAAGACCTCGACGTGGAGGTCGTATCGCGATGAGTTCGAGAACGCGCCCCGGCCCACGACCGGGACCAGGACGATCCCGTGGACGCGATCGGTAGCGTTTGCGGGCACCTTCTCGACCCACATCCGCCCTTGAATGAGCGACGGGTCCTCGGCGTCCGCTTCGGAGCCGCACGACAGGGTCGTCATCGCGAGCCCCGCTGCGGCGAGGGTCCAGAGCCTTCGGCTGATATTCACTTCGAGCCTCCTTTCAAGAGTCCTCTTGCGATCACGACCCGTTGAATCTCGGTCGTGCCTTCGTAAATTCTGAGCGGTCGGATGTCGCGATACAGCGCCTCGACCTCGGAGCCGAGGAGCACGCCGATCCCACCGTGGAGCTGAACGGCGCGATCGATGATCCGCTGCGCCGCCTCGGTCGCGAACATCTTGGCCATCGCGGCCTCGGACGTGACGCGAGCGGTGCCGCGATCGCGCAGGTACGCAGCGCGCACCACGAGCAGCCGCGCCGCCTCGAGCTCGGTCGCCATGTCGGCGAGGTACGCCTGCACCTGCTGCTGGTCGGCGAGGGGAGCGCCGAACTGCTTGCGGCGCGCCACGTGCGCGATCGCGAGCCCGAGGGCGCGCGCCGCCATGCCGTTCGCTGCCGCGCCCACCGAGATGCGAAACGCATCGAGCGTCTCCATCGCAATGGTAAAGCCTTGGCCGATCTCGCCGACGCGCGCGGCGTCCGGCACCCGGCACCCGGAGAAGCGAAGGCGTCCCAGGGGGTGCGGGCTCGAGAGCGCCATCGTCTCGGCGACGATTCCGGGCGTGTGCGCGTCGACGAGGAACGCCGTGATCCCTTTCTTGCCGGCGCTCGGATCTGCATTGGCGAAGACGACGTAATGGTGCGCAATCCCGACGTTCGAGATGAGGTGCTTTTCGCCGTCCAGGATCCAGTCGCCCCCCTCGCGGCGCGCGGTGGTGCGCAGGCTCGCGACGTCGGTCCCGGCCTCGGGCTCGGTCAGCGCGAACGCGCCGATCGACTCGCCGCGAACGACCCTGGAGAGGAGCGAGCTTCGCTGCGCGGCGCTACCGAACGCCGAGACCGGCCAGCTGCCGAGGCCTTGGACCGCAAAGATCGAGTCGGCCATCGGGCTGACCTGGGCCAGGCCCTCGCGAACCAAGACGAGCGAGCGGACATCGACGTAGCGATCGTCACCGGGCTTCCCGACCGCCGCACCGCCGTGCTTCTCGGGCACGAGGTACGGATAGAGCGACAGCGACGTGGGACCGTGCGCGCCCATCTCCCGCGCCGCGGTGAGCGCATCATGCTCGAGGCCTTTTCGCCCGAGCCCGGCACCATTGCCCATCGAGAACGAGCCGGCGTCATCCGCGATGGCGCAGAACTCCGATGGTCGACCATACATTTACGCGGGTGGCGTGGCGGTTTCGCCCGACGACCGTGACGGGAGTGACGACGACGTCGAAACGGAGATCGACGTGAGCAACTCGACGGGCGAGAGCGAGACCAGTTCGGTGACGGGCGAACCGAACGCCACCGACACGA